>JBKOUQ010000263.1:0-10366 GCA_046723475.1 Candidatus Methylomirabilota bacterium
GGTCGAGTGCGCGCGCGGCACTGCGCTCCGGACCGGTGCCGGCGACGCCGTCCACGCGGCGGCTCGCACGCGAGCTCGGCGTGGATCTCAAGAGCGTCGTCCCGACGGGCCCCGGCGGGCGTGTCACTGACGACGACGTGCGCGCGGCGTCGACCGGCGCGCAGCCGACCGCGCCCGCGCCGCGCGCTGCGCCGACGGAGGCCGCGGCACCGGCGAAGCCGCTGGCAACTCACGTCACCGAGCCGCCGCTGCCCAACTTCGAGCAGTGGGGGCCCATCGAGCGTCAGCCGCTCTCGCACCTGCGCCGCACGATCGCCGAGCGCATGACGCTGTCCGCGACCGTCATCCCGCATGTGACGCACTTCGACCGCGCGGACATCACCGAGCTTGACGCGATCATTACGCGGAATCTGGACGGCGCAAAGGCGCGGGGGGTGACGCTGACGCTGACCGCGTTTCTGCTGAAGGCGGCCGCACAGGCGCTCGTCGAGCATCCGACGTTCAACGCGACGCTCGACGCCGCCGCCGGTCAGCTCATCGTCAAGCGCTACGTCAACCTCGGCGTGGCCGTGGCCACCGAGCGCGGGCTCATCGTGCCCGTGCTCCGCGGCCTGGACGGCAAAGCGGTGCTCGACATCGCGCGCGAGCTCGGCGCGCTCGCGCAGCGCGTACGCGAGGGCAAGGCCACGCTCGACGATCTGCGCGGCGGCACGTTCACGATCACGAACATCGGCGCGCTCGGCGGGACCGGCGCCATTCCGATCATCAACTATCCGGAGGTTGCGATCCTCGGCGTCGCCCGCGCGCGCCTCGAGCCGACCGTGCGCGATGGACGTATCGAGCCGAGGCTGCTGCTGCCGCTGTCGCTGACGTTCGACCACCGGGTGGCCGACGGCGCCGACGGTGCGCGCTTCGCGGCCGCCATCGTCCGCCGGCTCGAGCGGCCGGAGCTCTTGCTGGGACTCTGACATGGTGATGGGCGACCTCGTGCGCGACGTCGACGTCGTCGTCATCGGCGGCGGCCCGGGCGGCTACTCGGCGGCGTTTCGCTGCGCCGAGCTGGGGCTCGAGACGGTCGTCGTCGACGCCGGCAAGCGGCTGGGCGGCGCGTGCCTGTTCGAGGGCTGCATTCCGTCGAAGGCGTTGTTGCACGTCGCGGCCGTGCTGGGCGAGGCCGAGCGCGCCAAAGAGTTCGGCATCGACTTCGGCCCCGCGCGCGTCTCGCTCGATCCGCTGCGCAAGTGGAAGTCCGAGCGCGTGATCGGCAAGCTCGCGCGCGGGCTGGCCGGTGTCGCGAAGGCCAAGGGCGTGGAGGTCGTCGGTGGCCGCGGCGTCTTCGAGGACGCGCGCACGATCCGCGTCGAGGGTGACGAGCCGCAGGCGCTGAAGTTCCGGCACGCGATCGTGGCCACCGGCTCGGCGCCCTCGCGCTTGCCCGGTGTCACACCGTCCGAGCGGATCATGGACTCGACGGCCGCCCTCGACGTCGCGGACATCCCCGAGCGGCTCCTCGTCGTGGGCGGCGGCTACATCGGTCTCGAGCTCGGTCAGGTCTACGCGGCACTCGGCAGCGCCGTCACCCTCGTCGAGATGACGGACGGACTGCTGCCCGGCGTCGACCGCGACCTCGTGCAGTGGGTGGCTCGCCGGGTCGACAAGCAATTCGCGGCGGTCCGGCTCGGTGCGCGACTCGAGGCGCTGCGCGAGACGTCGGGCGGCCTCGAAGCGACCATCGCCGGCGCGGTCGCGACGTTCGATCGCGCGCTGATCGCCGTCGGTCGTCGCCCGCTCACCGACGGGGTCGGGCTTCAAACCACACGCGCGAGACTCGATGCGCGCGGCTTCGTCGAGATCGACACGCGCTGCGCCACCGCCGATCCGCGCATCTTCGCCGTCGGCGACGCCACCGGCGAGCCGATGCTCGCCCATCGCGCCATGCGGCAGGGTAAGGTGGCGGCCGAGGCGATCGCGGGGCAGCCGGCGGCGTTCGACAACACCGTGATCCCGGCCGTCGTCTTCACCGATCCCGAGATCGCCTGGTGCGGCGTCACCGAGACCGCGGCGGCGGCCGACGGCCGCGCCGTGCGCATCGCGAAATTCCAGTGGGCGGCCTCCGGCCGCGCCGCCACGCTCGGTCGCAACGACGGCGTCACCAAGCTCGTCGTCGATCCGGAGTCCGGCCGACTTCTCGGCGCCGGCATCGCGGGGCCCGGTGCGGGCGAGCAGATCGCCGAGGCCGCGCTCGCCGTCGAGACCGCGCTACGCGCCGAGGATCTGGCGCTGACCATCCACACGCATCCCACGCTGAGCGAGACGCTGATGGAGGCGGCCGAGACGCTGTTGCGCGGATGATCGTCGGCATTCCGCGCGAGATCAAACCTGGCGAGCAGCGCATTGCCCTCACGCCGGCCGGCGCACACGCGCTGCGCGAGGCCGGCCACACCGTCCTCGTCGAGAAGGGCGCGGGGCTCGGCAGCGGAATTCGCGACGACGAGTACGCCGCCGTCGGCGCCGAGCTCGCGAGCGCGGCCGACGTCTGGCGGCGCGCCGAGCTGGTGCTGAAGGTCAAGGAGCCCGTGCCCGAAGAGTATCCGCGACTGCGTGCGGGCCAGACGCTCTTCACGTATCTCCACCTTGCGCCCGCGCCGGAGCTGACCCGTGCCCTGCGGGATGCCGGCACCACCGCGATCGCGTACGAGACGGTCCAGCGCGCCGACGGTAGCTTGCCGCTGCTCACGCCGATGAGCGAGGTGGCGGGACGTCTGGCCGTGCAGGAGGGCGCGTTCTATCTGGGCCGCGCTCACGGCGGACGCGGGATTCTGCTCTCGGGCGTGCCTGGGGTTCCGCCGGGAAACGTCGTCGTCATCGGCGCCGGCACCGTCGGCGTGAACGCCGCGCGCATCGCCATCGGGCTTGGCGCGGACGTGTCGATCCTCGACGTGAACCCCGACCGCCTGCGCGCCGTCGACGATCTCTTCGCCGGCCGCGTCGTCACGATCATGTCCAACGCGTTCAACCTCCAGGCCGTCGTCCGCCGTGCCGATCTGGTGATCGGCGCGGTCCTCATCACCGGCGCGCGCGCGCCCGTGCTGGTCAGCGCAGCCATGGTCACGACCATGAAGGAAGGCGCGGTCATCGTCGACGTCGCGGTGGATCAGGGCGCGTGTGTGGAAACGATCCATCCGACGACGCTGCTCGATCCCGTCTACGTGGTGTCGGGCGTCGTCCACTATGGCGTGGCGAACATGCCGGCGCTCGTGCCGCGCACGTCGACCTTCGCGCTGACGAACACGACGCTGCCCTACGTGCTCGAGCTCGCGGGCCGCGGCGTGGTCCACGCCGTGCGGGCCAACGCCGCGCTGGCGAAAGGCGTCAACGTCGCGCGCGGCCGCGTCGTGCACCCGGCGGTGGCCGCTGCCGTCGGCGAGCCGCCCGCGCCGCTCGAGAGCGTGCTCGCGTAGAGCTCCCGCTCAGAGCATCGAGCGTGTCGCGGCCATCGCCTCGCGCGTGACCTCGCGCGGCGGCCGCCCCCAGGCCTCCGGATTCGGCGCCTCGTAGCTCATGAAGCCCGCGTATCCCGTCTTGCGCACCGCGGCGAAAAACTCCTTGAACGGCACGCGCCCACGACCGGGCGGCAGCCGGTTCAGGACCTCGCCCGGCTTCACCTCGCCCTGCGGCACGTCGCTGAATTGCACGTACACGAGCTCGTCGGCGCGGACGTCGTCCAGCGAGCGCGGCGAGCCGCCGCTGCGCTCCATGTGATAGGCGTCGAACAGCACACCGCAGCTCCGGTGTCCGGCTTTCGCGAGAACTTCACGCACCGCTTCGAGGGTGTTGAGCTGCGCGGCCTGCGAGTTGAACTCCACCGCCAGGCGGACGCCGTGGCGCGCGGCGATGTCCCCGACCTCACGCACGGACGCGGCGGCACGCGCAACGTCGCCGACGCCCTTGTCGACGGGGCTCATGATCGTCGCGCATCCCAGCGCGCGCGCGCGGGCGCATTGCTCGTCGAACACGTGGAGCAGCCGCGCGCGCTCTGCGCCATCGGCCCACATCCAGCCGAACTCGACACCGACGCACGCCACCGGCAGCCCGCTCGTGCGGACGGTGTCCTCGACCCACGTCGCCGGACGACCGGCCTCGGCGGCGCGCGCCCAGTCGAGACGTCGCAGCTCGATCCCCTCCCAGCCGTCGTCGCGTGCGGCCGCGAGCGCCGCGGGCAGCGGCGTCGTGTCGAGCGTCCAGGTGTGCAGGGCGAGACGCGTCGATGTGTCCGCGCTCACGCGGCCCCCAACGCCTTGGCGGCCTTCGCGACGTCGCGCGGCGCCACCCAGAGAATGGCGCCGTAGGCGCCGCCGCCCGCGCAGACGGCATCGATCGCGGTCACGTTGATCTTTGCCTGCGCCAGCCGGGTCATCAGCTCCGCGCCCGCGCCCGGCCGGTCCGTACCGCTGATGAGGAAGGCTTTCTTGGGGCCAACGACCTTCCACTTGGCCGCCTTCGCGGCGGCGCGAAAGGCCGCGGCATTCTCCGGCACGAAGTCGAGCTGGGCGCGGCGACCGCTCGGAAAGCCGGAAAACGCGAGGAGGTTGACGCCCGCGTCGCGCAGCGTGGTCAGCATGGCGCCGCCCACACCCGGCGTGTTCGGCGTCTCGACATAGAAGTACTCGACGACTCGGATCGTGTCGGCCATGATCAGTCCTCCTGTGGGGTGCCGGGACCTTATCACTTCCCGCGCGGCGGGGAAACCGCAGCAAGATCGAGTGGGCGCGCGCGACACGGACGCCGCGGGCGCGATCAGGCGGGGCGCTGCTCGGCCGTGGGCGCGATCTCGAGGTGATCGACGACCTGCATGCCGGGGCACAGCCGCTCGGTCGCTCGGCTCGCCACCTGTACCGCGACGTCGCGAACGCTCGTCGACGGTACCCGTCCCGTGAGCTCGACCCGCGGCGTTCGCTGGAGCGGGATGCTCGCCACGGGAAGGATCGCCGCCTGACGCAGGCGAGGCTCACGCGCCAGCGCAGCGGCGACGTCGACGCTGATCCGGCTCGCCCGCTCCTCCGCGCGATCTTTGCGCGCGAGCACCCGCACCCCCCACACGACGAGCAAACTGATACCGACGAGACCACTGATCGCGGCGAGTGTAAGCGTCCAGAAAAACGACATGCGACAAATTTGAGCAAGGCGCATGCCGGCGGATTTACCATCCCGCCCATGACGACCGATCCGCTCGCCGCGTTTCCCGTGGGCCGCAAGGTCACGGTCAGCAAGACCGTTTCGGAATCCGACGTCTACCTGTTCGCCGGCATCACCGGCGACTTCTCGCCGAACCACACCGATGAGGCGTACATGCGGCGCACGCGGTACGGGCGCCGCATCGCGCACGGGGCGCTCGCGGTGGGATTCATGTCCAATGCGTCCACGAAGATCCTCGACGGCGCCGAGGGGACATGGGTGTCGTACGGCTACGACCGCGTGCGGTTTCCCGCGCCCCTGTTCTTCGGTGACACCATCACCGTCGAGTACGAAGTGACCGAGCGCAACGAGCGCGAGCGTAAAGTTTTCTCTCGCGTGACCGTCACCACCGACCGGGGCGACGTGGTCGCCGCCGCCACGCACATTCTCAAGCGCGTCGACGTCTGATGGACGCGCGCCCGCCCCTGGCGATCCTCGCCGGTGTCCGCGTCGTATCGTTCACGCAGTTCTTGCTCGGCCCGTCCGGCGTGCAGTTTCTCGCCGATCTCGGCGCCGACGTCGTCAAAGTCGAGCCACCGGGTGGCCGGCTCTGGGAGCGGAACTGGTCCGGCGCCGACCTGTTCAAGAACGGGGTCAGCGTCTTCTTTCTGCTGTCGCATCGCAATCAGCGCAGCCTCACGCTGGATCTGAAGCACGCCGAGGGCCGCGCCGTGGCGCGGCGCCTGGTGGAGCGCGCCGACGTGCTCGTGCAGAATTTCCGTCCCGGCGTCATGGCGCGCCACGGCCTCGACTGGGACGCCGCGCGCGCGCTCAACCCGCAGCTCGTCTACGTGTCGGCGTCCGGGTACGGCGAGGCGAGTCCCTACCGTGACCGCCCGGGACAGGATCTGCTGATGCAGGGCATCTCGGGCCTCGCGTCGATCTCCGGTCGCGCCGATCAGCCGCCGATTCCGGTCGGCACCGCCGTCGTCGACCAGCACGGCGCGACGCTGCTGGCACTCGGCGTGCTCGCCGCGCTGCTGGAGCGGCAGCGCACGGGACACGGCGTGCACGTCGAGGTCAGCATGCTCCGCGCGGCGCTCGATCTGCAGATCGAGTCGGCCAGCTATTTCTTGAACGGTGCGCGACTCGAGAAGACGGCCACTCCGCTGGCGAGCACGTTTCACCCGCCGCCGTACGGCGTCTATCCCACACGCGATGGCCACGTGATGCTGTCGATGTCGCCGCTGCCACAGCTCGCCGACGTCCTCGAGCTGCCCGCCCTGCGCGACCTCGCGAAGCCCGGCTGGAACTTCGAGGCGCGCGAGGCGGTGGCGCGCCTGCTCGAGCCCGTCATGCGCACGCGCACGACGGCGGAGTGGATCGAGCGGCTCGTGCCCGCCGGTGTGTGGGCGTCGGCGGTGAACGACTATGCCGAGACGTTCGCCGATCCCGCCGTGCAGGCCGCGGACGCGGTGGAAGAGATCACGCATCCCGTCGCGGGGCCGGTGAAGCTGCTGCGGTTCCCGCTGGAGTTCTCGACGGGGCGCGCGCGCGTGCGCCGTCCGCCGCCCGCGTGCGGGGAGCATGCCGACGAAATCCTCAGCGAGCTCGGGTACGACGCCGACGCGATCGCGCAGCTCCGGAAGGATGGCGTCGTCTAGTATCCTGAGCCCCGCATGCAAATCGTCGAGGCCGCGGGCATCACCGTCGCCATCGTCGCCGGCGCATGCGCAGGAAGCGACGTCGAGCGGCTGCTCGAGGCCGACATTCGACTCGCCGGCGACGGAGCGACGTTTTCTGTGTCGGACGTGCGCGATCCCGTAGCGTGCGCGGTACGCCTCACGCGCTTGCTCGGCGAGGCCGCCGCCAAGGAGCTGATGCTGGCCGCGCGCACGCTCGACGCGGCCGCGGCATTGCGCGTCGGTCTCGTCACGCGTGTGGTGCCCGGCGGGAGGCTCGGCGACGAGGCCGCCACGCTGCTGCAACGCTTACGCGCGCTGCCGCCGCTCGCGCTGGCGGCCGTGCGCGACGCCGTGCGTGCTGCGCGCGTGCTGACGCCGGCCGGCGCGCTCGCCCTCGAGCACGACCACTTTTGCCGGCTCGTGGGCACCGAGGACCACAAAGCGGCCGTCGCCGCGTTCTTCGAGCGGCGCGACGCCGCCTTCACCGGTCGCTGATGGGCGCCAACGCGCACACGCGCTGGTCGCTGGACGGGTCCGTCGGCGTCATCGTGCTCGACAACCCGCCGATGAACGTGCTGAGCGACGACAACCGCCGCGGCATCCGTCAGGCCCTCGCCGAGTTCCGCGAAGCCGGCGCGCGCGCCGTCGTGCTGACCGGCGCGGGCGACCGCGCGTTCTGCGGCGGCGCCGACCTCAAGGAAGAGGAAGAGTTGACCGCGGAGACCGTCGACCGCTTTCTGCAGCGCGGCGACGAGACGTTTCGCGCGCTGCGCGAGTACGAGCGCCCGATCGTCGCCGCCGTCAACGGCTGGGCGATGGGGGGCGGCCTCGTGCTGGCGCTCTGGTGCGACGTGCGCGTCGGCTCCACGCGGGCGAAGTTCGGCGCAGTCGGGGTCAAAGTCGGCCTCATGGCGTCCAACGTGCAGCTCTCGCGTCTGCTCTTCGAGGGTCGCGCGCGCGACCTGCTGCTGACCGGCCGCACCGTGGAGGCGCAAGAAGCGCACCGCCTCGGCCTGCTGTCCGCCGTCGTCGAGCCCGAGGCGCTGATGCGCGAGGCGATCGAGTGGGCACGCGACATCGCGGCGCGGCCGCCCGAGCTGACCTCCGCGCTCAAGCGTGCGGTGAACACCGCGCTCGATCCGGTCGGCGCCGGAGCGGAGGCGTGATCCGGTCCGTCCCCGGCCGCACGCCGCGCGTGCATCCGGGCGCGTACGTCGATCCGGCCGCGCAGGTGATCGGCGACGTGATCATCGAGGAAGGCGCGTCGATCTGGCCGTTCACGGTCGTGCGCGGCGATCAGGACAACTACGTGTACGTCGGCCGCGACACCAACGTGCAGGACAACTCCGTGCTGCACGTGACACCCGACCTGCCGTGCATCGTCGGCGATCGCGTGACGATCGGCCATCGGTGCGTGGTGCACGCCTGCCGCATCGGCAATGACGTCCGCATCGGCATCGGCGCCGTCGTGCTGACGGGGGCCGTCATCGAGGATGGCGCACAGGTCGCCGCGGGCTCGCTGGTGCCGCAGGGCAAGGTCGTGCCGGCCGGCTGGCTCGTGATGGGCGTGCCCGCCAAGCCCGTACGCCTGATGACCGCGGAGGAGATCGACGACATCAAGCGGAACGCCGTCGAGTACCTCGAGCTCTGGCAGCGCGACTATCGCTTCGGCCCGCAAGGTGCGCCGGGGTCGACGCCGCGCGCGCCGAACAGCCCGGTGTCCGGTAAGCCACCGGCCGCCGCGGGTCGGCCGCGATGACCGTCCACGTCGGCGTGGACGGGGTGGTGGGCACGCTCGTGCTCGACGCGCCGCCGCTCAATCTGCTCTCCGATACGGTCCGCGCGGCGCTGCGCGAGGCCCTCGACGATTTCGCGCGCCGGCGTGTTCGCGCCGTCGTCATCGCGGGCCGCGGACGCGCGTTCTGCGCGGGCGCCGATCTCCGCGACGAGGCCAAGCTGACGCCGGCCGACGTACGCGCGTTCGTGGACGCCGACGAGGCGGTGTTCGCCGCGCTCGCCGGCTTCCCCGGCGCGACTGTCGCCGCCGTCAACGGCTATGCGTACGGCGGCGGCCTCGAGCTCGCGCTGGCGTGCGACCTGCGCGTCGCAGGTCCGGCCGCACGGTTCGCCGGGGTGGGCGTCAAGCTGGGGCTCGCGGTGTCGACGGCACGCCTGGCGCGCGTGGCCGGCGAGAGCGTGGCGCTCGACCTGCTTCTCACGGGTCGCACCGTCGAAGCCGAGGAGGCGCTCGCGCTCGGCCTGGTGTCGTCCGTCACCGAGGACGTCGACGCCGAAGCGCGCCGCGTCGCCGAGATCGTCGCATCACGCGCGCCGCTGTCCGTGCAGGCCAACAAGCGAGCACTCGTGCATTGCGCCCGGCTGCCGCTCGCCGAGGCCGTGACGTACGAGCGCGGCGAGTGGGCGCGGCTGCAGCGCACGCGCGATCACAAGGAGGCGGTGAAGGCCTTCTTCGCCAAGCGCGCGCCCGACTTCATCGGGGAGTGACCGCCGACAACGGCCCCGGCGATGACGATCGCCGCGCGGTCCGGCGCGCCTTGATCGCCTGCCATCCGTAGCCTAGTACTACGCACGCCGCGACCAGCGCCGCGTTGGCCAGCCAGAACTCCCACCAGCGATGGAAGTTCAACTGCACACTGAACGGCAGACCGCGCTCGCCGAGCAGTGTGTACGCGATCACCTGATGCACGAAGTACAGCATCAGCGCTGTCTGGCCGAGCACGACCAGCCAGCGGCTGGTCAAGGAAGAGACCACGTTGTGGGAGTCTGGTCGCCAGCCGCGCCGCTCGCAGAGCCAGTAGAAGAAGGCGAGCATCAGGAATACCGTGCCGAGAATCCACACAGTCGTGATCGGCGCCGGGATCCAGTGATGGTTGAGGACACGGTCGCGGGTGAAGCCGATGTGCGGGAACGACGGCCACACGAGCTCCCCCACCACCGCGAGCACCACGAGGACACCGCCGACGAGCGCGAGGTTGCGGAAGAACGGCGCGTCCGGACCGCGCGCCGCGACGTCACGCCACCACCATCCGAGCACCAGACCGAGCAGGACGATGCAGAGCCACGGCCACGGTGGATAGTCGAGGAACAGCGTCAGCGCGATCACGGGATGCTTCGGAAGCCACGTCTTCAGTGGCTCGTACGCGACGAGGAAGAGCAGGTACGCGACGACCGCGACGCCGAGGAGCGCCGGTCGCCCGCCGCGCCAGCGCAGCAGCGCCGCCGTCGGCGCCATGACCATGATCGCCAGGCCGATCGTCTGCAGCACGCCGCCAGCCCACGGCGACTCGTCCGGCGACAGCGAGAGCACGTTGATGTAGCCGAAGACGATGACGTTGAGCAGGATACCGGCGGCGATGATCTGGGCACCGCGCCGCCAGTATGGCGACAACCGCGCCCAGGTGGCGATGTTACCTGCGTGGCGATGCAGTGACAGCGGCAGGACGAATCCGACGAGGAACAGAAAGATGGGCGCGGCGACGGTGACG
>JBKOUQ010000155.1:0-11864 GCA_046723475.1 Candidatus Methylomirabilota bacterium
CGTCTTGCCGGCGTATCGCGCGCTGCGCGCGCTCCGCCGCCGCGCGGCGTGACGCTCAGCCGCCGAGGATCTCGCGGACCTTCGCGAGGATGGCGCCGCGTCCGATGCCGAAGCGCTCGAGCAGCTGCTTCGGCGTGCCGCTGCGGGGGATCTCGCGCACGGCCAGGCGGTGAACGAGCACACCGGTCTCGGCGACGGCTTCCATGACCGCGTCGCCGAGCCCCCCCTGCGGATAGTGGTCCTCGACCGTGAGGATGTGGTTGTCGCACGCGCGCGCAGCCTCGAGCAAGGCGGCGGCATCGACGGGCTTGACGCAGAACAGATCGATGACGCGCACATTGACGCCGCCCCGCGCGAGCTCTTCGTGCGCGGCCAGTGCCTCGTGCAGCGTCACTCCGGCGCCGACGATGACCAGGCGATCGTGATCGCTGCGGCGCAGCGTCTTCAGCGCGCCGACGGCAAACGCCTCGTCGGCGGAATAGAGTCCGGGCGTCTTGCCGCGGGTCGTGCGGATGTACACGACGCCCTTGCGGGAATTCGCGAGCTGCACCGCGGCGTCGGTCGCCACGCCGTCGGAGGGATAGAACACCACGGCCTCGGGGATCGCACGAAAGAGCGCGAGATCCTCGAGCGCCATTTGCGACGGCCCGTCCTCGCCGATCGACACGCCCGCGTGTGATCCACACAGCTTGACGTTCGCGCGCGAGATGCCGGCCATGCGCACCTGATCCGCCGCGCGCTCGAGAAAGCACGCGAACGACGACACGAACGGCACGAGCCCCTGGGCCGCGAGCCCCGCCGCGACGCTCACCATGTTCTGCTCGGCGATCCAGCCCTCGACGAACCGCTCGGGGAAGCGCTCCTTGAATTTCTCGGCGTACGTCGAGTTCTTCACGTCGCCGTCGAGCGCGCGCACACGAGCATCGCTCTCGCCCAGGCGCACGAGCGCCTCACCATAGGCCTGGCGGGTCGCGATGTCGCCGACGGGCGGCTTGCCCGCAATCGGCTGCGGCGCCGGCAGCGCGTGTTTGCCGACGCGCCGTCGAGGCCGGCGAATGGGCGGCGCCGGCAGATGATGCAGGCCACGCTCGAGGTCGGCGATCACGCGTTCCGCCATGTCGGCGGGAAGCGGCTTGCCGTGCCAGCCTTCCTTGCCCTCGACGTCGGCACCGAGCCCCTTGCCCTTGCTCGTGCGCGCGACGATCGCGGTCGGCGCACCGCGGCCGCGCGTGGCCCGTCGCAGCGCGACCGTGATCTCGCGCATGTCGTGGCCGTCGATGACGCTCACGCGCCAGCCAAACGCGGCGAAGCGACGCTGATATGCCTTGACGTCGTGCCCGAGCATCGTTGGACCCGACTGGCCGAGGGCATTGACGTCGACGACCGCCACGAGATTGTCGACCTTCTCGTGGCTCGCCATCTGCGCGGCCTCCCAGACCGAGCCCTCCGCCATCTCGCCGTCGCCGAGCAGCACGAACACCCGCGCGTCCGCGCCGAGGCTCCGCGCGCCGAGCGCCAGCCCAACGCCGACGCCGAGGCCCTGGCCGAGGGACCCGGTGGCGACGTCGACGAACGGTAAGCGCGGCGTGGGGTGACCTTCGAGATCGCTGTCGATCTGCCGCAGCTGCACGAGGTCCTTGCGGTCGAGCGCGCCGGCGGCGGCCCAGGCAGCATAAAGGAGCGGCGCCGCGTGGCCCTTGCTGAGCACGAAACGATCACACGCGGGATCGCGCGGCGCGTCCGGATCCATGCGCATGACGTCGAAGAAGATTGCCGCGACCAGATCCGCGGCGGACGCGCAGGACGTCGGATGCCCGCTGCCCGCGGCCGTCGTCGCACGTACGCTATCGACGCGCAATTGGGTCGCGATGTCTTCGAGCGCCTGCAGACGCGCGTCCGCCGGAATATTCACAGTCATCAGTGTACCGCCGCCGCGCAAGCCGGCGTGCAACGCCGGCGCCAGTACACGACGCTCTCGCGAGCCGCGTCGCCGTGCGGAAGTCGTTGGCACCGCCGCTGCAGCGGCGAACGGGCGCGGAGGTGCGACATGAAGAAGCTCTTTGGCGTCATGGTGAGCGTCGCGATCGGTGCGGTCGCCGCGTATATGCTCGACCCCGAGCGCGGCCGCACCCGGCGCGCGCTGGCCCGCGACAAGGCGATCGCGGCCACCAACAGCATGAGTGACGCGTTCGAAGGCAAATCACGCCATTGGTCGAACATCGCGCGCGGCTACATGGCGGAAGCGCGGGGCCTCTTCGCGCGCGGCCGCCGCATGGCGAACGAGGTCGCGCCGCAGGCCCATCGCCCGGTGTGAATCGCGATGGAGCCGCTCGAACGCCGCTATTTCGGACCTGACGAGTCCGAGGAGGCCGCGCGCTCGCGCCGGCGGCGCGAGCCGCGGCTCGGGTGGACGATCGGTCCGGGCATCGGCGGCGCCGGCGATACGGCACTCGAGCCCGGGCCGCATGTCGGCCGTGGTCCGCGCGAGTGGCGCCGCACCGATGAGCATATCCGCGACGACGTCTGCCAGTGGATGTGCGACGACCCTCGGCTGGACGCGCGCGAGATCGACGTGCGCGTTCAGAACGGCGACGTCACGCTCGAAGGCCGCGTGGAGGACCGCCGCGCCCGTCGGCTCGCGGAGGACATTGCGGCGGCGGTCCCCGGCGTGCGCGACGTCTTCAATCGGTTGAGCACGGCGGCACGCCGCTCGGCGTGACGCTCAGCGCGCGCGCTGCGCGTGCGCCGTGAGGACGGATGCCACGGACGCCGTCACGCGCACGCCGGTCGGCACGTGCAGATACTCGTTCGGGCCATGCGCATTGCTGTCGGGTCCGAGCACTCCCGTGATCATGAACTGCGCCTGCGGATACCGCGCGCCCAGCATCGCCATGAACGGAATCGAGCCGCCCGTGCCCTGCGCCATCGCCGGCTGACCGAAGTACGCTTCGGACGCGGCCCGCATGGCGTGCGCCAGCCACGGCGCGGTCGGCGGAGCGTCCCACCCATCGCCCGGCGCCTCGACCTCGAAATACACGCGCGCGCCATACGGAGGATCGGCTTCCAGCGCGTCCTTGAGGCGCCGCGCCGCGTGCGCGGCCGACACCGTGGGCGGTAGCCGCATCGACAGCTTCGCCGCGGTCTGCGGGCGCAGGACGTTGCCACCGTCCCTTGGCGACGGCAGCCCGGCAGCGCCGGTGATCGACAGCGCCGGCTTCCACGTGCCGGCGAGCAGCGCCTGCAGCGGGTCATCGTGCATCGGCCGCATGCCGGGCACGAACGGGAACTGCGCGAGGCGCTTGGCCAGCACGTCGGCCACGGCGCGCGCCTGGTCAACGCGCTCGCGCGGGATGTCGGCGTGCAGGTCACGCAGCCGTACCTCACCCGTCTGCTCGTCCTCGATGCGCGAGAGCAGCGCGCGCAGGATGCGGAACGACGAGGGCACGATGCCGCTGGCGGCGCCCGAGTGCACGCCTTCCGTCAGGACCTCCACGGTCAGGACACCGTTGACGATGCCGCGCAGCGACGTCGTCGTCCAGAGGTGTTCGTAGTCCGAGCATCCCGAGTCGAGGCACACGACGAGACTCGGCGTGCCGATGCGAGACGCGAGCGCGTCGACATAGTGCGGCAGGTCGTACGAGCCGGATTCCTCGCACGCCTCGATGAGCACGACACACCGCGCGTGCGGCACCCCCTGCACTCCGAGCGCCTGGATCGCGGTGAGCGCCGCGAACGCCGCGTAGCCGTCGTCGGCAGCGCCACGCCCGTAGAGGCGCTCGCCACGCCGCACCGGCGTCCACGGCCCGAGGCCGTCCGCCCAGCCGACCATCTCGGGCTGCTTGTCGCAATGGCCATAGAGCAACACGGTGTCGTCGCCACGGCCGGGAATCTCCATGAACATGAGCGGCGTGCGGCCCGGCAGCCGCACGACTTCCACACGCAGGCCCTCGATCGCGCGCGCCCGGCTCCACTGCTCGATCAGCGCCACGGCGCGGTCGAGATGACCGTGCGCACTCCAGTCGGGGTCGAACATCGGCGACTTCGCCGGAATCTTCACGTACTCGGTCAGCGTGGGAAGGATGTCGGCGTCCCACGTCGTCTGTGCGAACGCCAGGGTGCGCGCCGTGTCGAGGCTGCTCATGCGTTGCGCGGCAGCGCGCCCCACACGCGCTCGGGCTTGAGCGGCATATCGAGATGCTTCACGCCGAACGGCTTGAGCGCGTCCACCACCGCGTTGACGATGGCGGGCGTGCTGCCGATCGTCGCCGCCTCACCGATCCCCTTGGCGCCCATCGGATTGAACGGCGTCGGCGTGACGGTCTGATCGGTCTTGAACGAGGGCAGGTCCTCCGGGTGCGGCACGGCGTAGTCCATCAGCGAGCCGGTCACGAGCTGGCCGTCCTCGCTGTACACGACTTCTTCGAGCAGCGCCTGCGCGATGCCCTGCGCGAGGCCGCCGTGCACCTGCCCCGCGACGAGCGTGGGACTGATTCGAACACCGCAGTCGTCGACCGAGACGAAGTCACGCACGTGCACGCGGCCGGTCTCGCGATCGATCTCCACCACCGCGACGTGCGCACCGAACGGATAGACGAGCTGGGGTGGCCGGAAGAACTCGGTGGCCTCGAGGCCGTACTCCATGCCGTCGGGCAGCCCCTCGGCGTAGGCCCGGGCGGCGATGTCGCCGATCGTCAATGCCTTGGCCGGCGCGCCCTTCACGTTGAAGCGGCCGTCGGCGTAGACCACGTCGTCGGCCGCCGCCTCGAGCATGGTCGCGGCGATGCGCCGCGCCTTGTCCTGCACCTTCAGCGCCGCGCCCAGAATCGCTGAGCCGCCGACGGCCAGACTGCGCGAGCCGCCCGTGCCGTTGCCCATCGGCGTGTTCAGCGTGTCGCCGTGACGGACGACGATCTTGTCGAACGGCACGCCGAGATGATCGGCGATGATCTGCGCAAACGTCGTCTCGTGGCCCTGCCCGTGCGCCGACGTCCCGGTGAAAGCGGTGACGTCCCCGCCGGGCTCGACGCGCACGACCGCACTTTCGAATGGACCGAACCCACACATCTCGACGTAGCACGCCATGCCGACGCCCAGCAGCGGGCGGTCCGGCCCGCTCACGCGCGTCTGTTGCTCGGCGCGGAGCTTGTCGACGCCGGCGATCCCGAGCGCCTTGGTCAGCGCGCGATCGTATTCGCCGGAGTCGTAACGCTGTCCGGTCGGCGTCGCGTATGGAAACGCGGACGGCGGAATAAAGTTCTTGCGCCGGATCTCCTCGGGAGGACGGCCGAGCTCGAACGCGACGACGTCGATGAGCCGCTCGAGATAGTAGGCCGCCTCCGGGCGCCCCGCGCCGCGGTACGCGGCCACGGGCGTCGAGTTGGTGAACACGCACGTCGAGCGGAGATCGACGTTGGTGAACTTGTACACGCCGACGCCCATCATGAGCGTGAGGTCGGGAATGAACGTGAAGACCGGATAGGCACCGATGTCGGCCATCACGTGCATGCGCACCGCGGTGATGGTGCCGTCGGTTTCGACGGCCGCTTCGAGATCCGTGACCTGTGCGCGGCCGTGCGTCGTCGCGACCATGTGCTCGACGCGCGTCTCCGTCCAGCGCAGCGGCAGCTTGTAGAGTCGTGCGCACGCGGCGAGCGTCGCGTCTTCCGGGTACATGCCGAACTTCACGCCGAAGCCGCCGCCGACCTCCGGCGCGATCACGCGCACGAGATTCTGCGGCAGCCCGAGCACGGTCGCGAGCTCGTTGCGGAGCACGTGCGGCGCCTGGTGACTCGCCCACACCGTCACGCCGCCCGTCGCGGGATCCGGCTGTGCGAGCGTCGCGCGCGGCTCCATCGGAATCCCGGAGAGGCGCTGGCTGACCATCCGCTGCTTCACGACACGGTGCGCGCGCGTGAAGGCGGCGTCGGGATCGCCCTGCTTGATCTGCGTCGAGTGCTCGACGTTGCCCGCCGCGTCGTCGTGGAGCGTGGGCGCGCCTTTTTTCATGGCCGCGGCGATGCCGCCGACGGCCGGCAGCGGCTCCCAGTCGACGTCGACGTCCTTCGCACCGTCGACGGCCGCGGCTTCGGACGTCGCGATCACTGCGGCCACGGGCTCGCCGACATGCCGGACGCGACCGATGGAGAGCGGATAGTGCTTGCGTCCCGCCTCGGTCGCGCCGCCGCCGCCACCCTCCGCGCTCGGGCCGCCCAGCGGAATCGGCTGCACGTGGGCTCTCAGGTCCTCGCCGGTGACGACGCGCACGACGCCAGAACGGTTCAGCGCCGTTTTCGCGTCGATGCGGCGCACGCGCGCGTGGGCGTGTGGGCTGCGAACGAACGCGACGTAGTGCAGCCCCGGCACACTGATGTCGCCGACGTACGATGAGCTGCCGGTCACGAGTCGGGGATCTTCCTTGCGCTTGACTTCCGCGCCCATCAGCCGGGGAGTCGCCGTGGCCATGCTCGGTCCTTTCGTGGGATTCAGGCTCGGAGGATAACGCCTGGTACAATCGCGCGCCATGAAATCCGATGCCGATCGTCGCGCCCAGTTCGATCAAGAATGCCGCGTCGCCGGACTCGAGCTCACGATGCGGGACGCCGACCTGCTCTACGCCATGTGGCTCGCCTGGCTGCCCGAGCGCGACCGTCTGCGCGCCGCGGTGCCCGCGCCGGAGGACGAGCCGTGGCGCTGAGCATCGGCGATCTCGATCTGCGTGGCGTCAGCGACGCGCTGGCGCGACGGGAGCTGTCGTCGACCGAGGCCACGCAGACCTATCTCGACCGCATCGCGACGCACGATCCCGTCTTGCGGTCGTACATCACGGTCACCGCCGACATGGCGCTGGCCCAGGCCAAAACCGCCGACGCGGAGCTGGAGCGTGGGCATCGCCGCGGTCCGCTGCATGGCGTCCCGATCGCCCTGAAAGATCTGATCGCGGTCGCCGGCGTGAAGATGACGGGCGGCTCGCGCGTCCTCGTCGACCATGTGCCGACGCGTGACGCATTCGTCACGCGCCGGCTGAAAGACGCCGGCGCCGTGCTGCTCGGCAAGCTGGCGCTGCACGAGTTCGCGTTCGGCCGGCCCGTCACCGACGGACCGTTCCCGACGGGGCGCAATCCGTGGGACGTCGCGCGCGCGCCCGCTGGCTCGTCGTCCGGCTCTGCCGTCGCGGCCGCGGCCGGGCTCTGCGCCGGCGCGCTCGGCTCGGACACCGGCGGCTCGATCCGAGGGCCGGCCGCGATGACCGCGCTCGTCGGTCACAAGCCGACGTATGGGCTCGTCAGCCGCAGCGGCGTCTTGCCGCTTTCGTGGTCGCTCGACCACGTCGGCCCGATGACGCGCAGTGTGTGGGACAGCGCCGTGCTCCTGCAGGCAATCGCCGGCGCCGATCCCGAGGACACATCCACGCGACACGCCAGCGTGCAGGATTACGTCGCGGGGCTCGAAGGCGGCGCGCGCGGGCTGCGCCTCGGTGTGCTCAAGCGGTACTACGTCGACTTCCCCGGGCTCGACGACGAGGTGCGCACGGCCGCGCTGACGGCGTTCGACGTCCTGCGCCGGGAAGGTGCCACGCTCGAAGACGTCGACGCGCCGTCGCTCGATCTCGCGCTGGCGGTCTGGGCGCCGCTGATGTCCGAGGCGTACGAGTATCACGCGCAGACGCTGCGCGCGACGGCTGACCGGTTCGGCGAGGGACTACGCACCCGCATCTATCTCACCGCGCTGTTCACGGCGCAGGACGTGCAGCGCGCGCAGCGCCTTCGCGCACGCATCGGGCGGGAGATCGACGCGCTTCTGAGCCGAGTCGACGCGCTCGTCTTTCCCGGCCAGGCGGCGCCCGCGTTGCGCTTCGAGGACTTTCCGTCGACCGGCTTCGCGCCGGCGTCCATCCGCTACACGGCCCCATGGAATCTGCTCGGGCTGCCCGCGGTGGTCGTGCCCTCCGGTTTCTCGAACGACGGGCTGCCCGTATCGATCCAGATCGTCGGGCGCCGGTTCGACGACGCGGCGGTGCTGCGCGTGGCGCGCGCGTACGAGCGCGTCACCGACTGGCATCGCCGGCGCCCCGATGCGTCGCGCTGGCGGCCGTGATGGTCGTGCGGATCGGCGTGATGGTCGTGCGGATCTAAAATGGACGCCTACCGCACGATCGTCGACAAGCGCGATCAGCGCGTGTATCTGCCGAGACCGATTCCCGATGAGTCGTTGCGGCGTATCGTGCAGGCCGCGCGGATGACCGGCAGCAGCAAGAATCGCGAGCCCAACCGGCTCGTCGTCGTTACCGAGCGCGACGGCGTGCGTGCGCTCGGCGCGCTGTCACCGTGGGGCCGGTGGCTCGCCGATGCCGCCGCGGTCGTCGTGATCACGCAGGTCGAGCGCCACGAGTTCGATGCCGGCCGGTGCGCGCAGAACATGATGCTGGCCGCGTGGGCGGACGGCATCGCGTCGTGTCCGGCGCACCTGCCGGAGACCGAGGTCGCGCGCCTGCTGGGCATCCCCGCCGACGTGTACGTGAATCGCGTGATCGGCTTCGGCTACGCCGACCCCGCGCGGTCGCAAGCGCCCAAGTCCGTCGCGCGCCGCCGCAAGCCGCTCGAGGAGCTCATCCACCGCGAGCGTTGGTGATACTCGGGCGAAGCGCGAGGCGCCGCCGGTCGCGGGCGTCGAACTTGCACCCGTCGCGCGCGCAAGAGGTGTGTCATGGCGAAACGCTCCGGAGGCCGAACCACGAAACAGGCGCGCGCGCAGCGCGCCACGCCTCGCGCCGGCGCCGGCCGCGGGCGCGCTGCCGCGCGTTACACGAGCCCGACGGGTCGCGTGAGTCGCACGCGACGTCGACGCCGCCAGACGGTGAGCGGCGGGCCGAAGAAAGGCGGGCGGCGGTCATGATGACGATCGTGACCCGCGTGAAGCTGAAAGATGGCACCGAGCCCCGCTGGGACGCCGCGATGCGCGAGCGACTCGAAGCGGCGCGCAGTCAACCGGGTTGGATCGCCGGCCAGGTCGCGATTCCCGTCGACGCGCTCGACGAGCGCGTGATCATCGGCACGTGGCAGACGCGTGCGGACTGGGAAGCATGGCATGCCGATCCGAAGTTCCGCGAGACGCGGCGGCAGCTGGAAGGCCTGGAGGCGCGACCGCCCGAAGAGTGGTGGCACGAGGTCGTCACCGACCTGCGCGCCGCTGCGTGACGTCAGACGGCGATCCGCAGTCCCGAGCGCATCTCGAATTCCTCCTGCGCCTGCAGCGAGGCGTTCGCGATGCGCGCGAGCTTGCCGCAATGGAAACAGTGGATGAAGGCGGGCTCGCGGCCGACGAACGTGCTGTTGCACTTCACGCAGTGATCGGTCGGGTGCACGAGGAAGCGGCGAGCCGTTCGCTCGAGCACGAGATCGGGCTCGAGCAGCGAGACCACCTTGGCGCCGCGTGCGCTGCCGTGTGCCGCGTCGCTGTTCGCGGCCGCGCGCGAGGCGGGCGCGGCGTTCGAAGCGAGCGCCTTGCGCACCCGCTCGACCGCGCGACTCGGCGTCCGTTTCAACCCCGGGCGCTTCATGGCGGTGCATTGTACATTACCCGGCGCGAGGAGGAATCATGACACCACCCGTCGATCCCAACGATGTCCTCATGACCGGCGAAAACTCGTTCATCCGGCTCAGCTCGGATGCGGGAAAGACGCTCACCGATCGCTTCAGCCACTGGCGCGTGCTGTGGTGCCCCGAGGGCGCGGGTCACACGCTGTTCGTCCACTCGACGCTCATCGATAACCAGGTTCGGGTGTACGCCGACAATCCGGGCGTTGCGCGCTGGCTTCAGAAGACGATCGAGACGCTGCTGTACCCGCAGTTCGCCGACACGGCGCTGCCGATCACGACGGCGCAGTTCTCGCGCAGCGGAACGCCGCCCAACCCGGTGACGGAGACGATCGTCGCCGGCAACGATCGTGTCGTCATGACATGGACGGATACGATCACGCCTTTCGTGTTGAACGCGCCACCCGGCTTCATGAACCGTCCGATCGGGGTCTTCAGCACCTTCTTCCCGGCGAAGAATGCGCGTGTGGAGCTCAACGGCAAAACTCCGAAGGGGCAGGTGTGGGCCGAGATGCGCGGCGACCGGCAGTCGTCCAGCGCGTGCCTGGCCTGGTCGGAAACCTGGGTCAAGCCGCGGGGTTGACGGAGATCGCGGAGGCGGCCGGCGAACCCGGCAAGACGTTCTTTGCGCTGACGCCCGATCGCGTGCTCGCCGCCGTCGAGGCCGGAGGCCTCCGCTCGACGGGGCGATGCCTACCGCTGCGAGCCTTCGAGAACCGGGTGTACGAGGTCGAGCTCGACGACGAGCGGCGCGTGGTCGTGAAGTTCTATCGGCCCGGCCGCTGGTCGCGGGCCACGATCGAGGACGAGCATCGGTTCCTCGCCGATCTGGTCGGCGCCGAGATCCCCGCTGTCGCGCCGATGGATCTGGGCACCGGCACGACGCTGAACGAGATCGGCGGCATTCTCTACGCCGCGTTCCCGAAGGTGCGCGGCCGGACGCTCGACGAGCTCGATGCCGAGAATCGTCGGCGCATCGGTCGCACGATCGGTCGGATGCACGCGGTCGGCGCCGCGAGGCCCGCGCCGCACCGGCCGAAGATCACGCTCGACCGCTACATTCGCGAGCCGCTCGACGTGCTGCTCTCCGGCGATTTCATCCCGGGCTCACTCGCTCCGCGCTATCGCGACGTCGCGCTCGCGATCGCGGGACGTGCGGAAGCGGCGATCGCCGCGGCCCCGGCGCAGCGCATCCATGGCGACCTGCACTGGGGCAACATCCTGTGGGCGAAAGACGGGCCGATTCTGGTCGACTTCGACGATTGCGCGATGGGACCGCCGGTGCAGGACCTCTGGCTGCTCGCGCGCGGCGACAGCGAGGAGGCGCGCCGCATGCGAGAGGACTTGCTGGAGGGCTACGAGCTGTTTCGCGAGTTCGACCGCAGCACGCTCGCGCTGTGCGAGCCGCTACGCGCCATGCGCATCGTGTACATGTCGGGCTGGGTGGCGCGGCGGTGGGACGACCCGTCCTTTCCGCCCGCGTTCCCCAACTTTCGCGACACGCGGTACTGGATGCACGAGTACGAGGCGCTTGTCGCGATCGCCGAGGCGCTGCAGCACTAGGGCGCTCGACGCACGCCGACGCAGGCACACAACGCCCGTCACGCCGGCGAAGCCGAGCGTCAACAGGACGATGCTGGGTACCAGGTGCTCGGTGAACTCGATCGCGCCGATTGGCGAGAACACGTCAGCCGCCGTGATCGGCGCTGATTCCCGCGACGTGTCTTCCCGTCGCGACGTTGCGTCCGGCACCGTGCTCGCCGGCGCTGAGGTGTCCACCGCTATGCTCACCAGCGCTGCGTCGGGTGCCGAGTCGGTCACCGAAGGCGTCGGTGCGGGTGGGGTCTGCGTGGCAGGCTTCGACGTGACTCGCACGGATGGCGCCACGCGCTCACGCCGCGCGACTGCCACCGACTTGGTCGGTGTCGGTACGACGACCACGGCCTTGGAGCTTGGCATCGGGGTGGCGGTGGGCGTCGGCCTCACCGTGGACGCCAGTTTGCCGATGGACGCTGGCTTCCCGATGGACGCTGGCTCGACCGGAGGCGGCGTCGCCACCTGCACGACACTTGGCGACGTGCGCTGCGCCGTTGATGGATTGCGCGGCTTCTCGATCACCGGCGCGGTCGCCGTCACGGGCGCGGTCCGTGGGGCCGTTTTTGCGACCGGGGCCGGCGGTGCATCACGCGCCGCGAGCCTCGGCGTCGCGGGCCGCGAAGAGCCGGCGGCGCCGGCGCTCGCCGACGATGCCGGCGCCGGCGGCGCCGCGGG
>JBKOUQ010000225.1:0-20676 GCA_046723475.1 Candidatus Methylomirabilota bacterium
GCCCAGCACCTGGCCCTCGGCCAGCAACGGATTGATGACGGTGCCGCAGTCATCGACGGCGACGTACTTGAGCACGTCGATGCGCCCGGTATCAGGATGCAGCTCGACGACGGCGAGGTGCGCGCCGAACGGAAACGCGAACGAGGCCGGCTCGTAGCGGCTGCGCGCGTCGAGCCCGGGCTCGAGGCCCGCGCTGTCGCGCTCGAACTTCCACTCGGCCGCCTTCAGCGCGACCTCCGCGAAGCCCACCTTGCGCTCGGGATGCTCGGTCACGAACAGGTTGCCGTCCTCGAACGTGATGCCATCGGGCTCGGCCTCGAGCATCAGGGCCGCGATCCGCCGCGCCTTGTCGCGCACCTTGTCGAGCGCCATGGCCAGCGCCGCGCCGCCGACCGTTACGCCGCGGCTGCCCATCGTTCCGTTGCCATAGAGGACCGCGTCGGTGTCGCCGTGGAGCACTTTGATCCGCTCCAGCGGCACGCCGAGCGCGTCGGCCGTGAGCTGCGCGAGCGCGGTCGCGGTGCCCTGGCCGTGCGGCGAGAGCCCGGTGGCCACGGTGACCGAGCCGCCCGGGTCGACCCGCACCTCGGCGACCTCCCAGCCACCGAGGCCGGGGCCGCGCAGCTTCGACGGCGCGTAGCCGGCGACTTCGACATACGTGGCGAGGCCGATGCCGAGGTAGCGGCCCTCCGCACGCAGGCGGGCCTGCTCGGCGCGCAGCTCGTCGTAGTGCGCCAGCCTCAACAGCGTCTCGAGCGCGTGCGCGTAGTCGCCGCTGTCGTAGACGAGACCGCTCGCCGTACGCGCGGGAAAGCTGCGAATGAAATTGCGACGGCGAACCTCCGCGGGGTCGAGCCCGAGTCGACGCGCGACGACGTCCACCGCGCGCTCGGCGATGCACACCGCCTCCGGTCGGCCCGCGCCGCGATAGGCGTCGGTCGCCATCTTGTTGGTGAAGCAGCCGACGATCTCGAACTCCACGGCGTCGACGCCGTAGCAGCCGTTCATGATCATGCCGGTGAAGCGCGGGATCACGGGCGTGAAGAAGTACAGGTAGGCGCCGAGGTCCGCGTAGATCGTCGTGCGAAGCGCCACGATACGCCCGTCGTCGTTGAACGCGATCCGCACGCGCTGCAGCTGGCCGCGGCCGTGCGTGGTCGCGGCGAGGTTCTCGCGCCGCGTTTCGGTCCAGCGGACGGCACGGCCGAGCGTGCGCGCCGCGTACGGGACCAGCAGCTCCTCGGGATAGAGCTGGATCTTGCAGCCGAAGCCGCCGCCGACCTCGGGCACCACGATACGAACCCGCGTTTCCGGAAGGCGCAGCGCCTCGGCGAGGATCGTGCGGAACCAGTGCGGAATTTGCGAGGAGACCCACACCGTCAGCTCCCCGTCGCCGCCGGGACACGCGAGCACGCCGCGCCCCTCGAGGGGCATGGGGTTCACCCGTTGCTGCACGAGACGAAACTCCGCGACGTGGTCGGCCCGCGCGAAGGCGGCGTCGGTCAGGTTGAGCGGCTCGGTCGGAAATCCCTTCGTGTAGATGCCGAGCGCGTCGGTGGCGGGACCGAACAGTCGATAGGCGACGTTGTCGCGGAGCTCGTCGTGAATTTTCGGCGCACCGGGGTGGATCGCGGCCTCGGGATCCGTCACCGCGTCCAGCGGCTCGAGCTCGGCGTGAACGAGGGCCAGCGCGTCGTGGGCGGCGTACGCATCGGCGGCGACGACCATCGCCAGCGGCTGGCCGACGAAGCAGGTCTTGCCGACGGCGAGCGCGTGATTGATCGGCATCTGCATGCCGGGCACCGAGCTGCGACACGGCACGGGGCCGATGCGGCCGAGCACGTCGTCGCCGGTGAGCACGGCGACCACGCCGGACGCGCGTCGCGCGGCGGTCACGTCGAGGCGGCGGATGCGCGCGTGCGCGTGCGGGCTGCGAAAGAACGCGGCGTGCAGGGCGCCGGTCGCGGCGATGTCGTCGACGTAGCGGCCGCGCCCCTGGACGAGCGCGCGATCCTCGACGCGCCGAACGGGAGCACCGACGTGACGGGTGAAGACACTCATCGAGACGCGGGAATATTGGCTGGTCTTACCATCGTTGTCAACGCGACGGCCGCGATGGTAAGACCATCACGGCCACGATTGACACCTCGCGGAGGCGCGCCGTAGCATGCGCGCCATGTCGCGCGCGCTCGCGCTGCCCGCGTTCCGTCCGCTGCGGCGGCCCCGCATGACGGACGCGATCGTGTCGCACGTAAAGGACATGATCGTGCGCGGCACGCTGGGACCGGACGCGCCCCTGCCGTCCGAGCGTGACCTCGCGGAGCTCTGGCGCGTGGGGCGGCCGACGGTGCGCGAGGCCATCCAGCAGCTCGAGACGCTCGGATTCATCGAGGCCCGAGGCGCGCGCCGCCGGTTCGTGCGCTCGCTCGCGCCGGACGCGATGCAGGAGCCGCTGCGCCGTGTCGCGAGCGAGGAAACGGCCGTGGTCGCTCAGGTGCTGGATGTCCGCATGGCGCTCGAAGGCTGGGTCGCCGCCGAGGCCGCCACCGCCGCGACGTCGGCGCAGATCCGCCGGATCCAGGCGATCGTCGACCATCTGTCGGCCGCCGCCGCGCGCGGCGAGCCGCTGTCGTCGCTCGATGCCGACTTCCACCGAGCGCTGGTCGAGGCGACGGGCAACACCGTCATGCGCCATCTCATGCAGACGCTCACGTCGCTTCAGCTGAGCGTTCGCCACTTCAAGCAACGCGTCGGCTTCCGACAGACGCGACCGCGCGAGTTCACCGCGTGCCACCGCGAAGTCGCGCGGGCCATCGCCGCCCGCGATCCCGTCGCCGCCCAGCGCGCGATGGTCGCGCACCTCACGATGGTCAAGGAGATGCTCGCAGGACGCCCGCGCGCTCGCCGGCGACCCCGACGAGCCTCGTGAGCGTGCGCCGGCACGCCGAGATCGCGGGCGCCGGGTTCGCGGGCCTCGCGGTCGCGACGGCGCTCGCGCAGCGCGGATGGAGCGTGCGCGTCCACGAGCGCGGCGAGGAGGTGCGCGCGTTCGGCGCCGGCATCTGGATCTGGGAGAACGGCGTGCGCGTGCTGGCCGCCGTCGGTGCCGCCGACGAGGCGTTTCGCAACTGTCCGCCGGCCGACGAATTCATCAACTGGGATCCACGCGGGCGCCACGTGCACTGCGCGACCTTTCCCGCGATGCCGACGCCGTCCGCCCCGCGACTGTTCTGCGTCACGCGCCAGCAACTGCTGACCGCGCTGTTGCGCGCCGCGACGCATGCCGGCGTCGATGTCGTCACCGGATCGACGGCGGTCGGCGCGCGGCCGGACGGTGAGCTGCACACGGCCGACGGACGCCGCTGGCGCGCGGACCTTGTGATCGCGGCCGACGGCGTCAATTCGCGCGTGCGCGACTCGCTCGGACTCCTCGCGCGCCGCCGCCGCCACGTCGACGGCGCGATTCGCGTGCTCGTCGCGCATCGGCCGGGCTACGCGGACACGTGGCCGGATCGCACGCTGCGCGAATGGTGGAACGGTCGGCGTCGGCTGCTGTACACGCCCTGCGATCGCGACGTCTTCTATCTGTGCTTCACCGCGCCCCTCACCGACCGCGAAGGCTCGCGGGTGCCGTTGAACCGAGCGTCGTGGACGCGCTCGTTCCCGCATCTCGCGTCGATCATCGACCGCGTCGGTGACGACAATCGCTACGACGTGTTCGAGACGACGCGTCTGCATCGGTGGTCGAGCGGGCGCGTGGCGATCGTCGGCGACGCCGCGCACGCGATGGTGCCCGGACTCGGCCAGGGCTGCGGGACCGCGCTCGTGAATGCGCTGTCACTGGCCGTGACCGTCCACGACGCGGCGGACGTCGCTGCGGCGCTTGCGCCGTGGGAGGAAGCGCGCCGGCCGCTCACGGAGCACACGCAGCGGTGGTCCGCAATCTCGTGGCCGAAGAGCCGCTGGCCGATCTGGGGGGTGCGGCTGTTCTACGGCCTGCCGATCTGGCGTCGCTGGATGACTGCGCAGCGCGTGAAACCGGCGCTCGCCCTCCCGCACGGGACGGAGGCGGCTGCGCCCTGGGTGCCGCGGGCGACGGAAGCTATGCGCTGAGGCGAGGCCGCCGGTCGCAGACGAGTCGCCCTTCTTTGAAGACGAGACGCAGCCTCCTCAGATTCGTGATGTCGTGCAGCGGGTCACCCTCGACCACGATCAGATCGGCGAGCTTGCCGGCCTCGATCGTGCCGAGCTGGGCGCCGACGCCGCAGAGCTCGGCGGCGTCACGGGTGGCCGCGAGCAGCGCTTGCCGCGGCGTCGCGCCATCCTTGACCCACAGGCCGAGCTCGAGCAGCGCGGCCTCCTTGAGCGGCCTGATGTCGGAGCCGAGCGCCATCTTGACGCCAGCCGCGAGCGCGCGCCGGAACCAGTCCCGGTGTTCGGTGGCCGCCTTGTCGGCGCGCTCGCACAGGTCGGGGGAGAGATTCCGCTGCTCGACCCATCGCTTTTCCCACGGATCGCTCGCCTGATCGGGAGTGAGGTGGCTGATCGCCAGCGTGGGGACATACCACGTGTTGCTCGCGCGGAGCCGCTCGACGCAGTCGGCATCCATAATATAGCCGTGCTCGACGCTGTGGGCGCCGAGTCGGACGGCCGCCTTCACCGCCTCGGGACTGGCGGCGTGCGCGATGACGGGGAACCCGCGGACGCGACAGATCTCGAACGCCGCCTGCAGCTCCTCATCCAGCAGGAACGACTGCCAGTGGCGGTCCCACGCCGGCCCCATGATCCCGCCGGTCAGATTGAGCTTGATGTGGTCGACGCCGTGCTTGATCTGCTCGCGGATGGCGCGGACGAACCCATACGGGCCGTCGCATTCGAGCGCGTGCCCGGACGTGAGGAAGTGGCCGCCCGTGGTCGTCAGGAAATGGCCGGCCGCGAACACGCGCGGACCGACGAACTGGCCGGCGTCGAACGCGCGCTTCCACGCCACGTCCATGAAGTGCGCGGCGCCGGCCGACCGCACGGCGACGACACCGCCCTCGGTGAGGGCCTCCATCAAGCGATGGCCGAACGCGATCGTCTGATCGACGGGGTCGGTGCCCGTCGTCGCGACATAGTCGGGATGGATGTGGACGTCCCAGAGCCCCGGCAAGAGATACATCCCGTCGAGGTCGATCACCTCCGCGTTGCGGGTGTCGGGCGAGCGACGGCCGTCGAGCACCTCGGCGATGCGTCCTCGCTCGACGACGACGCTGCCGCCGGCGACCGGCCGGTCGCCGACACAGTCGATGACGTTCGCGTTCGTCAACACGACTCGATGGCCGGGCATGGCGCTCACGCAGCGCTCATGAGCCCGGGAGACCGCGTCGATCACGCGAATGCTTCAGCTCGTTGACCGGCCGGACCTCGATCACGCCGACGCGCGCCGGTGGAAACCTCGCCGCGATCGCACACGCCTCCTCCATGTCCTTCGCCTCGATGACGAAGAACCCGCCCAGCTGCTCCCTGGTTTCGGCAAACGCGCCGACGCTCGTGGAAACTTTGCCGGCGTTGACACGGACCGTCCGGCCCGTGCGGGCCCGCTGCAGAGCGTGCGAGGCGATGTAGTGGCCGCTGCGCCGGAGCTCCTCGGCGGTCTCGATCGCAGAGTCGACGAGCGCCTGCATCTCGCGCTCCGGCATGGCGTCCAGCACGTTCTCGTCGTGATAGATGGTGAACATGAATTTCATCACGGTTCTCCTTGCGTCGCGCGCTTCATCATAACAACCGGGTCATGTGCGGAGACGTCCGCGCTCGAGCGCGGCGATGCGCCGATACGGATCGGAGCCCAGCTCGGCGACGGCGGCGTCCAGGGAGTCGAGCGCGCGATCGATCCCGCTGCGGTCCGAGCCGGCCTCTGACGCGAGGAGGCGAACGAAACCGAGCGCGACATCGAACACACCAAGCCGCCAGCCTCGGCCGCGAGCGACAATATCGTGCGCCTCGGACAGAAGCGCACGGGCGTGGGACGGGTCGCCCGCGGCGATGCTCGTCTCGGCGAGCGTCGCGAGGATGCGCGGCTCATACCAGCGTGCGGTGCGCCGAGTCCGCGTGAGCGCGAGAGCGTGCTCCAGCACACGCGTGGCGGCGGTTACATCGCCGCCTGCGAGCTGCGCCGCGCCGAGAAACGTCGCGGCCTCGACGCAAGACAACACGCTTCCGCGCTCTTCCGCGAGCTCGAGCGCGCGGCGGCCGTGCGCGAGCGCGCCGGGCAGATCACCCCGCAGCCGCAGTACCTCCGAGAGGTACGCATGCGTTCCGTAGAGGATGTGAAGCTCGCGGTCGCTTTCCGTGGCGAGCATTGCTCGAAGGGCGGCCTCGGCATCGGCCGCGTGCCCGAGATGCGCGCTCGCCAGCGCCCACCACACGCGACACAAGCCAGGCGCGATGGAATGCCGCACCGCCTCGCGCAATCCCGGGACCCACGCCACCTCGGCCAGAGCGCGCTCCGCGGCCCCACGCGCGGCAGGCAGGCGGCCGACGGCGAGCTGCGCGTGCGCCAGCACCGCGCGCATCTCGAACTCGAGGACGGCGTCGAAGCCTTCGGCGAGCTCCATCGCGCGCTCCGCGCATGCGAGGTACTGCGCGACGTCGCCCGCGAGGCCGCACAGGCGGCCATACGACGTGAGCAGGAACGCGTGGCCCGCGTCGTCGGCAAGCCGCTCGGCGACGGCGCGCGCCTCCCCGAAGATGTCGCGTGCCTCGCCCTCTTCGATTCCGGCGATGCGGCCGATCTCGAGCAACGCGATGCGCGAGGTGAGTCCGAGCATCAGCGTCTCGCGTGACTCGACCACGCCGGCGAGCAGCGCGGTGACCCGACGACAGTGTTGGGCGCCGTCCGCCGGGTCGTTGCGTGCGATGCGGCGGCCGGCCCGCTCGTGCCAGCGAGCCGCGTCCAGACTCTCGCCAGCCTCGTCGAAGTGATGGGCAAGGAGCGCGGCGTGGCTCGCCGCCGCGGGGCCGTGGATGGCGAGCAACCCACGTGCGATGGCCGCGTGTGTCGCGCGCCGATGGACGACGAGCTGTGTGCGGTAGGCGACCTCCTGCGCGAGGGGATGCTGGAAGGTGAGCTCGTCGGGAGAGTCGCCGGGAACCAGAAGCTCGGCTGTCGACACGGCGTCGAGGGCCGCGGTGAGCTCGGCGTCGGGCAGATCGACGGCGGCGCGCAGCAACGCGATCGGCACGTCTCGCCCAACCACGGCCGCAGTCTGAACCACCGACTTGTCGCGCTCCGCGAGCCGATCGATGCGAGAGGCGAGGACGGCCTGAACGGTCTCGGGCAGCGTGATCTCGTCGACGGAGCTGCCCAGGAGGTACGCGCCGCGTTCACCGCGCAGCACACCACGCTCGACGAGCGCCCGAACGATCTCCTCGACGAACAAGGGGTTGCCGCGAGCCCGGGCCGCGATTCGCGCGCGCAGCGGCGCGAGCGTCTCGTCGGATCCGAGCCAGTCGTCGAGCAGTGTCCCCGACTCGTGCACGTCGAGGGCCGAAAGCGAGACGCACTCGACCCGTGAGGACCACACGGGCCGATGCTCCGGACGCGTCGTGGCAAGGAACAGCATGCGGCTACCGGTCGAGCCCGGCGCCAGGAGACCCTCGACGAGCACGTCCAGCGCTGCTTCGCTTGCCGCATCGATCCAGTGCAGATCCTCGACCCAGACGACGGTGAGGTCGCGACGCGCGCGAGTCCGTATCAGATCGAGAAGTGATCGGAACAGGTGCGCACGGCGCGCTTGGGGATCGAGCGCCGACGTCTCCGGCCGATGATCGGACACGCCGAGAAGCTCGAGCCACGAATCCGCGGCGATCGGGTCGGGCGGCGTGTTCGCAAGACCGCGCCTCACCGCATCCCGAATACTCGACGGTGGCGCATCCTCGCCGACACCGAACAGGTTGCGCGCCAGCGCGGCGATGACGTGAAACGCGAGCATGCGTCCGTGGGACAGCGCGCGGGCATAGTGAACCACCGCGCCGTCGACACGTTCGAGGAACGCGTGGCAGAGCCGGCTCTTTCCGACGCCCGGCTCGGCACTGATGAGAACGACGTTCGGTCGACCGGATTCCCCCTCGCGCAGCGCGCCTTCGAGCCGCGCGAGCTCGCGCGCGCGGCCGACGAAACGCGAGAAGCCGCGCGCCCGTGAGCGGTCCAGACGGCTCTGGATCCGGCCCCGACCGCGCACCTCGAACACGCGCACGGGCGCGCTGGCGCCCTTGAGACTCCGGTCGCCGAGGTCGACGAACTCGAAGAACCCCGCCGCCAGCCGCGCGGTGCGCTCCGTCACGGCGATGCCGCCCGGTGGTGCCAGCTGCTGCACGCGGGCGGCGAGCCCGACGACGTGTCCCTGCGCGGTGTAGTCCATGCGCAGGTCGTCACCGATTCGTCCGACGACGACCTCGCCGGAGTTCAGCCCCATCCGCACCGCGAACTCGAGCCCGCGCTCGCGTCGCACGGCCTCGGCAAGCGCGCCGAGCTCGGCCGCCAGATCGAGCGCGGCCGCACACGCGCGCTGCGCATGGTCCTCGTGCGCGATCGGGGCTCCGAACAGCGCCATGATCCCGTCACCGGTGTACTGATTGATCGTCCCCTCGTATCGGTGAATGCCCGCGGCAAGGACCCGGAACAGGCGATCGAGCATGCGATGCCATTCCTCCGGATCGACGCGTTCTGCGAGCTCCATCGAGCGCGCGACGTCGGCGAACAGCACCGTCACCAGCTTGCGCTCGCCTCGGAGCGCGCTCTGGGACGCCAGGATCTTTTCTGCGAGATGCCGCGGCGTGTAGGCGCGGGGCTCTGCGGTGAGCGTCGGCGCCGCGAGGCGCGCGCCACAGTTGTTGCAGAATTTCGCGTCAGCGGGGTTGTCGTGTCGACAAAATGGGCAGCTCACTGCGCGCCAAGTGTACCCACGAGGGGCCGGTCCCTGCGTCGGCTACACTCGCGTCCAGGAGGTCACCATGCCGGACACCGTGACGACCGATCATCAGCCGATGGAAGCCGTTCAGATCGACGACCGGCCGTGGGAAACGCTGCGCTGGCCGGGTCAGTGGAGCAAGATGCTGTTCCATCCACGGCCCGAGCGCGCGACCGAGCCGAATGCCGGCCTCGTGCGCTACGAGCCGGGCTCGCACCATCCGCTGCACAAGCACGACTTCGCGCAGGTCTGGTACATCCTCGAGGGCGAGTTCCAGATCGGCGATCACACATACGGCCCGGGCACGATGCTGTTCTATCCCGACCCGCACTGGGAGGCGCCGCTGTCGACGTCGACCGGCGGGCTCATGCTGTTCGTGCAGTACCAGGGGCCGACGACCGGTGGCCGACCGATCTACGACGGCCGCTTCAACATGACGGCGCGCAAGCCGATCACCGAGGAGAATGTCGAGCGCTGAGGCCGTCGCGGCGATCGTCGCTCGCCGCGCGCGACGTCAGCGCTTCTCGATCGTCTTGATCACCGCCGTGTAGTACTGATCGGCGTACCCGGCAGCGGCGGTGCGCTCCATGAGACGGCGCGTCGTGGTCGCTTGCTCGAGCGTCACCCCGGCGGACTCCGCAAGGGCGATCGCGTACGAGAGATCCTTGACGATGTAGGTCGTCGGGAACGCGCCTTCCGTGGGATGCCGGTCCGGCAAGAGTGATCGGAGGCCGTGGTTGCGAAGCACGAAGCTGTCCGCCGAGCCTTTCGTCAGCGTGTTGAACAGGACGTCAGGCGCGACGACGCCGGACGCCCGCGCCACGGCGAGCGCTTCAGCCAACGCCACCACCGTCTGCGCGACGACCATGTTGTTCATCAGCTTGACCGCCTGGCCGGCACCGACCGGGCCGCAGTGGGTGATCTCGGTGCCCATGCATGCGAGCAGGCCGCGAAGCCGCGCGAACAGAGCGGGCTCGGCCCCGACCATGATCGAGAGCGTGCCGTCGCGCGCGGCCTGCGCCGTCCGCGCAACCGGCGCGTCGGCGAACGCCACGCCCTTCGCCGAGAACGCCGCGGCGACCTCGCGCGCCAGTGACACCGGCACGGTGCTCATGTCGACGACCGTCTGACCGGAGCGCGCGTGGGTGACGAGGCCATCGGGTCCGAGGCAGACCGCACGGACCTGCGGCTCTCCGGGCAGGCAGAGAAAGATCGTGCCGGCGCGCGCCGCGATGTCCGCCGCGGACGCCGCAGCCTGGACACCGTCGTCGGCGAGCTCGCGGAGACGTTGCGATCGCGGATCGTACGCCACGACCCGCGCGCCGGACTTCCTGGCCAGGTTGCGACACATGGGCTGGCCCATCACGCCGAGCCCGATGAAACCGAGCACGTCCACGTCAGTCATCGCCGGGATTCCTCCTGGGCACTATCGTAGACTGAGGCGGTTCGCCGTACGCGGACGTCGAGTGTGACCCATGTCCCAGCTATCGCTGTTCACCCAAGCCGCCGAGACGATCGTCGTGAGCGACGCGCGCGGTCGGATCGTCTACACGCCGGATTTCGTCCCGGCGGACGTCGCTCGCGCGTGGTTCGACGAGGTCCGCGGCGCGGTGGCGTGGGAGGCGCAGCGGCGCTGGATGTACGAGCGCGAGGTTGACGTGCCGCGGTTGGTGGGACACTTCCGGCTGGCGGAGGCCGCACATGTGCCGGCTGCGATCCGCGCCGCCGCGCGCCAGGTGATCGCCGCGACCGGTGTGGCCTTCACCAGCGTCGGGCTGAACCTGTACCGGGATGGCCGGGACAGCGTCGCCCCGCACAACGACCACCTCGACGAGATTGCGCCCGGATCCCCGATCGTGCTGCTGTCGCTGGGGGCCACGCGCCGCATGACGATCCGTGCGAAGCTTCCGCCCCGGCGCACCTTCCACGTCGACCTCGCGGCCGGCAGCCTGCTGCTGATGAGCTACGAGACGCAGCGACATTACACGCACGGCGTGCCGAAAGTGAGCGACCCCGTCGGTCCGCGCATCAGCCTCGCGTTCCGTGTGAGGCCGGCGGCGGAATAGATCCGATGCTGCTGACCAACGGCCGGATCTACACGCTCGACGCGCGTGGGACGATCGCGGACACGCTCGTCGTGCGGGACGGCCGCGTCGCGTTCGTCGGCCGGCGCGACGACGTCAATGCCGCGGCCGGCGAAGACGTCGTCGACCTTGGCGGTCGCACGGCGCTGCCCGGGCTCGTGGACGCGCACGGCCACCTCATGCACCTCGCGCGCGTTCGCCTCGCGCTCGACCTGCGCGGGGCGGATTCCGAGGAGACGGCGGCCCGGCGGGTCGGCGAGCGCGCGGCGCGGCTGTCGCGCGGCGAGTGGATCGGCGGACGCAATTGGGATCAGAATCTGTGGCCGGGCGCGCGCTTCCCGTCCAAGGCGACGCTCGATCGCGTCGCGCCCCACCATCCCGTCGCCCTCGTACGCATCGACGGGCACGCGACGTGGGCGAACTCCGCCGCGCTGCGCGCCGCGGGCATCGATGGCGCGACGCGCGACCCCGAGGGCGGCCTCATCGTACGCGATGCGCGCGGCGAGCCGACCGGGCTGCTCGTCGACACCGCGCAGCGGCTGCTCCACGCGGTCGAGCCGCGGCCCACCGACGAGCAGTTCGATCGTGCGGTGCGCGAATGCGTCGCGGATTGCCTGGCCGCCGGTCTCACCGGCATCCACGAGATGGGCGCCGAGCTCTACGCGATTGCCTCGTATCGCCGGCTGCTCGAGCGCGGCCAGTTCCCGTTTCGGAACTACGTCGCCGTTGCCGCGCGCTCGAGGTCGACGTGGGAGCACTACCGCGAGCGCGGCCCCGAATCCCTCGGCGAGGGTCGCCTCACGGTCGGCGCGCTCAAGCTGATGGCGGACGGCGCGCTCGGCTCGCGCGGTGCCGCGCTGCACGAGCCGTATTGCGACGATCCCGGCAACACCGGTCTCGTGCTGATGGACGGCCCCGAGGTCGAGCGACTGACGCTCGAGGCGCTCGGCCGCGGGTTTCAGGTGTGCGTGCACGCGATCGGCGATCGCGCGAACACGCTCGTCCTCGACGCATTCGAGCGCGCGCTGGCCCGCACGCCACGGCCCGATCACCGGCTGCGCGTCGAGCACGCGCAGATCCTGACCGAGCGTGATGTGCCCCGCTTCGGCCGCCTCGGCGTGCTGCCGAGCATGCAGGCCACGCACTGTACCTCCGACATGGCGTGGGCCGCCGAGCGGCTCGGCCCCGAGCGGCTGCGCGGCGCCTACGCGTGGCGCTCGCTGCTCGCCACGGGCGTGATCATCGCCGGCGGCTCGGACTTTCCGGTCGAGAGCCCCAATCCGTTTTACGGCATCCACGCCGCCGTCACGCGCCGTCCGCGCGCGCAGGACGACCACGGCTGGCAGCCCGAGCAGCGCATGACGCGCGAGGAGGCCGTGCGCTCGTTCACGAGCTGGAACGCGTTCGCCTCACGCCAGGAGCGCGATCTCGGCTCGCTGGAGGTCGGCAAACACGCCGACGTCGTCGTGCTCACGGACGACGTTTTCAGCTGCGAGGACGCGCGAATTCCCGAGATCCGGCCCGTCCTCACGCTCATCGCCGGCGAGATCGCCTACCGCACGTAACCGGCTGCCGAAATCCCTCGGCGATCGGCGTGCGCGCTGGGACAATGGCGCGTGCGGCTCTTCGACCGGAAGTTCGGCGTCGAGTTTCTCGCCGCCGTTCCACGCGAGCCGGGCATCTATCGGATGTACGATGCTGCCGGCACGCTCGTGTACGTCGGCAAGGCGCGCAATCTCCGGCGGCGGCTGGCCCAGTACCGCACGACACGTCGGACGAAGAAGGACCGCAAGCGTCGGGCGCTGGTGCGAGCGGCGGAGCGCGTCGAGTGGGAGGTCTGCGCGTCGGAGCTCGACGCCTCGCTCACCGAGATCCGGCTCATCCAGGCCTTACGGCCCAAGCGCAACGTCGCGGGGGCGTTTCCGTTCCTGTATCCGTTCATCGGGGTTCAGGTCGACGGCGGCGACACGCGCTTCTGCTTGACGACGTCCCCGGAGGCGTTCGCGGCGTTCGAGCTGCACGGCGCATTCCGCTCGCGCGAGGTCACGCGCGAGGCGTTCTTCGCGCTCATGCGACTGCTTCGGTACGTTGCCCATCCCGCCGCTCGGCGCCCGCACGATCGCCTGCTCGTGCCGCGTCATTCGCACGTCCGGACGTTCCGTCGACTGCCGCCGGAGTGGCCGGTGCTGTGGACCGCGCTGTTACGCGGCGCCTCGCGGGCGGCGCTGGAGCAGCTGGCGCTGCGCCTGCTCGAACACGAGGGCGCGTGTGCGCGGAGCGCGGAGACCGACGCTGACCTGAAGGCCGTGGAGCGCTTCTTCGACGACGAGGCGTCGGCGCTCGCCAGAGTCATCGGCGCCACCGGCTATGCCGCCTACCCGGTGCCCCAACGCGATCGGGACGCGCTGTTCTTGCGATACCGAACTCTGGCCGCGCATTGACCGTCGGTGTCGCGGCGCGCCACCGCGCGCTGGCCGCGAGTACAATGCGCGCGCATGCAGATCCCGCAAGCAAAGGACCCGGCATCGAGCGGCGGCCTGCGGCGGACGCCGTCAGGACCCGGAGCCGCCAAAACCGGCGGGCAGCGCAACCTGCCGCCGCGCCGAACGTGGATCTGGTTCGTCGTCGCCATCGTCGTCAATTACTTCCTGATGCGACTGCTGTTGCCCGGCGGCCAGCCGTCGATCACGATCCCGTATACGCTGTTCAAGGACGAGGTCAGCAAAGGCAACGTCCAGGCGATCTACACCCGCGGCGATGTCATCAAGGGCCGCTTCAAGACGGCGGTGACCTATCCGCCGGCGAGCGATGCGAAGGGCACTGCCGGACAAGGCGGGTCGCAGGCGGGCAAGCCGGGCGGTGCACCGTCCGTTCCGGCCTCGAAGACGGCAGTGCAGTTCGAGACGACGCTACCCACATTCGTCGGCCCCGGGTTCGAACAGTTTCTGATCGATCACCACGTCGAGATCAGCGCGACGGCCACCGAAGAAGGCGCGAGCCCGTGGACCACGCTGCTGTTCGGCTTTGGCCCCGCGGTGCTCCTGATCGGTTTTTACGTGTGGATGTTCAGGCGCCAGCAAGGCGGCGGCCTCGGCGGCGGACTCATGGGGATCGGACGCAGCCGAGCGCGTCGCTACGACAAAGAGACGGACACGAAGGTCACGTTCGATGACGTCGCGGGCATCGACGAGGCCGAGAACGAGCTCATCGAGATCGTCGATTTCCTGAAGGACCCGGCGAAGTACACGCGCCTGGGCGGGACGGCGCCGAAGGGCGTGCTTCTCATCGGCGCGCCCGGGACGGGCAAGACGCTCCTGGCCAAGGCGGTCGCCGGCGAGGCGGGCGTGCCGTTCTTCTCGATGAGCGCGGCCGAGTTCGTGGAGATGATCGTCGGCGTCGGCGCGGCCCGCGTGCGCGATCTCTTCAAGCAGGCGCGCGAGAACGCTCCCGCCATCATCTTCATCGATGAGCTCGACGCCATCGGCCGCGCGCGAGGGCAGGTGGCCATCGGCGGCACCAACGAGCAGGAGCAGACGCTCAATCAGATCCTGACCGAGATGGACGGATTCTCGAGTCGCGAGGGCACCATCGTGCTGGCCGCCACCAATCAGCCCGACGTGCTCGACAAAGCGCTGCTGCGCCCCGGGCGCTTCGACCGGCGTGTCGTCGTGAACCTGCCCGACAAGGCCGGCCGCGAGGCCATTCTGGGCGTGCACACCCGCCATGTCCCGCTCGCGGGCGACGTGAGTCTGGCGCAACTCGCCGGGACCACGCCGGGCTTTTCCGGCGCGGATCTCAAGAATCTCGTGAACGAGGCGGCGCTGCTCGGCGCCCGCCGCAATCAGGACGACGTGCATCAAAAAGACTTCCTGGATTCACTCGAGAAGATCGTGCTCGGTCCGGAGCGTCCGCTGATCCTCAGTCGTACGGACAAGGAGCGCATCGCGTACCACGAAGGCGGCCACACGATTCTGGGCCTCGTGGTCCCCGGCGCGGATCCCGTGAACCGCGTCACGATCGTCCCGCGCGGGCAGGCGCTCGGCGTGACGTATCAGCGTCCCGAGAGCGACCGGTACAACTATCCGGAAGCGTATCTCCGCGCGCGCATCGTCGGCATGCTGGGAGGGCGCGCCGCCGAGGAGATCGTCTACGGCACGAAGACCACGGGAGCCGAAAACGACATCGAGCAAGCGACCGGGCTCGCGCGCCGCATGGTGACGCGGTGGGGGATGAGCGATCGGCTTGGACTCGTGCAGCTGGCCCCACGCGACAACCCGTACCTGAGCGGGGTCACCGGCTATGGGCCCGAGAGGCCATTCAGCGAGGAGACGGCCGAAGCGATCGACGAGGAAGTTCGCCGGATCATCGCGGAGAGCCACGAGGAAGCCAAGCGGCTGCTCACCGCGCACCGCAAGCAGCTCGACGCGCTCGCCACCGCCCTCGTGGCGAGAGAGACGTTGAGCGAGCAGGAAATCCTGGAGGTCACCGGATTGCCGCCGGCGCCGCCGCTCGATACCGGCTTGCTGCCGCCACCCGGAGCGGCGACGAAACGAGCGTGACGCGTCGTCCGCTCGCGGGAGGTCTCGATGCTGTTTCCGATCACTGAACACGTCGCGAAGAGCTCGAGGCACACGACCTTCTATCTCGCGTGTGGCGCCGCACAGCGGCCGCCGCTGATCTTCGTGCACGGCTGGCCGGAGCTGTCGATCAGCTGGCGGCATCAGCTGCCGTGCTTCGCCAGCCTCGGCTTCCGCGCGATTGCTCCCGACCTGCGCGGCTATGGGCGCTCGACGGTATATCCCACCCACGCCGATTACGCGCTCGAGCACGTCGTGCACGACATGCTCGAATTGCTCGACTCGTTGGGCGAGGCGAAAGCCGTGTGGGTGGGACACGACTGGGGAAGTCCCGTCGTCTGGGCGCTCGCGAGCCATCATCCCGAGCGCTGCCATGCCGTCGCGAACCTGTGCGTGCCGTATTTCGCCGGCGGATTCGTTCCCGCGAATTTCTTGCCCCTGGTGGATCGTCGCGTCTATCCGGAGTCCGAATTCCCCGCCGGTCAATGGGACTATCAGTTTTTCTACCAGGAGAGTTTCGACAAAGCGCGGATGGCGTTCGAGGCCAACGTGCGCAACACGGTCAAGGCGCTCTTCCGAAAGGGCAACCCGTCAGGCAAAAGCCAGCCGTCGCGAACGGCCACGGTGCGAAAGGCCGGCGGCTGGTTCGGGGGCGCCGGCGAGGCACCGGACCTGCCGCGCGACGCCGACGTGCTCAGCGAGGAAGACCTGAGCAAATACGCGGCGGCGCTCGAGCGCACGGGCTTCTTCGGTCCCGATTCGTTTTACATGAACCACGAGCGGAATGCCGTCTACGCCACCCGGGCGCGGAACGGCGGCACGCTCGCCATGCCGGTGTTGTTTCTGCACGGCGAGTACGACTACACGTGCGAGACGGTCACGTCGCGCCTGGCCGACCCGATGCGACGGGACTGCGCGAACCTGTCCGAAGTCGTCATCAAGTCCGGACACTGGATGGCCCAGGAAAAACCGGTGGACGTCAACGCGGCGATCGCCAGGTGGCTGGCGACGGCGCTGCCTGGGCTCTGGCTGCAGGAGAGGGCATGACGACGTGGGACATCATCACCGGCCCGGCGCCGTGGCCAGCGCGCTACACGTTTTCGCCGGCGGTGCGCGCGGGAAATCTCTTGTTCATCTCCGGCACCACGGCGAGCGACGGCCAAGGCAAGATCGTCGCGCCCGGTGACATCGTCGGGCAGACGCGTTACATCTTCCAGAAATTCGAGCTGCTGCTGCGGGCCGCCGGCGCCGGGTTCGAGCACATCGTGCAGACGACGGAGTACATCACGACGACGGAGAGCTACGCGCAAACGGCCGACGTCCGCCGCGAATTTTTTCGCGGCCGCTTCCCGACGGCCACCGGCGTGATCGTCAAGGGCTTGCTGCGCGAAGGCGCGCTGATCGAGATCGCCGCGCTCGCCGTGCTGTAGGATGGCGCCCATGGGCAAGAAGCTCAGCGAGGCGCAGATCGAGCGCTACCATCGTGACGGCTTCGTGTACCCGATCGACGCGTTCTCTGCCGAGCAGGCGCGGCGTTACCGGAGCGCGATGGAAGCGTTCGAAGCGGCCCACGGGACCGAGCTCACCAAAGGCCACAACTTCAAGCCGCACCTGCTGTTCACCTGGGTCGACGAGATCGTGCACCATCCCGCGATCCTCGACGCGGTCGAAGACGTGATCGGTCCGGACATCCGCCTGTTCCATCTCTCGGTATGGCCGAAGAACGCGGGCGATCCCGCCTATGTGAGCTGGCACCAGGATGCGACCTACTTCGGCCTCGAGCCGCCGCTGCAGGTGACGGCGTGGATCGCCCTCACCGACGCGTCGATCGAGGCCGGCTGCATGGAAGTCATTCCGGGCTCGCACAAGCTCGGCCAGCTTCATCACGCCGAGCACGGCGAGGCGACACACAATTTACTGTCGCGCGGCCAGACGATCACCGCGGACATCGACACGAGCCGGACCGAATTCATGCCCGTGCGCGCGGGGCAGTTCTCGATGCATCACACGCATCTCGTGCACAACTCGCGACCGAACCACTCCGCCGATCGGCGTATCGGACTGGGCCTCAGCTACGTCCCGACCCACGTCCGCTGCTCCAGCCGGACGCGGCTGACCGCGATGCTCGTCCGCGGCACCGACCGCTTCGGACACTTCGACGACGAGCCGCGCCCTCGGGTGGATTTCGGCGCGGCCGAGCAGGCCGCGCACGCCGACGCCGTCGTACGGTTCCGCGCCTCCAACGTGGAACAGACGAGCCGCTACGCCTCCGCGGCCCGATAAGCCCCCCGAGCACGCGGCCATGCGTCGCTACGGCGATCTCGTGCCGCCCGCTCGCATTCTGCTCGGACCGGGTCCATCGATGGCCGACCCGCGGGTGCTCCGCGCACTGTCCACGCCGCTCCTCGGACAGTTCGATCCGGACTTCACCGCGATCATGAACGAGGTGATGACACTCGTCCGCTTCGCGTTCGAGACCGAATACGAGCACGCGTTCCCGGTGTCGGGCACGGGTCGGGCGGGCCTCGAAGCGGCGCTCGCCTCGCTCATCGAGCCGGGCGACCGTGTCGTCGTGGGCGAATGCGGGCGATTCGGTCTCCTCCTCATCGAGATCGCCGAACGCTACGGGGCGGACGTGGTGGCGGTCCGCGGCGACTGGGGCCGTGTGCTCGATCCCGATGCGTTCATTCCGGCACTCGGCGCGGGGCGCACCAAACTCGTCGCCGTCGTGCACGGCGAGACCTCCACCGGTGTGCTGCAGCCGCTCGACGAGCTCGCGCGCGTGGCGCACGAGCACGATGCGCTCTTCATGGCCGACGCCGTCGTCACGCTCGGAGGCTCTGATGTTGCGGTCGATCGCTGGGACATCGACGTCGCCGTCGGCGGGACACAGAAGTGCCTGTCCTGTCCCTCGGGCCTCGCGCCGATCACGTATGGTGCGCGCGCGCACGCCGCGCTCGCCGCGCGACGCGAGAAGATTCGCACGAACTATCTCGACCTCACGCAGCTCGCGCGCTACTGGAGCGCGGCGCGCTTCAATCACCACACGGCGCCGACGGCGATGGTGTACGGTCTGCGCGAAGCGCTCCGCGCATTCTACGAGGAAGGCCGGGCGCCGCGGTTCGCGCGCCATCGGCTTCACGGCGATGCGATGCGCTGCGGCGTCGAAGCCCTCGGTCTCACCGTTTTCGGCAAGGAAGCGCCGCCGCTGCGCCTGCCGTTCCTCGTGCCCGTGCTCGTTCCCGACGGCGTGGACGACGTCCGGGTGCGGCGGCGTCTCGTGGACGAGTTCGGCGTCGAGATCGGCGGCGCATTCGGTCCGTTGCAGGGTCGGATATGGCGCATCGGGCTCATGGGGCACTCGGCCTCGCGCCAGAACGTCCTCATCGGGCTCGCCGCACTGGAGCACGTCCTGCGCGCCGAGGGCTGGCGATGTGCGCCGGGCGCCGGCGTCGATGCCGCGCGAGCGTGCTATCGCGCCGCGGGCGTCACCGAAGTCGACACCGCCGACAGTCTCGACGCGCCCGGCACCGGCCGCGTTTGACCCTGTTCAGGCGTCGCCGAACGTTCGGTCCCACGCCGTGCGAACGCTGCGCAGGAGGGACGGATACACGATCAGCTTGCGGACCGGGTCGATGAGCGCCATGTAGATGGGCGTCAAGCGCCCGACGCGCTGGACGTACACGGCGAAATAGAATCGATAGGTCTCCGGCGCCGCGACGAGGGCGCTCAGCGCCGCGGCATGGGCGGTACGATTCATCAGCTCCAGAAGCTGCTCGTTTTCGAAGCGGTATACGACGCGGAAGGGCCCCGCATGGGTACCTGCGGGCGCCCGCGATCTCGAGCGGTCGGCCGCGGTCAGGCGAGCCGCGAAGCTGTCTCGGACGGGTGCGTCTGGGTCGCGATCGGGTGCGTCTGGGTCGCGATCGGGTGCGTCTGACTCGCGATCCCAACCGAGGAGCCCGCCGACGACGAAACGAATGCCGAGGAGCGCGCGCACAACGGGCGACGGTGTGAGCGGGAGCGCGCCCGCGGCGCGCACGAACTCGTCCAGCGTGATCCCGGAGCGCACCCGCGGCAAATCGACGGCCCAGACGTCATGCAGCGGCACGCCCGCGAGAACGTCATGAACCCGGAGCGGCACGCGCCGAAACTCGTCCGTCGAGATCCGTGGCATCTGACTGCTCAGGTTACGCGAGCTCGGTGGCAACAATGACGCTCAATGCACGCGCATGGCTGGTGCTGACGATCGTCGTCGGCGCGATGTGCGGCCTGCTCTTTGGTGCGGCGGGGACGCCGCGCTACTGGCAGGCCTGGGTGTACGTCTCGATCTTCGGCGGCGCATCCGTCCTGACGACGCTCTATCTCATGAAGAACGACCCGGCGCTGCTCGCGCGGCGGATGCGGGGTGGGCCGATGTTCGAGAAGGAGCACACCCAGCGCATCATCATGGTCTTCACGTCACTCGGATTCATCGCGCTCCTCGTCGTGCCGGGGCTCGATCATCGCTTCGGCTGGTCGGCGGCTCCCATGTGGGCCGCCGTTCTCGGGGACGTTCTGGTCGCGAGCGGCTTCGTGGTGATCTTCCTCGTCTATCGGGAAAACCCCTTCACGGCGGCTACCGTCGAGGTCGCGGCCGGCCAGACCGTCATCACGACGGGACCGTACGCGGTGGTGCGCCATCCGATGTACGCGGGCGGATCGCTGTACATGCTCGGGACGCCGCTCGCACTCGGCTCGTCCTGGGGGTTCCTCGCGCTTGCTGCGATGATCCCATTCCTGCTCTGGCGCCTGCTCGATGAGGAGCGGATGCTGACGCGGGATTTGCCCGGATACGCGGCATACTGCGGGCGCGTACGGTATCGTCTCGTCCCGCTGGTGTGGTAGCTCGACTCGACGGCGGGCCGCTCGGCACCGGCCACTCCGACAGATGCGGCGTGTTGACCGTCGTGCGGAACCGCGTTAGTTTTTTGCCGCCGTCCCCGGCCGCCGAACAGCGAGAGAGGAGCGATACATGTTGCGATCGCGATGGATCCACGCGGCGCTGGCAAGTATCACGATCTG
>JBKOUQ010000224.1:0-8150 GCA_046723475.1 Candidatus Methylomirabilota bacterium
TCGTCACGCCGTACACGCGACATCCCGCGCTGATCGCGATGGAAACGGCGACGCTCGCCGCGATGGCACCGCGCCGTGTCGTGCTCGGGCTCGGCAGCAGTAACCGGCGCTGGATCGAGCAGCAGATGGGCATCGGCTTCAAGACGCCGCTGCGCGGTGTGCGCGAGAGCGTCGAGATCGTGCGCCGGCTGCTGAACGGCGAGTGTGTGACGTACACCGGCGACGTGTTCACGGTGAGCGACGTGCGGCTCGAGGCACCGCCATCCGACCGCGTGCCGATCCTGCTCGGCGTGAAAGGCCCGCGCGCGCTGACGCTCGCCGCCGACATCGCCGACGGCGTGCACTGCTCGATCCTCAGCTCGCCCGCACACGTCCGCCGCGTGCGCGCCAGCACCGCCGGCGCGGGCGCCGATTTCACGGTGATCGCGTACGTTCCCGTGGCCGTCTCGGATGACGGCGCGCAGGCGCGCGCGTGGATGCGGCCACTCGTCGCGCGTTATCTCGGGCTGCTGCACGGCCAGTCGATCCTCGAGGACGCTTCACTCCACCCGGCGCGTACGCAGCCGTTCCGCGACGCGTTCGTTGCGGGCCGCACCGCCGCCGCGGACCTCGTGACCCAGGACATGCTCGACGCCGTGACGATCGCCGGGACGCCGGCGGAATGCCGCGCGGCGCTCGCGCGCTGGGCGGAGGCTGGCGTCGACGCCGTGGTCGCGGTGGTGCCCGAGGCGGCCGACCTCACCGGGCAGCTCGAGCGCATCGGCCGCGAGCTCTCGCCGGCGTGGAAGCAGCTGCGATGCCGCTGAAGTTCGGCGTGCACATCCCGACGTGCATCGAAGGAATGATGTACCCGGTGCCGTTTGCCCGGCCGGAGGACATCCTGCCCACGGCGTTGCTCGCCGAGCGCGTCGGGTTCGACTCGGTGTGGGGCAACGACCACATGACGACGCAGCGGTACGTGCAGCGCGAGTGGCCGGAGCCGCCGAATTTCTACGAGCCGCTCATCACGTTCACGTACGTCGCGGCGCGCACCGAGTGCATTCGGCTCGCCACCGGAATCATCGTGCTGCCCATGCGAACCATGCCGGTCCTCGCCAAGCAGGTGGCCACGCTCGACCAGCTCTCGGGCGGCCGCGTGATCCTCGGCGTGGGCACCGGCGCGTACCGTGAGGAGTACGAGGCGCTGTACCCGGACGCGCGCGACGCGCGCCGCGGCGAGATCGTCGACGAGGGGATGCGCGCGCTGCGCCTGCTGTTCACCGAGCGCAAGGCGACCTTCCGCGGCAAGCACGTCCGCTTCCAGGACGTCGAATGCTTTCCCAAGCCGCGGCAGTCGCCGCTGCCGATGTACGCGGGTGGCAACCATCCCGAGGTGCGCCGCCGCGCCGGCGAGTACGGCGAGGGCTGGATGCCGGCGGTGCTGTCGCCGGAAGAGATCAAGCGCGGCGTCGACGACATTCGTCGCGTCGCGGACAAGGCCGGGCGCGATGCATCGGCGATCGACATCGCGCCGCAGTTCGCGTGCTCGATCGGCCGCACCCACGACGATGCCGTGAAGCGCTTCCACGGCTCGCAGCTGTACAAGCACCTGGAGTCGCTGAAGCGCTCCACGCTGCGCGAGCAGACCGGCGGCTTCGAGCAGCGCAACCTCATCGGCAGCCCCGCCGAGATCTGCGAGCGTATCCGCGTCTACCAGCACGCCGGCGTCACCACGCTGTCCGGCCTGCTCTTCGTCGCCAATACCGTGCCCGAGATGCAGGAGGCGATCGAGCTGTTCGGGCGCGAGGTCATTCCCAACTTCAGGTGAAAGCATGGACGCACACCGACAGCAGCGCCTGACCGCCGTGCTCGAGGCCGAGCGTCTCGATGCGCTCGTCGCGACCACCACCGAGAACGTGTACTACGTCAGCGGGCTTCGCTCGATCTCGCACGCCCTTTTCCGCGGGCTCGAGCTCTACGCGGTCTTCTCGCGCCGTGGGACGGCGCTGGTCATCCCGTTCATCGACACGACGGGCGTGGCGTCGGACCGCATCGCCGTCGACCATCTCGCGTGCTACGGCAAGTTTTTCTTCGAGTACGCCGACGATCCGGGCGAGATCGGCCGCAAGATTCGTGACTGGACGCGTGCGCCGGCCGCCAGCCCCGCCGACGCGCTCGCGGGCGTTCTCCATGACCTGGGTGTGCAGGGGCGTCGCGTCGGACTGGATGAAGGCAACCTGTTCGCGCCGACGTGGAAGCGCCTCGAGGAGCGGCTCGCGGGCACCACGCTCGTCCCGGGGTACCAGATGTTCCGGCAGGCGCGCATGGTGAAGGGCCCGGACGAGGTCGCCGCCCTCGAGAAGGCCGCGCTCATCGCGGAGGACGGCATCGCGGCCGTGCTCCGCATGCTGAAGCCGGGCGTCACCGAGCGCGAGGCGGCGCGCGTCTATGAAACCGAAGTCGTCCGTCAGGGTGCGGAGCCGTTCTTCACCGTGGTGACGATCGGGGAGCGGGCCGCGCTCGCCGACGTGTATCCCACCGACCGCGCGCTGCGCCCGGGCGACCTGGTGCGCTTCGATCTCGGCTGCCTCGTCGGCCCGTATCGCTCGGACATTTCGCGCACCGCCGTGCTCGGCACGCCGACCGACAAGCAAGCGCGCTATTACGCGGCGATCCTGGCCGGCGAGCGCGCCGCCATCGCGGCCATGAAGCCCGGCGTGCCGGTGAGCCAGCTGTTCGACATCGCCGTGCGCGTCACGCGAGAGAGCGGCTTGCCGCACTATCAGCGACATCACGTCGGCCACGGTATCGGCCTCGAGCCCTACGATCCACCGACCATCAACGCGGCGACGAGCATCGCGCTCGAGCCCGGCATGGTGTTCTGCGTCGAGACGCCGTACTACGAGCACGGCTGGGGCGGCCTCCAGGTCGAGGACGCGGTCGAGGTCACTGCAGGCGGTTGCCGTATGCTCACACGCTCGAGTCAGGATCTCGCGATTCTCGGATAACAAGGAGCCGCCATGATGCGATTCGCGCTCGTTCTCGTCACGCTCGGTCTCACCGTCGTCTCTGCCGGCGCGCAGGCGCCGCCGATCCGCATCGGCTTCGCCTCGGCGATGAGCGGGCCGGCCGCGATCACGGGCGAAGGCGTCCGCTGGGGCGCTGCGCTCGCCGTCGAGGAGATCAACGCCAAGGGCGGCGTGATGGGCAGAAAGCTCGAAGCGTTCTTCGCCGACAACAAAGCCCAGCCCGGCGAGGCCGTGAGCGCGGTGCGCAAGCTCGTGGACGTCGACCAGGTCGACGTCATCATCGGCCAGACGCACAGCGGCGCCTGCCTGGGCGCCATGCCCGTGGTCAAGGAAGTCGGCGTGCCGATGGTGATCGAGGCGTGCTCGCATCCCCAGATCCGTGCGATGAGCGGCAAGGGCGGTAACGAGTGGACGTTCCGCGTCGCGCTCGACGACGAGATCATGGCGTATACGTTTGCCCGCTACATCGCGCGCCAGGGCGTGAAGACGACGTCGATCCTGGCCATGAACAACGACTTCGGTCGCGGCGCCGCGACCGCCTACGACGCGGCGTTCAAGAAGGTCGGCGTCAAGCTGCTCTCCACGGAGTTCTTCGACCCGGGCCAGCCCGACTACCGGCCCGTCCTCACGCGGCTCAAGCGCGCGAGTCCCGAGTCGATCACGGCGATCATCCTGGCCAGCGACGGGGCGCCGTTCATGCGGCAGTATCGCGAGCTCGGCCTCACGCAGAAGATCTTCTCGCGCGGCAGCCTCGCGTCCGCGGAATTCCTCTATCAGGTCCGCGACAATCCGAAGATCGGTGACGGGGTCATCGAGGCGGGCTACTGGCTCACCGGCCTCGATCCGGACTGGGACAAGAAGTGGACCGAGCGCTACAAAGTGCCGCCGCGCATCCACGGCAGCCTCGCCGCCATCACGCTCAAGTGGGCGGTCGTGCCGGCGCTCGAAATTGCGCTCAAGAAGAGCGGCAAGGCCGATCGGCAGACCATTCGCGCCGCGCTCGAGGAAGTCGAGGTCAAGGACTCGCCGCTCGGCCCGATCAAGTTCGACGCCAATCACCAGGCGTGGATCAACATGATCCTGATCGAGATCCACGACGGCCAGTTGCGGGTCCTCGAGAAGCTGCCGACGAGCCCGGCGCTCCTGAACTGATCTAACATGGGGGCCCCGAAATGGCCCCCAAACCCCCAAACGCTCGGAACCGCGCCGGCACGGCCGTCGCGGTCCTCGGTCACTGGGTGCGCGACACAAGGGCCCCGAAATGGCCCCCAAACTCCCAAACGCTCGGAGCGCCCCGGCGAAGCCGTCGCGCTCCTCGGGTACGCGACAGGCGCTGAACTGATTTTCGACCTCCTCGAGCAGGTGCTGCACGGGCTCACGCTCGGCGCCATGTACGCCATGGTGGCCGCCGGGCTGGCGCTCATGCTCGGCGTCGCGCGGCTGATCAACTTCGCGCACGGCGAGTTCTTCATGCTCGGCGCGTACGCGTTCTGGTATGCGTACAGCGAGCTCGGATTGCCGTACGCGCTCGCCGCCCTGGTGGCGCCGGCGGTCATGGTGCTCTTCGGCGTCGTCTATCAGCGCACGGTGATCCGCGCGATCCTGTCGCGGTCCTGGCACGTGCAGCTGATCGCGACGCTCGCGACGTCGATCGTGCTCACGAACCTTGCCATCATCGTGCTCGGCACGCAGCCCAAGGAGGTGCCGACCGCGCTGTCGTCGCGCATCCTCGACGTCGGCGGCTTTCGCGTGGCGTGGCAGCGCATCGTCGTGCTGGTCGCGGCGCTCGTGATGTTCTGGGGCCTGCAGCGCTTCGTCGGACGGACGCGCATCGGTCGCGCGATGCGCGCGATGTCGCAGAACCGGGAGGCGTGCGCCGTGGTCGGGGTGGACGTCCAGCGCGTCACGCTCGTCACGTTCGGCCTCTCCGCCGCGCTCGCCGCCGTGGCCGCCGCACTCGTTTCCCCGCTCTTCAACATTTTCCCCGACATGGGCACGGCGCTCACGCTCAAGGCCTTCGCCGCGGTGGTCGCCGGCGGCTTCGGCTACGTCAATGGCGCGATCGCCGCGAGCTTCCTCATCGGCATCACCGAAGCGCTGGCCGGCACCTACGTCTCCTACGCCTACAAGGACGCGATCGCGTTCGTCATCATGATCGTGGTGCTGCTGTGGCGGCCGCAGGGATTGTTCGGCCGCCGGATCGGCATCTGACGTGCGGCGCGCGGCGGGATGGGCGCTCGCGGTGGTCGTCGTGAGCGCGCCGTGGCTCGTGGCCGCGGCGGTGCCGCGCCAGCAACGGTACGTGCTGCACGTGCTGATCTTCACGGCGCTGTTCGCGGCGCTCGCGCTGTCCTACGACCTCGTGGTCGGCCACGTCGGAAGCCTCTCGCTGGCGCATCCCGCGTTCTTCGGCATCGGCGCCTATGCCGCCGCGATCCTCGCGACGCGGGCGGGCTGGCCGTTCCTCGCCGACGTGCTCGGCGCGGTGCTCGTAGCGGCCGTCGTCGCCGCGGTCGTGGGCGTACCGCTGTTCCGGCTGACCGAGCACGCGTTCGCTGTCGGCACGCTCGGTCTGGCCCTCGTGGCGTGGATCGTCGCGAACAACTGGGTCGAGGTCACGCGTGGGCCGCTATGCGTCACCGGGATTCCGAAGCCGGTTCTGGGGGTGGGCAGCGGCCCGGCCCTCACGGTGACGACGCTGCCCGGCCACTACTGGCTCGCGCTGAGCGCGCTCGCGGCCGTCGTTCTCCTCTATCGCCGATTGACGACGTTTCGGCTGGGACGCGCGTTTCACGCCGTGCGCGACAACGAGCCGCTGGCCGGCGCAGCCGGTATCAATCCGCTCAAGTACCGCTTGCTCGCGTTCACGATCGCCGGCGCGCTGGCCGGCGGTGTCGGCGCACTGTACGTCCATTACCTGTCCGTGATGTGTCCCGAGGAGATGACCATCGGGCTCACCGTGAACTTGCTCGTCATCGTGTTCCTCGGCGGCGTCGGGAGCCTGCGCGGCGTGCTGCTCGGCGCCGTCCTGTTCACCGCGCTGCCCGAGGCGTTGCGGCTGGCGCCGACGTGGCGGCTCGTCATCTATGGTCTGCTGTTGCTGCTCGTCGTCGTGCGCTCGCCCGAAGGCCTCGAGAGCCTGCTGCGGCGCGCGGGCGCTCGCCGCGCCGCGGTCTGATGGCGCTGCTCGAGATTCGCGAGCTCACGAAGCGTTTTCTCGGCATCACCGCCGTCGACCGGGTCGACCTCGCCATCGAGCGCGGCGAGCTCGTCAGCCTCATCGGCCCGAACGGCTCCGGGAAGACGACGCTCTTCAACTGTGTGACGGGCTACCTCGACGCCGACGGCGGGCGCGTGCTCTTCGACGGCCGCGACGTGACGAACGCGCCGCCCCACCGCATGGCGCGGCTCGGGATCGGACGCACGTTCCAGCAGGTGAGCGTGTTTCCGCGCTTGAGCGTGCTCGACAACCTGCTCGTGTTCGTGCAGCAGCATCAGGAGGAGGATCTGCTCGCCCGCCTGGTCCGCACGCGCCGTCAGCAGCACTTCGAGGCCGAAGCGGTCGCCCGCGCTCGCGGCCTTCTCGAGCTGGTCGGTCTCGCCGACCGCGCGGCGACGGCGGCCGGCGCGCTGTCGTATGGGCAGCGCAAGCTGCTGGCATTCGCGGCCGCGCTGATGCCGGATCCGGAGCTGCTGCTGCTCGACGAGCCCGCCGCGGCCGTGAATCCGACGATGATCAACCAGATGAAGGCGCACATCCTGGCCGCGCATCGGCAGGGTAAGACCGTATTGCTCGTCGAGCACAACATGGACGTCGTGATGGACATCTCACGGCGGATCATCGTGCTCGACGGTGGTCGGAAGATCGCCGAGGGGCCGCCGGACGTGATCCGGAGCGACCCGCGCGTCGTCGAGGCGTACTTTGGACGATGACGCGGGGGCGCTGCTGGAGCTGCGCGACGTCGTTGCCGGGTATGACGAGGTCGAGGTGCTCCGCGGCGTGTCCCTGACGGTCCGCGCGGGCGAGATCGTCTGCATCATCGGCGCGAACGGCGCGGGCAAGTCGACGCTGCTGCGAACGGTGTTCGGGATGGTCGCGGCGCGCGCGGGCGGGATCCGTTTCGCCGGCGAAGAGATCGCCAATCGACCGTCGACCGACGTGCTCAAGCGCGGCGTCGGCTACGTCCCGCAGGGCCGCTGCAACTTTCCGGCGATGACCGTCGAGGAAAACCTCCAGATGGGGACGTATCTGCGGCGCGATCGCGACGTGGCGCGCGACATCGCGCGATCGTTCGAGCGGTTTCCGGTTCTGGCCGCCAAGCGCCGTGAGCCGGCCGGGACGCTGTCGGGCGGGCAGCAGCAAATCCTGGAGATGGCGATTTCGCTGCTGCTGCACCCGCGATTGCTGATGGTCGATGAGCCGTCGCTCGGGCTCGATCCGCGCATGGTCGAGGTGGTGTTCGACACGCTGCTCGCGATCAATCGCGACGGGACGACGATCTTGATGGTGGAGCAGAACGCGAAGCAGGCGCTGGCGATATCGCACCGCGGATTCGTGCTCGAGCTCGGCCGCAACCGCTTCGAGGGCAGCGGGCGCGCGCTGCTCGACAACCCCGAGGTCCGCCAGCACTATCTGGGGGGATAGCGATGATCCGCAAGCTGCCGTCGGGCAAATACCGCCTGTACTCGCGCAAGAAGGACCCGCGCACGGGTCGGCGGCGCAACCTCGGAACCTTTCCGACGCGCGCCGCTGCCGAGCGGCACGAACGCGCCGTCCAGTTCTTCAAGCGCAGCTAGCCGACCCGCAGACGGCGAGCGCTTCGAGTCGAGAGCGCTACGTTAGACGCTCAACGAGTCGTCTGAGTCTGCGAACCGCGATCGCCTGCCGGACGTGGCGAGCTCGTCTCCGGCGTGGTCGGCGCGAGTGCGGCCGTCGGTCCGCCAGGTGTATCGCGCCGCTGGAGCGCTGGCGCGCCCGAAATGTAATCGTGTCGCGCCGCCCAGTCACGCGGTGCGGTCGCGCTCGGCTGCGACCCGGTGACATGTCCGTGGTTGCAAGCGGCGAGCGCGACGGCCAGGAGGCAGGCGCCGAGAATGAATCGCATGAGCAGGTCAGCATTGCGAACCTCCTGCCAGCGAAAC
>JBKOUQ010000122.1:0-32911 GCA_046723475.1 Candidatus Methylomirabilota bacterium
CTGCACACCGCGGGCGTCGCGGCACAGTCAATAATCCGGACGTTGCGAGAGTATCCGTTGAAGTTTGTGATCGCAGTCGCACCCTGGTCCGCGGCCCATGGCAGCGCGGTGCCGCTTCCCAACACCGCGCCGTTGAGCGTACACGTCTTGCCGGCGGAAACCGTCGGCGCGGCGGTGCCGCCGGGGGAGATCCCGAGACAATCGTTGTCGGGCGTGGCCGTCCATGGCATGTTCTTGGCTTCCTCGAGCTTCTGGTTGGCGAGGAAGGTCGCCGCGGACGTCTGGTTGCCACCCTGGACGGCGGCGCTGGAGTACGGGATCGTGGACAGGAGCGCGACGAACGCAACGGTGATGATGAACACCGCCAGAAGTACCTCAGCGAGCGTGAATCCGCCGTCGCTGTCGCGGCGTGGGCACTTCCGAAGCGCACTGGGCTTCGCAAACATGACCGAGCTACCTGCAACGGAAGTGCCTCACCTTGATTGGTCCACGAGTTCAATAGTTTCGATGTAAGCGAGGGCTCGCGGGTGGTCAATTAGTGGCCGAACCCGTGACAGCCGCGCACCGAACGGGTCGACTTGGCCTGGCTTCGCATCCGGGCCGGCTCGTGTCGTACTATGCGGGAAGGCGGGTGTCGGCACTGCGGGGATGGCAAGAACTTCGCCCCCTATTTGGCTGTTTACCGGACGAGATGACGGCGGTTCCGCCGTGCTTTCAACGAGTTGTCCCCCAGTCAATGCTTGGCAGGACCCTTGCTCAACTGACTGACAGCATGCAACTCGTACAGCGGGCCTTCGGGCGATGGCGGTCCCGGCACCGACCGCGCTACGCCTTGGCCCTCGCCGGTGGAGGTGTCATCGGCGGCATGTACGAGGTCGGCGCGCTGGCCGCGCTCGAAGAGCAGCTCAACGGCTCAGGTACGGGCTTCGACGTGTATGTCGGCTGCAGCGCCGGCTCGGTCGTGTGCTCGCTCCTCGCCGGCGGCGTGCGGGCGCGGGAGATCTACCAGATCCTCGACGACGATCTCGACGATCCGATCAACTTCCGGCGCAATGCGGTCTTTGCCTCGGACGCGTTTCGCCGCGCGTGCGGCCGTTTCGGCCGGCTGATCTGGGCGTTCGGCAAGAGCGCACTCCGCGGGCGCGGCTCGATTCCCGACATGCTCGCCCGTGCCGAGCGCGACATGCCGCCGGGATTCTTCTCGCTCGATGCGCTCGAGCAGTACCTGCGCACGGCGTTCGCCTCGCGCGGACTGTCGAACTCCTTCGCCGAGCGCGGCCGAGCGTTGCTCATCCCGGCGATCGACCTCGATACGGCGGAACGGGTCGTGTTCGGCGCCGGAGAGCTGCGCGACGTGCCGATCAGCCAGGCGGTGGCGGCCTCGTCGGCGATTCCGGGATTCTTCGATCCCTATCCGATCAACGGGCGCGACTACGTCGATGGCGGCGTCGGGTTCAGCGGCCATGCCGACCTCGCGGCCGAGGCGGGCGCGGACGTGGTGTTCGTCGTGAACCCGCTCGTCCCCAATCTGCACGATGGCAACGGGCACGCGTCGATGCGGACGCGCGGCGTGTACACGATCATGGAGCAGGCCGGACGCATCTACAGCCAAAACCTGTTGACGCTCGGCCTCGGCACACTCGCGGTGAAGTTTCCGCGTACCGCGTTCTATCTGCTGCAGCCGCCGCGCACGAACGGCCTGCTGTTCGGTCCGTCGATGGGGTTCGAGGCCAGCCGCGCCGCCTTGCGATACGGTTACGCGTCGACGAAGGAATGGCTTGCCGCGCAGGGCGCCGGGCTCGTGCGGCGCCTGTCGGTGGTCACGGCCTGAAGCGGTACAGAATCGGGTTCGCCGAGCTCCGGCGGCTGGCGCCCGGTCGAGGGTCGTGCCTTGCGAGCGACCACATCACCGTCGACGGCCATCGCGTGGGCTTCATGTATCGCGAGGAGCCGGACCACGAGTTCGACAGCGGCTGGCGCTTTCTGAGCGGACTGGAAACCGACGCCTACGTCAACGACCTCGCGAACGTCGGACTCTACGACGTCAACACGATCGCGAATTACGATCCCGACGTCATTCCGTTGCTCGACGCGCCGCCCGGTTCGGCCTTCGAGCGCGACGATGACGGCCAGTTCCTTCTGATCGATTTCGACACGTCCGAGGACTGATGATCGCGCGGTCGGCGCCGATGCCGACCGCGCGGCGTCATGGTCACGCGGGCATGACGTTCCAGATATCGCGGTGCAGCCGCCACTGACCGCCGCTGTGCTGCCACACGACCACGTACTTGAGATTCACGGTCGCGCGTTGCCCGCCGGGCGGGAGGAGCGTCAGCGCCGCCTGCCCGACCTCGCACGCGGTGTCGTCGTGGACTTCGAGATCCACCGTCTTCAGCGTGACGTCCTTGAGTCCCATGTCCTTGATTACGCTCGACCACAGCTGACGGATGTCCGCTTGACCGCGCACGATCGGGCCATCCGGCGGGAAGGCCATCGCGTTGCCCGTATAGAGCGACGCGAGACGGTCGGGATCCTGTGCGCGCACGGCGTCCTCGAACATGCGGTTGACCTTGCCGATGTCGATCAAGCTCATGTCGGCCTCCTCGATGTCGGTACGGGTTGCTGGGGGACGCTTGCGTGAGAGGCTCCCGACCGTATGCCGCGCGCGGGCGCGTGTCAACGGGATGCATCGTCACTTGTACGGCAGCGAACCTGTACGGCAGCGAACCGCGATGCACTCTCAGCGGCGACCGCCCGCGAGCTGCACGGCTTCCGGGGTCGAACGCAGGCGCGCCATGGCGAGCACGCCGAGCGCGGGCCCGAGCGAGAGCGTCGCGAATGCCCAGCGCCAGCCGACGGCGCCGACGATCGGCAGCAACAACCAGATGGACACGTTCGTCAACGAAAAGCCGATGCACGTTTGCATCGTGAGCGCCGTGCCGACGTAGGCGGGCGGCGAGAGCTCCGTGATCGCCGTGGAGAATTGTGCGGAATCGGCGACCACCGTGATGCCCCACATCACGGCCAGCGCGAGCGTGAGCGCGGGCGGTCCTCCGAAGCTCAAGCCGATCGTCGCGGCGCACGCGCCGCTGAGCGCCATCGCGGCGATCGTCGCCGCCGTTCGGCCCCAGCGGTCCGAGATGACGCCGCCGAGCCAGCAGCCGAACGCGCCGAGCGCGATCACGGCGAAGGTCGCCGTGCTCGGCGAGAGTCCGAGGTAGTTTTGCGCGCCTGCGACGCGCGCGCTGTCCACCAGGAACAGCCCGATCCACGCCCACATCGCGTAGAGCTCCCACATGTGACCGAAATAGCCGAAGCACGCCAGCCGCGGGCCGCGTTCGCGGAACACCGCGACCGCCATGTGCGGATCGAAGCGTGCCGACGGAAAGCGATTGGGCCCTTCGCGGACGAGCGTCAGCACGACGACGGTGGCGAGGACCGCGAGCCCCGAGGCCGCGAGCAGAGTGCCGCGCCAGGGCAGCGTCGTGATACCGCGAATGAGCCAGGGAGTCGCCGAGCCGACGGTGAGCGCGCCGATCAGGATTCCGATGGCGAGCCCGCGGCCCTCGCGAAACCACGTCGCCATGATCTTCATCGCGGGTGGGTAGGCGCCGGCCATGGCGACGCCGGTCACGAAGCGCAGCACGAGCGCCGGAGCGAGCGCGGTGACCCACACCGCCAGCGCGGCGTTGGCCCCGGCGGCGAGCACCGCGCTCGCGGCCATGAGGGCCCGCGGCGACCAGACGTCCGGAAGATTGCCGATGGCGCTCGCGAGCGTGCCCGCGATGAAGCCGAGCTGCACGGCGATCGTCAGGCCGGCGCTGCCACCCGGGCCGAGCTGCCACTCGCGTTGGAGCGCGGGAAGGACGGCGGAGGCGCTGAACCAGACGCTCAGCGCGAGCAGCTCGGCCAGCGATAGCGCGGCGAGCTGCCGCCAGCGCTCGGGCACCGACGTTACTCGACGACCTTCTTTTCGCGCAGGGCGACGATCTCGGCCGCCGAGAGACCGAGATCCTTCAGAACGAGGTCGGTGTGCTCGTTGGCCAGCGGCGCCGCGGAGCGGATGCTTCCGGGCGTCTCCGACAGCTTGATCGCGATCCCGACCTGACGCACGCGTCCATGCGTTGGATGCTCGGCCTCCACGATCATCTGCCGGTGCGTCACCTGGGGATCGCGTACCATCTCGTCGACGTCATAGACCTTGCCGACGCACACGTCGGCCTTCACGAGGAGCTCGTACCATTCGTCGCGGTCACGCGTGCGGATGATCTTCTCGATCTCCTCGCGCGCCGCCTGCTCCTCACGGTTGGCGGCCCGGACGAGCTGATCCGGCGTCCGCGCGAACCGCTCGAAGTCCGGCCGGCCGATCGCGCGGCAGAAGTTGGTCCAGAGCCACGGCTCCGTGCACCCGATCGTCAGCAGCTTGCCGTCGCGCGTTTCGTAGATCGCATAGTACGGATACGAGCCGCCGAGAAAGCCCTCGCCGCGCCGGGGAGCCAGGCCATCCGAAAAGAAGTAGCGCATGTTCGGCGTGGCGGCGAGCAGCGAGACGCTCGTGTCGAGATACGAGACATCGACGTGCTGCCCGCACCCCGTGCGCTCGCGCGCGAACAGCGCGAGCATGATGCCGAGCGCGCCATGCAGGCTCGCCCCCGCGTAATCGGCCACGAGGTTCAGCGGGATCACTGGCTTTTTGCTGCCCGCTTCGCCAATCAGATTCAGCACGCCCGCCAGCGAGAGATAGTTCATGTCGTGGGCCGGACGATCCCGATACGGGCCGTCCTGGCCGAAGCCGGAGAGCGAGCAGTAGACGATGCGCGGATTGAGCGCGCGGATCGTCTCGTAGTCCGCGCCGAGGCGCTTCGTGACGCCGGGCCGAAAGCCCTCCACGATGACGTCGGCCGTGGTCGCGAGCTTGCGGAAGATCGCCTGGCCCTCGGCGGCCTTCATGTTCAGCGTCATCGAGCGCTTGTTGCGGTTGGTGAAGGCGTGAATGGTGCGGCGCACCCACACCTCGTCCGTCGGACGCTCCGGATCCGGTGATTCGATCTTCAAGACGTCGGCGCCCATGTCGGCCAGCATCATGGCCGGCATCTCGGCGGGCGGGACGCGCGCGAGCTCGAGAATCTTGATGCCGTCGAGGACGCCCATGGCGCTACTCCTGATCCGCCCCGAGGCGGGACGTCAGCGCCCGGACGTCGGGCACCTCCTCGAGACGACGAATCTGTACGGCCACCGCCTCCGCGACATCCGTTCCGAGCACCGGCGCGGCACAGCCGACAAACTTCGCGTGCAGGTCTGCGTCGCTGAGTGGCGTGCTCGGGTGTCCCGAGGCGCCGCGGGGCGGGGAGTCGAGCGTGGTGCCGTCGAGCAAGCGGACCGTCACGCGACTCCACGCGTGCTGTTCCAGGTCGTGGGGCAAGGCGGGATCGACGACCATCACCACCCGCGTCATCAGGTCGCGCGTCGTCGCGTCACGGACCGGACCGTCCTCGAAGTCGGCGAGACCGACGCCGCCACGTGCGAGCGCGGCCGCGGCGCAGTACTGCATGGAGAACTTGCGCTCCAGGCCGTTCGTGGGGCGTGTGTGGCGCAGCACGTCGGGCACCACGGCGTTGACGCCGACTTCCACCGCCGCGACGCGTGCGGGATCGATGCGATGCCGCGCGCGCAGGTCGAGCACGGCGTCGATCGCAGCGTGCGTGAGCGCGCACGACGGATACGGCTTGACGGCGATGCCCGACGCGGTGATCTCCCAGCGACTGCCGAGGGCGTCGAGCGCATCGGCGGCGAGCGTCGCGTCCGAGAACGCGGCGGCGTGGCCCTGGCGCCCATCGAGCGCGGCGTCGGATGCCGTCATGCCTTCACGCGCGAGCTGCGCGGCGCGAATGCCGCTCTGCGCGGCGTGGCCGGCGTGGTACGGCTTCGTCATCGAGCCAAAGTTTTCCTTCAGGCCCGACGCCAGCGACGCCGCGATGCCGAGGGCGTGTCGCGTCTGCGTCACGTCGAGATCGAGCAGCCGGGCCGCGGCGGCCGCGCACCCGAGCGTGCCGATGGTGGACGTGGCGTGCCAGCCGCGGGTGTAGTGGCCCGGGTTCAGGGCGAGGCCGAGCGCGGCATCGATCTCGAAGCCGATGACGTAGGCGAGTACGAGCGCGGCGCCGTCGGCCGTCTCGGCTTCGGCGGCCGCGAGCGCGGCGCTGAACAACGGAACGCTCGGATGGCCCATCAGCGCGAAGTTCGTGTCGTCGAAGTCGTGCGCGTGGCCGGCGGCACCGTTCGCGAGCGCCGCCCATCCCGGCGACGTGCGCATCGACGTGCCGATCACGGTGCAGAGCGGGACGCCGCCCTCCGCGCGCGCGACGGCGCGCACGTGCTGCGCCACGGGCTCGGCGGCGCCGGCGAGCATGACGCCGATCGAATCGAGCGCGGCGCGGCGGGCCTGTGCGAGCACTGCGTCCGGACAGTCGCGCAACGTGGTCTTGACGACGAACTCGGCGAGGCGGGTGGTGGCGGTCATGGGGCGCACGATAACGGAGCGTCCGGGCCGTTGCAAGCCGGCCACGGCTGACAGACAATCGCGCGCATGACCAACCGCCGCGTTCTCCTTCGCAATCGACCCATCGGTGAGCCGAAGCCATCCGATTTCCAGATCGTCGACGCCGACGTGCCGAAGCCCGCCGACGGTGAGATCCTCGTGCGTACGATCTGGCTATCGCTGGATCCGTACATGCGCGGCCGCATGAACGACGTGAAGTCGTACGCCCCGTCGGTTGAGCTCGGCCAGCCGATGGTGGGCGGCACCGTGGGCGAGGTCGTGGAGTCCCGCGACCCCGCGTTCACCCCCGGCGAGGTCGTTCTGACGTACGGCGGCTGGCAGACGTATCACCTCGCGAAAAGCGCCGGCGCGCGCGTCGGTCCATTCGGGCCCATCAAGCTCGATCCGAAGGCCGCGCCGATCTCGACGGCGCTCGGCATTCTCGGGATGCCGGGCATGACGGCCTACGTCGGTCTGTACGATCTCGGTCAGCCGAAGGCCGGCGAGACCGTCGTCGTGTCGGCGGCCGCGGGCGCGGTCGGATCGGTCGTGGGTCAGCTCGCGAAGATCCGTGGCTGCCGTGCCATCGGCGTCGCCGGGTCGAAGGACAAGTGCGACTACGTCGTGAACGAGCTCGGCTTCGACGCGTGCGTCTCGTATCGCGTCCCCGATCTCGCCACCGTCCTGCGCGACGCCTGTCCCAACGGCATCGACGTCTACTTCGACAACGTGGGCGGCGACGTGCTGAAGGCCGTGCTCCGCCTGGTGAATCCGTTTGCGCGCATCCCGCTTTGCGGCATCATCTCGCAGTACAACGCCACCGAGCCGCCGCCCGGACCAAACCTCGCGCCGGTGCTGATGAACCGCGTGACCATTCGCGGATTCATTGTGAGCGACCACGCCGACCGCCTGCCGCAGTTCCTGGCCGACTGCGGGCGCTGGCTGCGTGACGGCCGGCTGAAGTATCGGGAAGACATCGTCGAGGGCCTCGACCGGGCGCCGGAGGCGTTCATCGGCCTGCTGCGCGGCCGCAACTTCGGCAAGATGCTGGTGAAGGTCGGCGCGGATCCCACGCGGCGCTGACCGTGACGGTGCCGTCGGCGTTCTGGTAGTAACCGCGCTCAGTCCGGCGGCGGCAGCAGCGGCGCGTGACCGAACCGCGCGCGGATACGATTCATCGCCGCCAGGATACCGCGACGGCGTGCCAGGGCCTTTTCCGCGCGGCGTCGTCCCGGGAAGTCGACGAGCATCAGGCCGATGAGCAGGGTCAAAAGTCCCTGGCCTGGCACACCCGGGATCGAGAGCAACAGGCCCAGCACGATCAGCGCGAGCCCAAGCACGTTGCGGCCGAACCCGCGCGGTGAGCGCCACGAGCGCGCCGCGTGATGCGCGTCGTCTTCGCAGAAGTAGCTCGGCGGCAGCCGCACGACGATCGCCGCGGCCGCGGCGATCGTCAGCGCCGTCGCGGCGAGCCAGATCACCGCGATCACGAGTAATGCCAGAGGCGAGAGATCGAAGGGCACCACCCCGAATCGTATACTGAGCCTCATGCCGGTGGACTTCCGTGAGGAGCCGTGTCGTCACGCGCTCAATCGCGTGCAGAACATGCCGTTCAAGTGGTCGCTGAATCCCTACATGGGTTGCGCCCACCGCTGCACCTTCTGCTACGTGCGCGGCTTCGAGCGGCGCGCCGATCGTCCGTCGGGCGAGGCATATGGCCGCTCGGTGCGCGTGAAGATCAACGTCGTCGAGGTTCTCCGTCGCGAGCTCACGCGTCGGTCATGGAGGCGCGAGGTCGTCGCGATCGGCGCCGCCACGGATCCGTATCAGCCCGCCGAGGGCCGCTATCGCCTCACGCGTGGCTGCCTGCAGGCGTTCGCAGACGCGCGCAGTCCGTTCAGTCTCATCACGCGTGGGCCGATGATCATTCGCGATCTCGACGTGCTCTGCCATGCCGCGACGCGTGCGGAAGTCGACGTGACGTTCTCCGTCCCCACGCTCGACACGGACATCTGGCGCCGCACCGAACCCGGCACGGCACCGCCGCGCCAGCGCCTCCGCGCGCTTCGCATGCTCGTCGCGGCCGGCATCGATGCCGGCGTGGGCATTGCGCCCGTGCTGCCCGGCATCTCCGATCGTGCCGACCTTCTCGCCGACGTGGTGAAGGCCGCGCGCGACGCCGGCGCGACGAACGTCTGGTGCAACGTCCTCTATCTGCAGCCGGGCACGCGCGAGCACTTCATGGAGCACCTGGCGCGCGAGTGGCCGGAGCTGGTACCGAGCTATCTCGCGCTGTATCGGCGGCCCTATCCCGACCGCGCGCTGACCGAGTCGGTGAAGAGCGCTGTCGCCGCGCTGAAGAAGCGCTTCGACATTGTAGACCGGCGCGCGCACCCGCTCGAGCCGCGCCCCGCACCGGAGCAGCTCGCGCTCGCGATGTAGGCCGCCCACCCCGTCCCGACGTCCCGAGCGGGGCGGCGGTCCCTATCTACTTATAAGGGGCGGGGAAGGTAGCGGCCGCGCGGCGGGCCGACGATCCGACCGTCCTCCCAGGCAAGCTCGCCGCGCAAGAACGTCGCGGTGACCTGACCGGTGAGGCGCTGCCCTTCGAACGGCGTGTAGCCCTGACCGGAAAGCGAATCGGCCGCGCTCACCGTGAACGCGCGGTCGGGATCGAGCAGCGCGATGTCGGCGTCGAACCCCGGCGCGAGATCGCCCTTGGTCGAGAGCCCATACCGGCGCGCCGGGTTCAACGACGTCAGCGCGGCGATGCGATGCAACGGCAGCCCGCGGCGGCGGCCCTCGCTGAAGAGACCCGGCAGCAAATATTCCGTGCCGCCAAATCCCGATTTCGCGAGCCAGATATCGCCCGCGCCCTTGCCGGCGGCTTTCGTCTCCTCCGCGCAGCATGCGTGATCGCTCACGATCCAGTCCACCTGGCCGTCCAGCACCGCCTTCCATAAATATTCGACCTCGTTCCGCGGCCGGATCGGCGGGTTGACCTTGGCGTACGTGCCGGTCGGGGTGTCGACGTCGAGCAGCAGATGGCCGATCGTCACCTCGCGCCGAAAATCGAGCTCGGGAAACGCGCGCGCCATCGTCTGCGCACTCTCGAATGCTTTGCGGGACGACAGGTGCAGCAAGTTCAGATTCAGGCAGCCGGTTTCGTGGGCCAGATACGACGCCACCGCGATCGCGAGGCCTTCGGAGTGTGGAGGCCGCGCGGCGCTGTAGGCGGCCAGGCCCGTCAGGGAGGCGTCGCGCTGCACCAGGCGCGTGTAGGCGTTCAGGATATCGGCCATCTCGCAGTGCAAGCTGATGCTGACGTGCTCGGCCAGCGTCGGGTGCGCGGCGCGGATACGCGCGGCCGCGCGCATCACGAACTCGAAGTGGGCGAGGTCGTAGTGCTCTTCGGGGCCGAGCATGAGAAATCGCCGCTGCTCGTCCTCGCCGGTCCGCCCGTGGAGACCGTAGCCGCCATAAAACATGAAGATCTTGAACGACGGCACGCCGTCGGCGGTGGCGAGGGTCTCCATCTCGTCGAGGTGCTCGGCGGCGATGGGCGCCAGGTGATAGCCGTAATCGCAGTGATACTGACCGGCGGAGAGCTTCAGCACTTCGGGATAGACGTCGAAGTAACCGCCGCCGCGATTGAGGTAGTACTGGCCGGTCCGGAAGTAGGACAGCATCGTGGTGACGCCGCCGGAGACCGCGGCGCGGCTCTCGTTGGCGGCGTCCTCCGAGAGCGGCCCATAGATCCCGACATGGGTGTGCGCATCGACCACGCCCGGAAACGCGAGCCGGCCGCGGCCATCGTACGTGCGGCCGAGCTCGGCGGCGGCGAACTTCGGCGCGATGCGCGTGATCCGCCCGTCCTTGATCCCGATGTCGGCGCGCTCGACCCCGGGCGAGGTCGCTTTCACGACGCGGACGTTCTGGATCACGAGATCGAATGGGCTGTCGGGCATAGACGGGTCACCGCATCGCACCATCCGCGCCGGCCCGTGTCAAGATGAGGCCTTGAACATCCTCGTGGTCGGCGGCGGCCCGGGCGGCCTGTACTTCTCGTATCTCATCCGGCGCGCGCATCCCGACTGGCACGTGCGTGTCGTCGAGCAGAACGCCGCAGATTCGACCTTCGGTTTCGGCGTGGTGTTCTCGGATCGCGCGCTCGAATTCCTCCGCGACGACGACCCGGACACGTACGCGCGGATCACGCCGCACACGGAGCGCTGGACCGATCTCACCGTCGTGCTGCGGGGCCACGCGGTCACGATCGACGGCATTGGCTTCGCCGCCATCGGCAGGCTGCCGCTGTTGCGGTTCTTGCAGCGGCAGGCGCTGAGCGTCGGCGTCGTGCTCGACTTCGAGCACGGCGTGTCGTCCGACGCGGAGCTCGACGGGTTCGATCTCGTCGTGGGCGCCGATGGGGTCAATTCCGTCGTGCGGGCGACCCGCGAGAAAGCCTTCGGGACGTCGATCCGCCACCTCGGCAACCGGTTCGCCTGGTTCGGTGCGACGACGCTCTTCGAGACGCTGACACAGACCTTCATCGAGAACGCGCTGGGGACGTTCAACGCTCATCACTACCGGCACTCTCCGCGGATGAGCACGCTGATCTTCGAGTGCGACCCGGTCAGCTGGCAACGCGTTGGGTTCGCGACATTGGGCGCGGACGAGACGCTCTCGGTGTGCGAGCGGATCCTGGGCGACACGTTGGCCGGGGGGCGGCTCGTCTCGAACAAATCGGTGTGGCGTTGCTTTCCCGTGGTGCGAAACGAGCGATGGTGGGACGGCAATCGCGTGCTGCTCGGCGACGCGCAGCGCACCGCGCATTTCTCGATCGGCTCGGGCACGCGACTGGCGATAGAGGACGCCATCGCGCTCGCCCGGGCGCTCGACCAGCATCGGCACGACGCGCTCGAGGCATTCGAGGCGGCGCGCCGGCCGATCGTCGACAAGCTGGTCGCGGCCGCCGATGCGAGCGGCGAGTGGTACGAGCGCTTTCCGGCGCACATGCGACTGTCGCCCCGCGAATTCGCCTGGAGCTATATTCAGCGCAGCGGCCGCATCGACCCCGAGCGGCTGCGGAAGACTTCCCCACGGTTCGTCGATGACTGACGCACCATGCGTCACGCACCAGGAGGCTCGACGATGGACTTCACGGCGGTGGCCCTGGCTGAAGCGGTGCGAACGAAGCGCGTTTCTCCGGTCGAGCTCGTCCGAGAGTGCCTGGCTCGAATCGAGCGAGCGAATCCGAGGCTGCGGGCGTTCATCACGGTGGACGGCGATCGAGCGCTCGCTGCCGCGCGAGTCCTGGAGGCCGAGGCAGTCGCGGGGCGGGTGCGCGGTCCGCTGCACGGCGTGCCGGTCGCGCACAAGGATCTGTGCGTCGTCGCCGGTCTGCCGACGTCGTGCGGCACGCGCACGCGCGACTACTATCGCAGCGCGACACCGTGCACCGCGGCCAGCCGTCTCGAGGCCGCCGGCGCCGTGCTGCTCGGCAAGCTGAACATGACCGAGCTCGCGATGGGACCGTTCGGCGACAACGCGCATCATGGCGACGTCGACAATCCCCGGAAGCCCGGCCACGCGTCCGGCGGCTCCTCGAGCGGCTCCGGGGCCGCTGTCGCGGCAGAGCTCGTCGCGGGAGCGATCGGGACGGACACCGGCGGCTCCATCCGGCTCCCGGCCGCCTGCTGTGGCGTCGTCGGCCTCAAGCCGACATACGGGCGGGTGAGTCGGGCGGGGGTGATGCCACTCTCGTGGACGATGGACCACATCGGCCCGCTCGCCGGTACCGTTGCGGATGCCGCGTTGCTCTTCATGGCGATGGCGGGTCACGACCCGGCCGATCCGACGTCGAGCCCCCGTCCCGTCGAAGACGTTCTCGCGACGCTCGATGCGCCCGTGCACGGCCTCCGCGCCGGCGTTCCCGACGCCCACTTCTTCGACGGCCTGCACGCCGACGTCGACGTCGCCGTCCGCGCCGCGTTCGAGGCGATGGCGAGCCTCGGCATCCGCGTCGACCGGGCGAAGCTGCCCGACGTCTCCTCGCTGTCGCGCGAGTGCAGCACGCCGATCGTCGCGGCCGAAGCGGCGACCGAGCACGGGCCGCTGCTGCGCGAGCGTCGCGACGAGGTGCAGCCCGTCGTCTACGCGCGCGCCTCGGCGGGCTTCGCGCTCTCCGCCGTGCAGTATCTCGAAGCCCAGCGGCTACGCGAGCGGTTTGCCGGCGACTTCGTGGCGACGGCGTTCGCGCAAGCGGACGTGCTCCTGATGCCGACGATCCCGGAGCCGGCGCCGGCGTACGCGGTCGCCAAATCGGGAACGGTGGACGAAATCGTCGCGCGCATGGGACGGTTTTCCCGGCTCACGCGGCCGCTGAACGCCGCCGGCGTGCCTGCCGTTTCGGTGCCGTGTGGCTGGACGTCCGACGGCCGTCCGCTGGCGTTGCAGATCGTCGGCCGGCCGTTCGACGAGGTGACGGTGCTCCGGGTCGCGCGCGCGTATGAGACCGCGACGAGCTGGCGCCGGGCTGCACCGCGGTCCTGAGATCTCTTGATCGCGCCGAACGCGTATTCGGCGCCGAGGAGCGCGAAGCTTACTTCGCGTCGTGGAAGATGACGCCGAGCGTGTAGCGGAGGCCGCGCGTGATCCGGCTGACGCCGTGGCGCATCGCCGCGCGATACACGCCGCGGCTGCCCTCCACCGGCCGATGACGCGTGGTGAAAATGACGATCTCTCCCTGCTCTGTGGCGATCGATTCGCCGCGCGACTGGGCGCGCGGCCGCTGCTCGACGAGCAGGAAGTCGCCGCCCTCGTAATCGGCGCCGCGGCGGCTCAGGAAGCACGTGATCTGCAGCGGGAACACGACGTCGCCGTAGATGTCCTGATGCAAGCAGTTGTAGCCACCCGCTTCGTAGCGCAACAGGAGCGGCGTGGGTTTGGTCTGTCCGCTCTTGTGACAGCGCCGGCGCAACCCCGCCAGGTCGCGCGGGAACATATCGGGATCCCCGAGCGCGGCCTGCCACTGGTTGGCGATCGCGGCGAGCGGCGGGTACGCGCGCTCACGCAACTCGGCGACCAGAGTCGGCAACGGTGTGGCGAAATACTTGTACTCGCCGATGCCGAAACGGTAGCGCGCCATGTCGACGCGGCTGCGAAAGCGGCGATCATCGTCGTAGAGCGCGATCAGCTCCGCGCACTCGTCCGGCGTGAGGATCACGGGCGTCTTTGCATAACCGTACGCCCACATCGAGCGCTCGATGGTGGACCAGTCCAACGCCTGCAGCCGCTCGCCAAGGTCGCTCACGCGCTCACTGTGCCACGAGCTGACCCGTGTGCACGCAGTTTGCACTCTCGCAAAAACCATCGGCGACGTTTGTCCGGCGTGCGGTGCCATGAGCCATTTAGAACAGGTCACCCACGGTTCGAGGCGAGCACAGGTCGTCGATACAGAAGTGTGCGGTGCCCCGGCCTTCTAGGCCAGGCCATCCACGATGCGAACCGAGCACACGTCTTCGCTACAAAGGAGGCAACGAATGGCGCGGTACAGCAGAGGAGCGAGCAAGTCGGTGAAATCCGCAATGCGTCGCCGCAAGCGTGGGACGCTCAAGAGTGGCGGCAGCGGCAAGCGCGTGACGAGCCGCAAACAGGCGATCGCGATCGGACTCAGTGAGGCGCGCAAGAAGGGCGCGAAGGTGCCGGCGCGGCGCCGTCGCCGCGGCGGGCGCCGCAAGAGCTCCTAGCGATATCCATCGGGCGCCTGCTTGACCGTCTGCCAGAAGACGGGATCGTGGCTCGGGAAGATCTTGCCGCCGGTGAGGCGCGCAATCGTCTTGAGCTTCTTGATCGAGTGCAGGGCGCGCGTCGGGTCCCACACGACGCCGGGCACGCGCTCCTGGTCGATGTGCTCCTGCCAATAGCAGGAATCGCCGGCCAGGACCACGGGACCGGTCTCGGGCAGCTCGACGAGCAGCGACTGGTGTCCGGGGGTGTGGCCGTCTGTTCTCAGCACGGTCACCCCGGGCAGCAGCTCCGTGTCGCCGTCGAGGAGTCGCCACGTGGAGCTCGGCAGATCGAAGTTCTTGCGGTAGTAGAACGGCGCGAAAAACTGTGCAGGGTAGTGCGCATACGCGTACTCGTCTTTCTGCACGACGAGCTCGGACTTCGAGAACAGCGCCGCTCCGCCGGCATGGTCATAGTGCAAATGTGAGATGACGACCAGGTCGATGCTCGACGGCTCCAGATCCAGGACATCCAGCCGATGGACCAGGAGATCGTCGTCGGTGAAGCGTGCGAAGGGATCGTTGCGCAGCAGGCCCGGTACGGCGCGCGGGGCCACACCGGTGTCGAAGAGGATCACGGCGTCCGAGGTGCGCACGACGTAACACGTGATCGGGATCTGCGTGCGCGCCTCCGCATACTCGCCATAGAAGAGCAGCGAGCGCTGCGCGCCCATAAAGCCGTTCTGCAGCGCGTAGAGTCCCTGGACGGCCATGGCCGGCGCACATGATAGCATCGCGGCCATGGACTTCGCGCTCACCGAGCAGCAGCAGATGATTCGCAAGGAAGTGGCCACGCTCGCGCGCTCGTTCTCGCTCGACTACTGGCTCGAGAAGGACCGCAAGCACGAGTATCCCTGGGACTTCGTCAAGGCGTTTGCGCGCGCCGGATGGCTCGGCGCGCTCATCCCGGAGGCGTATGGCGGCTCGGGACTCGGCGTGACCGAGGCGGCGATTCTGCTGCACGAGATCTGCGCCGCGGGAGCGGGCACCAGCGGCGCGTCACCGGTCCACTTCTATATGTTTCCGCCGATGCCGGTCATCAAGCACGGATCGGTGCGGCTCAAGCAGAAGTATCTGGCGCACATCTCGACCGGCGAGATCGTGATGTCGTTCGGCGTCACCGAGCCGAACGTCGGAACGGACACGTCGCGCATCCAGACCCGCGCCGTGAAACAGGGCGACCGCTTCGTCGTCAATGGGCGGAAGGTCTGGAACACCAACGCGCAGAACGCCACGCACATCCTGCTGTTGGCGCGCACGGGCGAGCGCGATCCCGCCCGGCCGCTGCGGAACCTCACGCTGTTCTTCACCGAGTTCGACCGCCGCCGGATCACCGTGCAGGAGATCGAGAAGCTCGGCCGGGCCGCCGTGGACAGCAACGAGATCTTCATCGACGGCCTGGAGATTCCCGAGGAAAACGTCGTCGGCGAGGTCGGCAGCGGCTTCTATCACATCCTCGACTCACTCAACCCCGAGCGCGTGCTCACAGGCATCGAGGCGGTCGGCATCGGTCGGGCCGCGCTGAACCGTGCCGTCGACTACGCGAAGCAGCGCATCGTGTTCGACCGGCCGATCGGCCAGAACCAGGCGATCGCGCATCCGCTCGCGATGGCGTGGGCGAAGCTGGAGGCGGCCGAGGCCATGTGCCTGAAGGCGGCGTGGCTCTTCGACCACGGGCAACCCTGCGGCGCGGAATCGAACGTCGCGAAGCTGCTCGGCGCCGAGGCCGGTTTCGAAGCGTGCGATGTCGCGCTGCAGACGCACGGCGGCTACGGCTATGCGAAGGAGTTCTACGTCGAGCGGCTGTGGCGTGAGGTGCGTCTCTACAAGATCGCGCCCGTTTCGCAGCAGATGGTCCTCAACCACCTCGCCGAGCACGTGCTGGGGCTGCCGAAAAGCTACTGAGCGAGCCTACGCGCGGTCGTACACGGTGAGCTCGACGAGATTGTCGTCGGGGTCGCGGAAGTACACGCTCGTCGATATCCCGCGGGCGCAGGTGCGCGGTCCCGGCCCTGCTTCGGGGACGATGCCGTTGGCCTTCAGCAGAACCAACACCTCGTCGACCGTGCCGTCCCATTCCAGGCAGAAATCGGCGCCGCCCACGCTCGGCCGGCGTGCGCCGAAATAGCCCGGCTGCGACGGCGCCTCGGCCGGGTGCACGTTGATCTTCTGCGCCGCGTTGATGCGGATGGTCGCCATGTCGGGTCGGCCGGGCCGCTTCTCCCACGCGATGGTGAATCCCAGCCGCTGATAGAAGTCGAGCGTGCGCTGCAGGTCGCCGGCCACGACGACCCAGTGGTCGATGCCCTTGATCGCCATCAGCGCCCCACGCCGACCGTCTCGTCGACCTCGGCGTCCTCGCGAAAGGACGGCATGACCTCTTCCGCGAACATCTGCATCATCTCGAGGGTGCCTTCGTGGCTGCCGCCGTTCAGGCCCGAGCACACGATGCCCGCCTGCAGCTGGTCGGAGAAGACGCGGAGCTTGTCGCGTACGGTCGCGGGGCTGCCGTACACGATGTACCCCTCGCGATCAGCCTGCTCGAACGTGAGGTCGCTGGGCAGCGGCGGCGGATTTTGAAGAATGCGTCGCAGCGAGGCTTCCGTCATGTAGCCCGGTGGGCGCCAGAACGGCGGATGCATGCGGAGGCCGGTATTGAACACCCACATCGTGTTTTTGCGCGCCAGCGCCTCGGCCTTCGTATCGTTTTCCGCGACGACGATCGGCACGTTGACGGTGAGCTGGTAACGGCTTGCGGTGTAGCCGTGCCGCTCGCAGGCCTCGCGGTATTCGGCATAGATCTGCGCGATCCGCTTGATCGGCGTGAAGACCATCAGATAGGGAAAGCGGCGCTTGCTGGCCCACTCCACGGTCTCGCTGCTGCCCTGCGACGGACACCACACGGGCGGATGCGGCTGCTGCAGCGGCCGCGGCCACGGATTGACGTAGTGATAGCGGTAATACTTGCCGTCGAACGCGAACGGCCCCGGCTCCGTCCATGCGCGCAAGATGAGCTCGGCCGCCTCGTAGAACCGCTCGCGCGAGTGCGTGGGATTGATCGCCGTGGAGAAGTACTCGGCGCTGATGCCGCGAACGAAGCCCGAGATCACGCGTCCGCCTGAGGCCACGTCGAGCATCGCGATCTCCTCGGCGATGCGCAGCGGGTTCTCGCGCAGCGGCAGGCCGTTGCCGAGGATCGCGATCTTCGCGCGCGACGTGCGCCGCACGAGCATTGCCGCCATCACGTTGGGGCTCGGCATCGTGCCGTAGCAGTTCTGATGGTGCTCGTTGACGCAGAGCCCATCCCACCCGAGGGATTCCGCGTATTCGAGCTGATCGAGGTACTGGTTGTAGAGCGTCTGGCCCTGCTTGGGATCGTAAAAGCGGTTGGAGAGCGTGACCCACGACGAGCGCTCGTCGTGCTCCATCGGGTAGGGCATGAGGTGGAAGTAGTAGAACTTCATCGCGCACCCTCCGCGCTCCGGCAAAAGTCCAGTACCGCCTCGGCCACCGCGGCCGGCTCCTCGAGATGCGGCACATGCCCCGACTGCTCGAACAGACGTAGGCGCGCCCCGGGGATGGCGGCGCCCCACGTGTCGGCGCACGGGTGCAGGGGTGCGAGACGATCGTGGGCGCCCCAGCACAGAAGCGTCGGCGCGCTGACCCGCGCCAGCCGACGGCGCAGGAGCGGATCATAGAGGTACGGGTTCCACGCCACCCGCGCGAGCGCCGTGCCCTGCCGGTATTGCAGCGCGAGCGTCTCGGGTGACTGGTCCGGCGGCGCGAGTGCGAGCGCCGCCATCGGGTTGTGGAAGACGGTCTGCACGACTTCCGGAATGTCCATCCCGAACAGAAACGGATAGATCCAGCCGTCGACCTTGATGCCGACGGGATCGATCAACGTGAGCGAGACGAGTCGGTGCGAGGCCATCGTCGCGATCTCGGCGGCGATCCAGCCACCGAACGACGCGCCGACGAGATGCACGCGCTCGACCCGCTCGGCGTCGAGCAGATCGAGATAGTGGAAGGCCAGGTCGGAGATGTGGTCGATCCACTCGGCGGCCGGCGACCCGCCGTGGCCGGGATGGCTCGGCATCAGCACCGTGTGCGCCTTCGCGAGCCGCTCCTGGAATTCGAGCCAGCGACCTGCGCCGCCCGCCCCGTGCAGGAACAGCAGCGGCGTGCCAGCGCCGTCGCGCAGCATGTGGACGGGCGTGCCACGCACGGACAGCTCGGCCAGGGGCGGAGCCATCAGCCGATGAACAGGCCGCCGTTCGGCGACAGCCACTGCCCGGTGACGAACGACGATTCGTCGCACGCCAGAAACAGCGCCGCCGCGGCGATCTCTCGCGCCTCGCCGACGCGTCCCAGTGGTGTGCGTCCGACCGCCATTTTCTTGCCGAGCTCGGACATGCCGGCGGTCATCGGCGTGTCGATGTAGCCGGGGCAAATTGCGTTGACCCGAATGCCGCGTGATGCGACCTCGCGTGCGACGGCGCGCGTGAACGAGAGGATGCCCCCCTTCGCCGCGCTGTAGTGCGGCACGGTCTCGAGCCCCATCAGCGCCGCGACGCTCGACAGGTTCACGATCGCGCCCGAGCTCTGGCGAGTCATGAGCTTGAGTGCCTCGCGTGTGCAGAAGAACGTGCCGTTGAGGTGCACGGCGATCACGCGGTGCCACGCCTCGTCGGTCATGTCCTGCGTCACGTCCCAGTGCGTCTGAACGCCCTGGCCGGACATCAGCTCCATCAGGCGCGTCTCGCTCTTTTGGATCAGCGCGCCGCGGTCGTCGCCCGGGCCAAACGCGATGCCGGCGTTGTTGACGAGCACGTCGAGACGGCCATGCTCGCGCTCCAGGGTCGCGAACATCGTCCGGACCGCGGAGCTGTCCGCGACATCGGCGGCGATCGCCCGCGCTCCGGCCCCCAGCGCCTTGGCGGTCGCTTCCGCCGTTTCCTGGCGGACGTCGTTGACCACCACGCGGGCGCCTTCCTCGGCGAATCGCTCGCAGATAGCGCGGCCGATGCCGGAGCCGCCGCCGGTAACCAGCGCGACTTTGTCCTTCAGTTTCATGCCTCTCCTCGGCGGATCGAATGGTGAAGCGCGCCGCTCGGCAGTGCGCGCTATTGTAATCGGAACTCGCCCCGCGCCACCGTCACCGCGCAGCCCCCGACCTCGACGCTCTCGATGCGGTCACGCGTGCCGCCGACGCGCGCGAACAGCGTGCTCGGGCGACCGAGCTCCACGCCCTGCGTGATCTCGATCTCGGCACCGGGCTCGAGCAACCGGTGTCGCACCAGGTGGCAGGCGAGAGGACCCGCCGCCGAGCCCGTCGCGGGATCTTCGTTGATACCGTGGCCGGGCGCGAACATCCGCGTCTTCCAGCGGCGTCCGCTGCCCGCGAAGCAGGACACGCCGGCCGGCGTCGCGCGCGCCAGTGCCGCGAGGTCGGGCGCGAGCTTCGCCACCTCATCGGGCGAGCCGAAAGTGACGAGCACGTGCGTGGGCCCATTAACGTAGCGCTCGACCGGCAGCACGGGCTTGACGCCGCCGAGCGCGGCCACGATCGCGCTCGCGGCCGGCTCCGCAGTGACGGTCGGCAGCGGCTGGGTCATGCGTCCGAACGTGATCTTCGGGCCGTCACGGTCGAGCACGATCGGCACGTTGCCGTTGCCGGTCTCGAGCACGATCGTGGGCAGCTGCAGCGGCGCGGCCAGCACGAACGCGCTGCCGAGCACGGGATGGCCGGCGAACGGAAGCTCGTTGAACGGCGTGAAGATGCGGATGCGCGCGTGGCCGCCCGCGGTCGGCGGGTAGACGAAGACGGTCTCGGAAAAGTTCATCTCCCGCGCGATGGGCTGCAGCAACGTCTCGGGGATCAGTCGCGCGTCGGTGAACACCGCCAGCTGGTTGCCCGCCAGCGGTTTGTCGGTGAAGACGTCACAGATCACATACCGGAAGTCCACGGCCCGCTATGGTACGCGAGCCGTGGACTCCGCGTGATCCTTAATGCATCCGCTTGTCGTCGAACCCGGCCGACCCCTTGATTCGCTCCTCGGTGCCCGGGATGTACTTCTTCTCGAGCTCCTGGAAGTGCGCGACACGCGCCATGACGTGGTGGCTCTCCGTCGGATGGCCCGCCTTCGTCTTCTCGAGCCGCCACTGCGCCTGTTCCTCGTCGCGGACCAGGTCTTCCAGGGCGTTCCATGCGGCGTACATGCCGGCGTGGGCCGCAAACAGGGTGATGAAGATGAACTTGTAGCCGAGCTCGCCGAGCTCCTTGAACGTGAGCGGATTCGAATCGCTCGACCACTTGAAGGACGACGAGTAGTTGAAAGACAGCGGCAGGTTCGGATGCGTCTTCCGCATCGCGTTGGCGAACTCGATCGCCGGCTCGCGCGAGGCGTTGGACAGCTCGGCCCACACGGAATCGACACCGGCGTCGGCGTACATGCGGCCACGGGCAATGGCCTCCTCCATGCTGCCGCCCACGGCGCCGTACGCATCGGTGCGGGCGATGATGAAGAAGTCAGGATCGACGGAATTGCGAACGTCGATGGCCGCCCGGTACTTACCGAGCGCTTCCTCGCGGCTCACGCACGTCTTGCCCGCGATGTGACCGCAGCGCTTGGGGAAGCGCTGGTCCTCGAGATGGATCCCGGCCACCCCGGTCTTGATCATCTCCTGGACGGTCCGCATGGTCGAGAGCGCGTTGCCGTAGCCGTCGTCGGCATCGGCGATGACCGGGATGTCGACCGCGTTGGCCACCATGTGCGCGACGCGCGCGACCTCGGTCTGCGTGAGGAAGCCCATGTCGGGCCAGCCGTTGGCCATGGCCACGGAGTAGCCGCTGAGATAGATGGCCTTGATGCCGACCTTCTCGGCGATCTGGGCGTCGAGTGGCGAGTACACGCCGCCGGTGAAGACGTAGGGTTGCTCCTTCAGCAGTCGCCGAAACGCGGTGCCCTTGCTCTCGATCATCGTGTCGATCTCCTGTTGGGTGATCAGGCGCTGCGCCTGAGCGCCGTGGTGCTGGCGCACCAGCGACAGTAGGTGGTCGCGTCGAACTCCAGCGAGCAGGAGGCGCACACGGTGGCGCCGCATTCCGCGCAGTCGGTCCGGCGGTCCTGCTCGAGGGTCATCCCGCAGTGGCATGCATGTGTCATCGTCGTCCCCTCCGCGTGTGTGTCATCTCTTCAATGGAGCTGGAATGGCTCGGCGGCCTGCACCATGGAGGTGCCCAGCAACGATCCTGCGCAGGCACGGCAGTACGTTGCAGCCTCCAGGTGAATGGTGCAGCCGCGGCAGCACGTCGTGCCGCAGTCGAAACAGCCGAACAGCGCCTGCTCACTCGCGACGTCGTGTCCGCATCCGCATCGCATCGTCATCGTCGCCTCCGTTGGCGTCCGTCGTATTCGCGGCGCTTCGTCAGTGCACTCACTGTGCCGGCGGCCCGCCCGAGCGACAAGCTCATTGTTTTTATCGGGGCGATAAAGTTTCTCGATCAGAAAGATCTTTCACACGGGGTATAATCGGACCGTATCAGCCCCGGTGGGCCCATAAGCGAGGTGAATGGGGTGGAGATCGGACAGGTCGAGGCCTTTCTCGCCGTCGGCACCTTCGGCGGCTTCCGCCGCGCCGCCGACGCGCTGCGGGTGACCCAGCCGGCGATCAGCGCGCGGATCCGCGCGCTGGAAGCGTCGCTCGGCGTGCCGCTCTTTGTGCGGAGCCAGAGCGGCCTGACGCTGTCCGCCGCGGGCCGCGCGTTCCGCCCCCACGCCGAGCAGCTGCTGCACGCCGTCGCGCTGGCGCGGCAGGCCGTCCACGACCTCCGCCCGGCCAGCGGCAGCGCGCTGCAGATCGCGGCTGCACTGTCGATCTGTACCTACGTGCTGCCCGACGTGCTGAAGCGGTTCCAGGCCGCCCATCCGAAGGTGATGATCACCGTCCGCTCCGGCCACTCGAAGGAGGTCCTCGAGATGGTACTGGGCGGACAGGCCGAGATCGGTATCGCACGCTCGCTGCACCATCCCGAAGTCGAGACGCTCAGCCTGCGTGATGACCCCCTGGTGCTCGTGGCCCGGCCCGACTCACCGATGGCGCGCGCGTCGCGGGTGCGGCTCGAAGACGTGGCGGCGCAGCCGCTGGTGTTCTTCGACCGCGGATCGAGCGACTGGACACTCAGCCACGGCCTGTTCCGTCGCGCCGGTCTCGTGCCGAACGTCGTCCTCGAGGTCGAAACGATCGAGACGGCCAAGCGCATGGTCGAGCGCGGGATGGGGCTCGCGTTCCTGCCGCATGTGGCGGTGGCCGGCGAGATCCGCCGACGCCGCCTGGTCGCTCTCGAGCTCGCCGACGCCGAGCCGCTCAGCCGCAGCCTCGATGTGATCCATCCACGTCAGCGCCCGCTCAGTCACGAAGCGCTCGCACTTCTGAAGACGTTGCGCGCCGTCTTGCTGAGCGGCGGACCACGCGAAAGCGCGCACGCTGGCGCGACCGTGTGGACGAAGCGCGGCCGCGGCACCACGGTCGCCGCGCCCTCCTCCGCGGCATCGCCCGCCGCGCGGCACGTGCGCGTTGCGCCGCGCGGTTAGGAGTTGCGACGGGTCAGCAACGCGACGATCACGACGACGAGCATGCCGGCGAGCAGGGCGAGGCCGCCGAAGACCAGCGCGGTGGTGAGCGGACTCCAGCCCCCGGTGCGCAGGGGCAGACCGTGATCCGCCGACGCCGCATGCGGCCCGATCATGAGAGCGGCGCACCAGAGCAGCGCGGCGATGCGCACGAGCCGAACCATCACCGATCACGCCTCCTCATTGGCGGCCGACCGCTTGGGGGCCGAGCTTCTCGATGGCCGTGAGCGCCAGGTTCGGCGGCACGCCGGCGAGCGTGAAGCGTACCGCGTCGCCGACCGCGACGCCCTCGGAGACGCGCGGCGAGTTCGTGCGGAATCCCATCGTCATCGCGGGCATGTAGCCGGCGATCTGGTCGTGCGTGATCACGACGATTCCCATCTCGGGAAGCACGGCGCGGATCACGCCTTCGCCGTGATATTCGCGCGGCCCTGCCGCCGCCACGAGGCGGGCCTCCAGGAGCTCTCGGCGGAGCTCATTGGCCTGCCGGCCCCACCACACGTACCCACCCGCGACACCCAGCGCGAGTGCCAGATCGAGGAGCACGACGACCTTCCACACCGCCATCAGTGCACGTGCTCGGCCGGCGGCGCCGCGACGATCTTCTCCGCGTTCAACGCCGCGACATTGGCAAGAAGCTGCTCCGTCCCGCGAGGCGCGGCGTCGCGCGCGCGCAAGTAACCCTGGCGGTCGACGAGGAACTCGGCGTGCGGCCCGGGCGCGAACAGTCCGTACGTCGCGACGATCTCGGCCGCGCCGTCGGTGACGACGGGGAAGAAGATCGGTGGCTCGTCGCCGAGCCGCTTGATCGCGTCCGGGGCGGCGTCGGTCGGCACGGCGATGATCTCGATGCCGAGGGGCGCGAGCAGCTCGTAGCGTGCGGCCAGCTCGGCCAGCCGCGGCCGCGAGCCGGGCAGGGTATAGAGCACGACGAGCACGCTGCGCGCGCCGCGATAGTCGCGCAGCGCGCGTGGCGGCGTCGGCCCGACGGCGAAGACGAAGTCCGGCGCCGCGATGCGCGGCTGCTCCGGCTGCACGGCCGCGCCGAGATCGCGCGCGACCGTGGCGGCGCCGAGCGTGCGCACGTAGTTGACGACATCCCAGCGCGCGTCGGGCTCGAGCCGACCGAACGCGGGCATGGCGCGTCGTCCATGGGTGATCCACCAGTACAGGTCGCCCGCGGTGTGCACCGCCGCGTGATGCGCGCGCAGATCCGGCGGCGGCGGCGACAGCGCACGCCCGGCCGGTCCGTCGCCTCCGCCCGCGGGCCCGTGGCAGGCCGCGCAGTGCTGTGCATAGAGCGCCGCACCACGCGCGATCGATGCCGCCTGGTACGACACCGCTGGCCGCTGGTACGTCGTCGGATATGCGTCCGTCGCGAGCGCGGGCGCACCGAGCGCCACGCCGGCGACCACGAGTACGGCGCCGCCCGCGAGCAGGGGCCACCGGGCGGCCCGCACGACCAGCGAGCACAGTCCCGCCGCGACGCCGAGGACGGCGAGCTGGCTTCCCACGAGGACGAATGGCCACGCGTCGGGACTGTCAGCGAGGACTCCGAGCGCGAATCGAAACGACAGCGGCCACTCGGGCTGCTCGTGCCGGGCCGGCGGCGAGACGGCGAGCAGCGCGACGGCGGTGAGGACGGCGAGTCCGCATGCCGCCTCGATGGCGACGGCGCCGGCAAGCCGACGCATCGCGGGACGTCCCACCGTCGTCGCATCACCACCGAGCGTCGGGAGCAGACGAGTCCGTCCCAGCGCGGCGACGAGCAACGCGAGCAGCACGAGGCCGAGCTTGACGCCGAGCACATGGCCGTAGGCGGTGCCGAGCAGGGCCGCGACGGATCCGACCTGAGCCGCCGTCATGACGATGCCACTCACGACGGCGACCAGCACGACGACGAGCGCGAGGCGAGAAAATCGGTGCACGGCGATGACGGCGTACGGCCGCGCGTCCGCGCCCGCCTCGCGTGCCGCCGCGCGCAGCAGCAAGGCGAGCGCGGGCAGTGCGCCCGCCCACAGGCCCACGGCGAGCAGGTGCACGACATCGGACACGACGGCGCCGGTCGCCGACGGCTCGACGGCCGCCGAGTGACCGGCCGCGGCGAGCGCCCCGAGGGCGAGGCCGCCGAGCAGCAGCGTTTCTCCCCGTGCGGCTCGCCAGTCGAGCGGTCGTCGCAAGTCCATGCGTGCCGTCACGAACACGCCGAGCAGCAGCAGCAGCGCGTGACGCACGAGCCACACGTGGCCGAAACGCGTCTGCAGCGCCGCGCGCGCGACCGCGAGCGGCTCGAGCGCCGCGGCGGCACGTGACTCGAGGGTGGCGGTTTGCACGGCGAGGACGCCGATCCCGGCGGCGAGCGCGAGCCAGACCAGCGCGCGCGTGAGCGCGATCACGCGCGATTCCCACGCGAGGGCGGTGGGGCGGTCCGAGCGACCCGCGAGCAGAATGACGCCGACACTGCCGACGACCGCGATGCACGCGCTCAGGTGCACGAGACGCGCGACGATGCCGAGCGCGGTCACTCCCAGTCGAAGCTGACGGTCACCGGTTTCGCAAAGCGGCCGGCGGCGGTGCCCGTGGTCTTGAGCTTCGCCGCGCCGAGCGTCAGCGTGATCTTCACCGTGTCGTCCGGGAGCGTGACGTCGCCGCCGTAATAGAACCCCGCGGCGCCGAGCACCGGCTGCAGACGCACCGTGCGTCGCGGAGTCTCGAAGGACGCGATGACCGCGGTGACGGGCAGGTAGGGCACGGCGTCGCCGGTGGCCGCATCCCTGACGAACACGACTAGCTGACCGGTCGTGCGGGCGGGCGCAGCACCGTGACGGTGTCCCGCGGCGTCGGGCTGCTGGTACTCGACGCGAACGGTGTATGGGCCCGCGGCCTGCTCCTGCGACGCGTTCGCGTCGTGATGATGCTCGTGCTCGTCGCCACCGCTCAAACTCTTGATGTACGCGACGAGATCGATGAGCTCGGTGATGGTGAGGCTGTCGCGGAAGTCGGGCATCGTCGAGCGACCATCGGATCCCACGTAGCCGGGTCCGGCCAGAATGACGGCGTTGGGATCGACGATCGATTGCGCAAAGTATTCGGCCGGATGATGGGCGCCCATGCCCGTCAGCGGGGGGCCGGCGTCCCCGGCGCCGCCGGTCTTGGGGAAGTCCGGCTTCACCTCGTGACACTTGTTGCATTCGAGCTTGGCGAAGAGTGCGCGTCCGGCCTTCGCATCGCCGGGCGGCACCGTGAACTTCCAGCCGCGCGGCACGCCGCCCGTCCGATGCAGCTCTTCCATGGTGACCGGTGTCGGCGGTGTGCCCGTTCGGACCTGCGCGAACGCGGAGGTGCCCACCGCGATGACGACGAGCAGGGCGACGAGAACGCGAGTCACGGGACGATCATAGACCCGGCGTCAGCGCAGATGGAACTCGACGGGAAGCTCCACCCACATGGCGACGGCGTCGGCGCCCCGTCGCGCGGGCTCGAATCGCCATCGGCGAACCGCCTCGCTGGCGGCCCGATCGAGATCCGGATGTCCCGCCGATTGCTTGACGACGACGTCGACGACGCGTCCGTCCGTGCCGACGAACACGTCGAGCAGCGTGGTCCCTTCGACGCCGGCTCGTCGTGCGGTCATCGGATACGCCGGTTTTACCTGGTAGCCCCCGCGCGGTACGGCGGCGCGCGTGACGGCGGCCGCCGACGGCAGCGCCGCGATGGCGAAGCCCGTGGACGGTGGCGCCGCTCCGCCGGGCCGTTGCGCCGTCGTTGCGTCGTCGGCCGATGTCGCGACCGGCGTATCGCTCGGCGCGAGCGCTCCGCGCCCCGTCGGTGCGGTGACGCCGGCCATCGTTGCCGGCGGTGACGGCACCGGCGGAACGGCGCCCGCGACCGGTGTGGACGGCGCCGGAATGCTCGCGGAAGCGGGCGGGGATGGGGCCGCAATGTTCGGGGACGCGGGGGGCGCAGGCGGAGTCGACGGGACTGCGTTGCGCGCGGGCGGCTCGGCCGGCGCGACTTCGACCCGTCGCTCGACGCGTGCAACGCGCGGCTGGGACGTGGCGACGGGCTTCGGCGGCTTCAGCGCGCGGTGTTCCCGCTCGACGACCCGCGGCTCGAGGGCGGGCGCGGGCGGCTCGGGATCCGCGACGAGCTCCACGCGGATCGCCGCGTCGCGCGCCGCTGTCCACTCCGGGGCGAGCCAGATCGCGCCACAGGCAGCCACGTGCAAGAGCAGCGATGCTCCGAGCGGCGCGATCTTGAGCGCAAGTGACCGAGCGACCATCTCCGGATCCTGACGCACAAGAGTACTCGAACCATGCCGGCGACCCAACCACGCCTCGCGGCTGAGCCAGCGCGCGGCGCGGCGGGCCGTATCGCGGATCCCACGCGGATCGCTGCTACAGTGGATGCATGCACCGTGTGTTGGCGTCGCTGGCGGCCACGGTGCTGCTTGCGAGTACCGCGGCCGCCCACGGCGTGCTCGACCGCACCGATCCGCGTGCCGGCGTGACGCTGAAGAATCCACCGGCGCAAGTCAGACTCTGGTTCACCGGCGCGCTGGAGCCCGCGTACAGTCGCGCGCGGGTGCTCGACGGCGCCGGCAAGCCCGTGGACCTCGGCGATAGTTCGCTCGACCCCGCCAATTCCGCGTTGCTGCGCGTGTCTGTGCAGGCGCTCGCGCCGGGCACGTATCGCGTCGTGTGGCGAGTGGTCTCGGTCGACGGCCACCTGACGGAAGGGCAGTTCTCGTTCAGCGTCGCGCGCTGAGCGGCTCGAGCGCCGAGAAGAACGACGCTCAGTCCTCGGACTTGATCTGCTGGGCGAGGTAGTTGCCTTCTCCCACCTGCTCGATCAGCGTCAGCTGCGCCTCGAGCCAGTTCGCATGGTCTTCTTCACCTTCGAGGATCGATTCCAGCAGCTCGCGGCTGCCGTTGTCGGCGAGGCTTCGGGCCGTTTCGATGCCCGCGTTCAGCGCCTTGACCGCGGCCTTTTCGACCTCCAGGTCGAGACGAAGCTGCTCTTTTACCGTCTGGCCCACGTTGACCTTGCCGAGCTTCTGCAGATTCGGCACTCCCTCGAGATAGAGGATGCGCTCGACGAGCCGATCCGCATGCTTCATCTCGCCGAGCGATTCTTCACGAATCTTCTTCCATAGGCGCTCGTACCCCCAGTTCTCACACATGCGCGCGTGGATCCAGTACTGGTTGATCGCGGTGAGCTCGGCGGTGAGGACGTCGTTCAGCACCTGGATGACCTGGTCGTGGCCCTTCACGGGGCCCTCCCCGAGCGGGCGGTTAGCTTACGGTGCCGCGCTCGCGGCACACGGTACACTTGTTTGCGCCGTTTCGAGCAGCTCGATCAGCATCCACTCGCAGGCGCCGCAATCCATGCCGGCGCCGCGGCAAGCGGCGGCCAGCTCCGGCAGCGTTCCGACACCACGCGCGAGTGCCTGGTCGAGGGCGTGGTCGGACACGCCGCGGCAGACGCAGACAATCATGACCGCGCCCGGTTCAAGCGCACACTGACCGCGGGATCGACCTGGCTCAGGTGCACACCGATCACGGGATCGCGCTCAATTAGGTATACAGTCATCGTGGAATTAAGTTCACCTAATATCGGATCGGATGTCAAGTGGTATCGTAAGCGCGTGCCGCTCCGCGCGATCTTCTTCGACGCCGGCAATACGCTCGTGCGGATCGACTACGCGGCGATCGCCGCGGCGCTCGCAACGCATGGCGTGAATACCCGAGCCGATGACCTCATGCGCGCGGAATGGCGCGCGCGCGTCCGTCTCGACGCTGACGTGTTCGCCGCGGGCGAAATCGCCTCGACCGAGGCGCGGACCACGCACAGTCGCTATCTCGCCTACGTGCTGCAGGGTGTGGGCGTGGAGGCGCCGGCCGTGATCGACGCGCTCGATGCGTGGCGGCGCGCGTACAATCAGCCGCTCGGCCTGTGGACGGCGCCGGAGCCCGATGCCGCGCCCGCGCTGACGCTCGCCCGGCAGGCCGGGCAGCGTACGGGCGTGATCTCGAACTCGAACGGGACGATCAAGCAGATCCTCGCGACACTTGGCTTGCTGCCGCTCCTCGATTTCGTGTTGGATAGCGGCGAGGAGGGCGTCGAAAAGCCACATCCCGCGATTTTCGAGCGCGCGCTCGCGCGTGCGGGCGTCGCGGCCGGCGAGGCGGCGTACATCGGCGACCTGTATTCCATCGACGTGGTCGGCGCGCGACGCGCCGGGCTCGCGGGTGTGTTGCTGGATCCCGGCGGCTGCTGGGGGCGGCGTGACTGTCCAACCGCGCCGACCGTGCTCGGCGCGGTCCAAGGGCTCCTCGCGTGTACCTGAACCGCACGCTGTGGCGATTCACCGCCGGCGTCCGGCTCCGCATCGTCGCGGCGGTGCTGCTCGGCCTCGCCGCCGTGGCCGCCGGGATCGCGCGGCTGGCGCTGCTCGGCTGGCTCCTGGCGAAGGTGCTCGCGGGTCCAACCCCGGCGGCGCTGCTGCTCGGCGTGGCGACGGTCGCGACGGTGACGATCGTGCGTGCGGCCCTCGAGTATTGGCGAACGATGCTCGCCCATCACACGGCAGCGCTCGTGCAGGCGAAGCTGCGACGCGCGCTGTATGCCCACATCACCACCCTCGGCCCCGCGCACTTCGGCCGCGCCCGGACGGGCGACGTCGTGCTGTCGATGGTCGAGGGCGTTCAGCAGCTCGAGGTCTACTTCGGCCAGTTCCTGCCGCAGCTCGCCGTCGCGGCCCTGACGCCCGTGCTGATTTTCGGGTTCGTCGTGCTCGTCGACTGGCCGGTCGCGCTCGTCACGCTCGTCGCGGCGCTCGCCACGTTGCTGCTCCCCGCGTTCTGGCACCGGCACGAAAGCGCGGCGAGCTTCGCCCGCAGTCGCGCGTACGCGGCGTACGGGGCGGAATTTCTCGACACGCTGCAGGGGCTGCCGACGCTCAAGGCGTTCGGTCAGAGCGCCGCCCGTCGTCGCCTGCTAGAGGACAAGGGCCGCGTGCTGTTCGAGAGCACGATGTGGGTGCTCGGCTCCAATGTCCTGACGCGTGGGCTGGCGGACACGGCGATCGCCGTCGGCGCGGTCGCGGCGCTCGCGCTCGGCATCGCGCGCGTGCACGCCGGCGCGATCGGGTTGCCGAGCCTTCTCGTCATCCTCATGCTCGGTGTCGAGGTGTTCCGGCCGCTTCGCGAGCTGCGCGTGGTCCTGCATCAGGGAATGCTCGGCATGTCGGCGGCGGAGGGAATCGTCGCGATCCTGACCGCTCGGCCGCAGGTGAGCGATGTCGCCGACGTGGCCCGACTCGCCACGCCGTTGACGCCGAGCGTCGAGTTCGTCGACGTGGTCTTCGCGTATCCCGGCGGCCGCGCGGCGAGCCATGCGCACGTGAGCTTCGCGGTCGCGCCGGGCGAGCGGGTCGGTTTCGTCGGAGCGAGCGGCGCCGGAAAGTCGACCGTCGCCCGCCTGCTGCTGCGCTTCTACGATCCACAAGACGGCCGTGTCCTGATCGGTGGGCGGGACGTGCGGTCGTTGCGGCTCGACGATCTGCGCGCGCAGGTGGCGATCGTGCAGCAGGACACGTATCTCTTCCATGGCACGGTGGAGGACAATCTCCGCCTCGGCAAGCCGGACGCGACGGCGGACGAGCTGCGCGCGGCCGCGCGCGCGGCCAACGCGGACGAGTTCATCGCGCGGCTGCCGCTCGGTTATCAAACGGTCGTCGGCGAGCGCGGCGTTCGGTTATCGGGCGGCCAACGACAGCGCATCGCCATCGCGCGCGCGCTGCTGCGCGACGCGCCCATTCTCGTCCTCGACGAGGCGCTGTCGTCGGTCGACGCCGAGAACGAGGCGATCATCCAGCAGGCGTTGGACCGGCTGATGCAGGGGCGTACGACGCTCGTGTTCGCGCACCGTCTCTCGAGCGTCGTCAACGCCGACCGCATCGTCGTGCTCGACGCGGGCCGCGTCGTCGAGACGGGGACCCACCGCGAGCTCATGGCGCAGCACGGTACGTATGCGCGCCTGATGGCCGCGCAGACGCAGGATGCGACGGCGTCCACCGACGACGCAGCATGGCGGACCGACGACGTGACGATGGCCGCGAGCGACGAACCCGCCGCTGCCGCGCACGAGCCGGCCGCGAGCGCGGAGCTCGGATGGCTGCGCGCGATTCCGATCCTGTTCGGCATGGTCGGCGCATATCGTCGGCGCCTGGGGCTCACGTTCGCGCTCGGGATCGCGCGCGTCGCGGCGCTGATCGGCGTGGGCGTGGTGAGCGCGCTCACCGTGCGCGCGGTCAGTCACGGCACGCCGGTGCGCGGCTATCTGGTTTTGCTCGCGGTCGTCGCGCCGCTGTCGGGCCTGCTGCACTGGCTCGAGTCGTGGCTGGCCCACGACATGGCGTATCGGCTGCTGGCGGATCTGCGGCTCGCGCTCTTTCGCAAGCTCGACGCGCTCGCGCCCGCCTACCTGGTTCTGCACCGCAGCGGCGACCTCGTCAGTGTGGCAACGCACGATGTCGAGCTCATCGAGTACTTCTTCGCGCACACGATCACGCCGGCGTTCGTCGCGGTGCTCGTTCCGCTCGCTGTGCTCATCACGCTCGGTGTCGTCGGCTGGCCGATGGCGTTGGCCGTCCTGCCGTTCCTCGCCTATGCGGCGCTCAGCCCGGTGGTGGGCCGCGCGCGCATCGACCGGCTCAGCGCCCGCGCTCGGGCGATCGCCGGCGACCTGAACGCGCACGCGGTCGACTCGATCCAGGGCCTGACCGAAATCCTCGCATTCCAGCACGTGCGCAGGGGCGGCGAGGCGTTCGGCGCGCTGGCGCACGCGTACCTGCGCGCGCGAATGCCGTTCCTCCGGGATCTGACGCTCCACACCGCACTGCATGAGGTCGTGACGGGACTCGGCGGTCTGGCCGTACTCACCGCGGGCGGCTTGCTCGTCATTCACGGACGACTCGACGCCGCGATGCTGCCGGTCATGACGCTCCTCGCGGTCTCGGCGTTCGTGCCTGTGTGGGAGATCGCGCAGGTCGGCCGACAGCTCGCCGATACGCTTGGCGCCACGCGTCGGTTCCATGCGATCGAGACCGCACCCGTGGCGGTGCAGGACGGGCCCGGCGTCGCGGCGGCTCGCCGCGGCGCGCCGGCGCTGGAGCTCGACCGCGTCACGTTCGCGTATCCCGGACGCACGCGGAGCGCATTGGACGACGTGAGTGTCGTCGTTCCCGCCGGCGCGACCGTCGCGCTCGTCGGACCATCGGGCGCCGGCAAGACGACGATTGCGCACCTGTTCCTGCGCTTTTGGGATCCCGACAAGGGGGTCATCCGGCTCGACGGCCACGACCTGCGCGAGTATCGGCTGGACGCTCTGCGCCAGCGAGTCGCGCTGGTCGCGCAGGACACCTACCTCTTCAACGAGTCGTTGCGCGACAACGTGCGGCTCGCGCGGCCCGGGGCCACCACGGCGGAGATCGATGCCGCCATCGAGCGCGCGGCGCTCGGCGACTTCGTCGCCTCGCTGCCGGACGGACTCGACACGATCGTGGGGGAGCGCGGCACGCGGCTCTCGGGCGGCCAGCGTCAGCGCGTGGCGATCGCGCGCGCGTTCTTGAAGGATGCGCCGATTCTGATTCTCGACGAGGCGACGTCACATCTGGACGCTGTGAGCGAGGCGATGGTGCGCGAGGCGCTCGACCGGCTCAAGCAAGACCGCACGACGCTCGTGATCGCGCACCGGCTCTCGACGGTGCGCGGCGCCGATACGATCATCGTGCTCGATGGTGGGCGCGTCGTCGAATCCGGCTCGCACGGCGCGCTGCTCGGGCGCCGCGGACTCTATGCGCGGCTGGTCGCGGCGCAGCTCTCCGCCGTCGCGACGTTCTGAGCGCACCGGCGCGGCGTCGGCACGGCGGGCGGTGCGGGGCCATC
>JBKOUQ010000014.1:0-17047 GCA_046723475.1 Candidatus Methylomirabilota bacterium
GTGTCTCAGTTCCCGTGTGGCTGGTCGTCCTCTCAGACCAGCTACCCGTCATCGCCTTGGTGAGCCGTTACCTCACCAACTAGCTGATAGGCCGCGAGCCCCTCCAAGAGCGGTAGCTTTCGCCACCTTTCCTCCCCAGATCTCGCGATCCGAGGAACGTATCTGGTATTAGCCTCCCTTTCGAGAGGGTATCCCGGACTCGAGGGCAGGTTACCCACGTGTTACTCACCCGTACGCCACTAGAAGCACCGATGTATTGCTACACCGACGCTCCTCGTTCGACTTGCATGTGTTAAGTACGCCGCCAGCGTTCGCTCTGAGCCAGGATCAAACTCGCCAAGTAAAAGCGATGAACCTGGTCCTCTAGCTCGAACGTGTTACTGCGTTGAAACTGCAGTCACTCGGCCGAGCGCAAGGTACTCGTTAGAACGGATGGTGCTCACACCTTTTCGGTGAGCCAGTAGCATATGCGACTGTCAAAGAACGCTGCGGTCAGCTTGGAAGGTGACCGGATCTACTTCTAAACCGTTGCCCACGGGGTCCGCAGGCAAAGACTGAATATACTCACCGACCCCCACCGTGTCAAACCTTTCTGGAAATTTTCGGTGGGACGGCGATCACGCGCACGGTGCAGGGATTATGAGCCGATTAATCCGGCGCTTACCGAGCCTGATGGTCCGCTTGCCCGCGGCGGTCGTTTGATCGATCGACGTCGCGCGGACTCCGTCAACCTCGACGCCGCCCTGCTGAATGAGCCGGCGCGCCTCGGAACTCGACACCACCCACCCCGCCTCTTTGAGGATCTTCCAGAGCGGCCACGCGGCCGCGTCGGCCGGCAGTTGTGTCGCATCGGCCCAGTCCTCCGCCGTCACCGCACCTGCCACTGCACCGCCGAACCGCGCCGCCGCCACGGCCTCGGCCTTTCGCACGGCCTCGTCGCCGTGCACCAGCGCGGTCACGTCCCGCGCCAGAACGCGCTGCGCCTCCCGCTTCTCGGGCGCGGTGCGCGTCACCGCCGCCAACTCCTCGATCTGCTCGATCGGGATGAACGTGAAGTACCGCAGGAAGCGCACGACGTCGGCGTCAGGCGTGTTGAGCCAGAACTGGTACATCTCGTAGGCGGACGTCTTCGCCGGATCGAGCCAGACGGTGCCGGCTTCGGTTTTCCCGAACTTCGATCCGTCGCTCTTCGTGACCAGCGGCAGCGTGATGCCGTAGGCCGCGCTCGCGTGAACGCGCCGGATCAGCTCGACGCCGGCCGTGATGTTGCCCCATTGATCGCTGCCCCCAAGCTGGATCGTGCAGTCGTGCAGGAGCAGCAACGACATGAAGTCGTACGCCTGGAGTACCTGGTAGCTGAACTCGGTGTACGAGATGCCGCTGCCCATGCGCGCCTTCACCGACTCACGCGCGAGCATCGCGCCGACGGGGAAGTGCTTGCCGACGTCGCGCAGGAAGCCGACGACGTCGAGCTGCGACAGCCACGTGTAGTTGTCGGCCAGGATCGCGGCGCTCGAGCCGCGGTCGAAATCGAGAAACGGACGCACCTGCTGCTTGAGCCGCTCCGCCCACTCGGCGACCTGCTCCTTTGGATTGAGCGCTCGCTCACCCGCCTTGCCGCTCGGGTCACCGATCAGACCGGTGCCGCCCCCGACGAGAACGACGGGGCGGTGGCCTGCTTTTTGGAGTCGCCGGAGCGCGAGCAACGGCAGCAAGCTGCCGACGTGCAGGCTATCCGCGGTCGGGTCGAAGCCGACGTACGCCGTGCGGCGCCCGCTGGCCAGGTGCGCGTCGAGCTCCTCCGGCGTGGTGAGGTCCGCGATGAGCTCGCGCTGCTGGAAATCGCGGAGGAGATCCGAGCGCATAGCGTGGACGATTATCGCACCGGTATAATGGCCACGCATGGCGTCTGAGACCAATCCGTCGGCGGGCCGGCGGTTCGCGCCCGGTCGGCGGCGCTGGCTCCGCTTCTTTCTGATGCTCGTCGGCATCGCCACGGTCATCCTGGCCTCCGGCGCCGCCGTCGCCGCGATCTGGGCGTTCACGATCCTTCCGCGCAGCCTGCCGTCGGTGCAGACGCTCGAGACGTTCCAGCCCCTGCAAGGCACGAAGGTTTACGACGACAACGATGAGCTGTTGACCGAGCTGCACGTCGAGCGCCGCATCTTCGTCCCGCTCGCGCACATTCCCCAGTCGCTACGCGACGCCGTCATCGCAACCGAGGACCGTCGCTTCTACTCGCACTTCGGCGTCGATCCGATCGGCGTGGCGCGCGCGGTCTACCAGAACTACCGGCGCGGCCGCATCGTGGAAGGCGGCAGCACGATCACCCAGCAGCTCACGAAGGTGCTGTTCCTCACCCCCGACAAGAGCCTCGAGCGCAAGATGAAGGAAGCCGCGCTCGCGCTCGAGCTGGAGCGTCGCTACCCCAAAGACCGCATTCTCGAGATGTACCTGAACCAGGTCTACTTCGGTAACGGCGCGTACGGGGTCGAGGCGGCGTCGCGGACGTACTTCGGCAAGTCCGTGACCGAGCTCAGCGTCAAGGAAGCCGCGTTGCTCGCCGGGCTACCGCGCGCGCCGACGACCTATTCGCCGTTCGACCACCCCGACGCCGCCAAGCGCCGACGGGAGGTCGTGCTTCGTCGCCTGGTCGAGTACGGCGCGCTCAAGGATGCCGACGCCAAGAAGCTCGCGCGGGCGGACCTCGGTCTCATCCCGCCCGAGCGCCGGCGGACGACAGGCCAGTACTTCCTCGAATTCGTGCAGCAGACGCTCGAGTCGAAGTACGGCGCCGACATGGTGTTCAAAGGCGGGCTCAACGTGTACACCACGCTGAACCCGACCATGCAGCTGGCCGCCGAGCAGTCGCTGCGTGAAGGCCTCAAGGCCCTCGAGGGCCGCACGAAAAACGCGCGGCCCGGCGAGCATCCCGAGGGCGCAATCGTCACGATCGAGCCGCAGACGGGGTACGTACGGGCGATCGTCGGTGGCTACGACTTCTTCCGCAGCGAGTTCAACCGCGCCGTTCAGGCGCGCCGGCAGCCGGGCTCGGCCTTCAAGCCGTTCGTCTACATCGCCGCGCTCGAATCCGGCTTCACGCCGGCCAGCCGCATCGACGACGCGCCGGTGTCCTACGCCGTCGGGGCGAACGGTCAATCGTGGAAGCCGGACAACTATGATCGGAAGTTCCGCGGTCCGACGACGCTCCAGCAGGCCGTCGAAGAGTCCGTCAACGTCGTGACCGTGAAGCTGCAGGAGCAGATTGGGCTGAATCGCACGGTTCGGGTCGCGCGGCGGTTCGGGATCACGAGTCCGCTCGCCGTGAACCTCAGCCTGGCGCTCGGCACGTCAGACCTGACATTGCTGGAGCTCACGTCCGCGTACTCCGCGCTCGCCAATCAGGGCGCGTGGATGCCGCCGACGACGATCCGCTACGTGACGGATGCGCAGGGCAAGCTGCTGGAGGAATACGTTCCCGAGCCGAAAGAGGCCGTGACGCCGGAAACGGCATATGTCATCACGCACATGCTGCGGGGCGTGGTCGAGCGCGGCACCGGCCAGGCCGCGAAGGCCCTCGGCCGACCGATCGCCGCCAAGACCGGAACGACGAACGATTACTCGAACGCGTGGTTCGTGGGTTACACGCCGCGGCTCGCGACGGGCGTGTGGGTTGGTTACGACCGGCCCCGCAGTCTCGGCAAGGACGAGACCGGTTCACGCGTCGCGGTCCCGATCTGGGTTTCGTACATGGGCAAGGTCCTCGCCGACAGCCCGCGGGAGGACTTCGCGATGCCCGACAAGATCGTCCTCGTGCCCGTCGATCTCGATCCCTCGAACGAGTGCGTGCGCGTCGTGACGATGGCATTCGTCAAGGGCACCGAGCCTCTTCCGTGCGGCAGGCGTTTGCCGCCGACTCCGACGCCGATGCCGCCGTCGCCGGCGGGCGTCCCGCAAGCCGGCGCTGCGCCGCCTGCGCCTCCCGCCACTGCGCCTCCCGCCACCGCGCCACCGCCCGCGCTGCCGCGCGAGGCGATACCGTACCCGCACGAGCCTCTGCCGCCTCCGCGTCAGGTGATGCCGCTGCCACACGAGCCGCCACCGCGACCAGTCGCCGCTCCGATGCCGCCACCGGCGGCCGCAGCAGCGCCACGCGCGAGGGACCTTCAGGGCCCGTAAACGATCAGCTCTCCGCGCGCGGATACGCCGCCGCGATCTCACTCCACGGCGCGCCGGCGTCGAGCAGCCGTGCGAACACCGCGTCGAGCTCCGCGATCGGGACGCGCAGCTGCTGCATCGTGTCGCGCTCACGGATCGTGACCTTGCCGTCGCCGGGCTCCCCCTTGTCAGGATCACCGACCGTCTTGACGTCGACCGTCACGCAGTACGGCGTACCGACCTCGTCCTGCCGCCGGTAGAGCCGACCGATGGCCGCGGTGTCGTCGTACAGCGTCAGCCAGCGGCGCGTGAGGCGGCGGCGGAGGTCGTGGCACGTCGCGACGATCTCGCCGCGCTTCTTGAGGAGCGGCAGGACCGCGATCTTGATCGGCGCCAGCTCGGGATGTAGCCGCAGAAGCACGCGCTTCTCGCCGCGCACCTCCTCTTCCTGATACGCGTCGAGCAGAAACGCGAGCAGCGCCCGGTCCACACCGGCCGACGGCTCGATGACGAACGGCACGACGTGCTCCTTGCGCTCCTCGTCGAACCAGGTCAGCATCTTGCCGCTGAACTTCGAGTGCTGCTTCAGATCGAAGTCGGTCCGATTGGCGATGCCCATGAGCTCGCTCCAGCCCATGGGAAAGCGATAGAGGAGATCGACAGTCCGCTTGGAGTAGTGCGCGAGCTCCTCGCGGCCGTGCTCGTGCAGCTTCACGTTGTCCGCGGCGAGGCCGTAGCGCGCAAACCATGCCTGACACTCGGCGATCCACCGATCGTGCCAGACCTCGTCGGCCGGCCGATCCTCCAGGCGGTCGTGCGGGTTGACGAAGAACTCGATCTCCATCTGCTCGAACTCGCGTGAGCGAAAGATGAAATTGCCCGGCGTGATCTCGTTGCGGAAGGCCTTGCCGATCTGCGCGATACCGAAGGGCAGCTTGCGCCGCGTCGACTGCAGCACGTTGTCGAAGTTCACGAAGATGCCCTGGGCCGTCTCCGGACGCAGATACGTCACGGCCGCGTCTTCCTCCACGGGCCCCATGAAGGTCTTGAACATCAGGTTGAACTGCCGCGGCGCGGTGAGCTCGCCTTTGCCGCAATGCGGACACAGCGTGCGGCGCTCGCCACAGTGTTTGCACGGCTCACCGGCCTTGATCGTGAACTTGTTGCCTTTCGTCGCAGCGCAGTAGTGCGTCCAGTCCATCTCGTCGATCTGGTCGGCGCGAAATCGATGCCGGCACTCGCGACAGTCCACCATCGGATCGGTGAAGTGGTCGACGTGGCCACTCGCCTTCCATACCATCGCGTGCATCAGAATCGACGCGTCGAGTCCCACCATGTCGTCGCGCTGGTGGACGAAGTCGCGCCACCACACGCGCTTGATGTTGTTCTTCAGCTCCACGCCGAGCGGGCCATAGTCCCAGCACGAGCCCGTCCCGCCGTAGATCTCGCTCGACTGGAAGATGAAGCCGCGCCGCTTACAGAGAGACACGAGGACATCCATCGCTGGGGCACTCATCGTCGATCTCCGGTCGTTTCGGACAGCCGCCGCACCTCACGAAGGAACTTCGCCGTGCGCGTCGGGTGGCCGATCAGTCGCGTCATGTGCGCTTCGAGCGCTGTCCTGAGCTCGCCCTCCAGGCGCCCGAGCGGCTGGGCAATCGCCTCCTCCCACCGCGCGACGCGGAGGCGTCCGAGCGCGGCCACCGCCGCGGGGCTGATCGCCGTCGCGCCGGGCGCCTGGGTCGCGCACGCCTCGCACACGACGCCGCCCTCGTCGAGCGCCGGCCGCGGAAACGGATACGGACGACCGCATTCGACGCAGCGGTCGAGCCGCGGCCGGTGGCCCAGTGCGTCGAGGCAGCGCACGCCGAAGCACACGGCGACGCGCGCCGGGGCGGCCGGCCCCGCCAGCGTCCGCAGCGCGCGTGTCAGCAAGCCGTACAACGCCGCGTGAGGGTCGCGCTCGGCGGTGAGCCGGCCGACACACTCGATGATCCACGCCGCCTGTCCCAGACGCTCGAGATCGGCGCGAAGCGCCGCGAACGGCTCCAGCACGTCGAAGTGATCGACCCGTACGAGCTCGCTGCGGCCCGTATCGAAGAAGACGAGCTCGCCGAGCGTGAACAGCTCCAGCGCGCCGCCGAAGCGCGAGCGCATGCGACGGGATGCCTTCGCCACGCCGCGCACCTTGCCGTGCTCGCGCGCGTAGAACGTGACCACGCGGTCGCTCTCGCCGAGGTCGAAGGAGCCGATCACGACCGCCGCCGACTTGCCGAGCGCCATGTCAGGAGGTCAGCAGAAACCCGAACTCGCGCAGCGCGCGCGGATCGCGTCGCCAGTTGCGGCGCACGCTGACCGTGAGCCCCAGGAACACAGGGATGCCGAAGAAGCGCTCGAGCTCCCGGCGTGCCTCCGTGCCGATCCGCTTCAGCATGGCGCCGGCCTTGCCGATGAGAATGCCTTTTTGCGAGTCCTGCTCGACGAAGATCGTGGCACGAATGTCGAGCCGTTCGGGGCGCGCGCGCTCGATGAGCTCTTCGACCCGGACCGCGACGGCGTACGGGACTTCCTGGTGCGTGAAGTGAAAGACCTTCTCGCGCACGACCTCGGCGACGTAGAACGTCTCAGGCTGATCGCTGGTCGCATCGGCCGGAAACAGCGGCGGGTGCTCGGGCAGCGCGCGAACGAGCAGCGCCAGGAGGCGTTCGCAGTTCGTGCCGTCGGCGGCGGAGATCGGCAACAGCTCGGCGAACGCGTGGGCCGCGCGCCAGCGCTCCAGCAGCGGGAGCAGCCGCGCCTTGGGCTTGACGCGATCCACCTTGTTCAGCACGCAGAACACGGGCCCCGCGAACGCGCGCAGCGGTGCGAGGACCACGTCGTCGGGACCGTCGGGTGCGGTCGCATCGGCGACGAGGCAGATGACGTCGACCTCTTCCGCCGCCCGCTCGGCGGTCTTCTGCATGAACTCGCCGAGCTGGCCGCGGCCGGCGTGCAGCCCCGGCGTGTCGACAAAAATGACCTGGGCGTCGCGGCGGTTGAGGATGCCCGTAATGCGGTTACGCGTCGTCTGCGGGCGCGACGACACGATCGCGAGCTTGCTGCCGACCAGGCGGTTGAGCAGCGTCGACTTGCCGGCGTTCGGGCGGCCGATGAGCGCGACGAACCCCGCTTTCATTTGTTGTAGCGGGGGCCGCGTGCTCGGCTTGACGCGTGGGTGGCCTGCTCTAGATCGTCGTGGCTCCGACCTGCCCGATTTACCGGTGAGAGGCCTGTTCTAGACGCGCGTGGCTCCGACCCGCCCGCTCTACCCGCGCAGCGGCCCCGACCTGCCCGACCTACCCTCGGGTGGCCTGTTCTAGACGCGGGTGGCTCCCATCCGCCCGCTCGACCGTCACGGTTCAACAGTCCGCGCCAGAGGCGGGCGGGCGCGTCACGCAGGATCTCGCGCTCGCGACGGTGCATCAGGTCGGCCTCCACGGGATCACGGTCGTCCCAGCCGACGAGGTGCAGCGTCGCGTGCGTGGCGAGCAGATCGAGCTCCAGCGCCACCGGCACGCGGACGCGCCGAGCCTGTCGGAGCGCGGCGTCGGCGGAGATGATGATCTGGCCCACGAGAGGGCTCGTCGCTCCCACGTGCTCGAGCGGAAACGCGAGCACATCCGTTCGCCGCCGAATGCCGCGCCACCGCGCGTTGAGCTCGCGCATCTCGCCATCCTCGACGACCGCGACGTCGACGAGGCCGGCCGGGCGGCCGATCGCAGCGAGCGCCCGATCGACGGCGCGGCGCAGACGCGCGACCGAGACGGGAACGCGGCGCTGGCGCTGCTCGATGGCCGCGGCCATCAAGAGCGCTCGGGGCGCACTCCGTCGTCGCGGGCCGCCGCCGCGCGCGTCTCGTGAACGCCATAGGCGCGGATGATCGCCGACACGAGCCGGTGGCGCACGACGTCGCCCTCGTCGAAATAGACGAAATCGATGCCGGGGACGCCATCGAGAATTCGTTGCACCTCGATGAGGCCCGAATGTCGCGACGCGGGCAGATCGACCTGCGTGACGTCTCCCGTGACGACCATCTTCGAGTTGAACCCGAGACGCGTGAGGAACATCTTCATCTGCTCGGTGGTGCTGTTCTGCGCCTCGTCGAGGATGATGAACGCGTCGTTGAGCGTGCGACCACGCATGTACGCCAGCGGCGCGATCTCGATGGCGCCCTTTTCCATGAGCGCGCTCACCTTCTCGGACTCCAGCATGTCGTAGAGCGCGTCGTAGAGCGGACGCAGGTACGGATGCACTTTTTCGTAGAGATCGCCGGGCAAGAAGCCCAGGCGCTCGCCGGCTTCCACCGCGGGGCGCGTGAGAACGATGCGCGCGACCTCGCGCTTCATCAGGGCGTTGACCGCCATGGCGACGGCCAGAAACGACTTGCCCGTGCCCGCCGGCCCGATGCCGAACACCATGTCGTGCGTGCGGATGGCGTCGACGTAGCGCTTCTGGCCGACGCTCTTCGGCGTGATCCACTTCTTGCGCGACGGCACCGAGATCGCATCGGCGAACACCGCCTTGACGTCAGCGGCCTCGTCCTCGGACACCATGCGCGCGGCCGCGCGCACTTCCATCGCGCGCACCGGCGTACCGGTCCGCACGAGCTCGGCCAGCTGCGTGAGCGCGCGCTCCGCCTTCACCACCTGACGCTCGTCGCCCTTGAGCATGACGTCGTGGCCGCGCGCGACGATGCGGACGTCGAATTGGGATTCCAGGGTGCGGAGGTGATCGTCGTTACGCCCGAGGAGCTGGGCAAGATCGACGTCGGGCGCCAACGACAGGCGCCGCGTGACGATGGTGGCGTCGCTCAAATCCTTAGCGTTCCTTCTCCGAGTCTACCACGCGGATGTGGAGCTCCTTGAGGCGCTCCGGCGGCACCGGCGCGGGGGCTTGCATCAGCAGATCCTGCGCCTGCTGGTTCATCGGGAACGCGATCACTTCGCGAATGTTCGTCTCGCCCGCGATCAGCATGACGATGCGATCGATGCCGGGCGCCGACCCCCCGTGCGGCGGCGCGCCGTAGCGGAACGCGTTCAGCATGCCGCCGAACCGCGCCTCGACGTCGTCGCGGCTGTAGCCGGCGATCGCGAACGCCTTGAACATGATGTCGGGGCGATGGTTGCGAATCGCGCCGCTCGAGAGCTCGACGCCGTTGCAGACGATGTCGTACTGGTAGGCCTTGATCGTGAGCGGATCCTGCCGCTCGAGCGCGTCGAGCCCGCCCTGCGGCATCGAGAACGGGTTGTGGCTGAACTCGATCTTCCCGCTCTCCTCGTCGCGCTCGTACATCGGAAAGTCGGTCACCCAGCAGAAGCGAAAGGCGTTCCTTTCGAGCAGATCCAGGTCCTCACCCAGACGCGTTCGCGCCTTGCCGGCGAGGCGGTCGGCGGCGGCGCGCACGTCACACACGAAAAACACGGCGTCGCCGTCGACGGCACCGGTGGCGGTTCGCAGCGCCGTCAGGCGTGGCGCGTCGAGGAACTTGGCGATCGGCCCGCGCGCGGCGCCATCGGCGAGCACGACGTAGCCGAGTCCGGGCGCACCCTCGTCCCGCGCCCACTGGTTCAGCTTGTCGAAGAAGCTGCGCGGCTGCGCCGCGGCGCCGGGCGCGCGGAGGCCGCGCACGACGGCGCCCCGCTCGATGGCGCCCGCGAACACGGCGAAGCCACCACCCCGGAACACCTCCGTCACGTCGTCGATGACGAGCGGATTGCGCAGGTCGGGCTTGTCGCTGCCGTAACGCCCCACGGCCTCGTCGTAGGGAATGCGCGGAAACGGCGGCGGCGTGACGTTGGCGTCGGGACGAAACTCGGCGAACACGCCATGGATAACCGGCTCGATGGCCGTCCAGACGTCTTCCTGCGTGACGAACGACATCTCGAAGTCGAGCTGATAGAACTCGCCGGGCGAGCGGTCGGCGCGGCCATCCTCGTCACGGAAGCACGGCGCAATCTGAAAGTACCGATCGAAGCCCGCGACCATGAGCAGCTGCTTGAATTGTTGCGGCGCCTGCGGGAGTGCGTAGAAGTTCCCCGGGTGCACGCGACTCGGCACCAGATAGTCGCGCGCCCCCTCGGGGGAGCTTGCCGTGAGGATCGGCGTCGAAAACTCCGTGAAGCCCGCGGCGATCATGCGCCGGCGGATGCTCGCGATGACCTGACTGCGCAGCGCGATGTTGCGATGGACGTGCTCGCGCCGCAGGTCGAGGAAGCGGTATCGCAGCCGCGTATCCTCCGGAAAATCGGCCTCGCTGTTCACCTGCAGCGGCAGCGAATCGGCCATCGATTGGACGCTGAGCTCGTGGACGGCCACCTCGATCTCGCCGGTCGCGAGCTTCGGGTTGATCGCCGATGCCTCTCGCGCGACCACGGCACCGGTGACGGTGATCACGCTCTCGAGCTTCACTCCCTCGGCCGTGGACAGCGCCGGGCTGCCGGCGTGGAACACACACTGCGTGAGCCCGTAATGATCCCGAAGGTCGATGAAGAGCAGTCCGCCGTGATCTCGCTTGCGATGCGCCCACCCCGAGAGCCGCACCGTGCGCCCGACGTCAGCGGCGCGCAGCTCGCCGCACGTATGCGTGCGGTACGTCGGCAGGCTGGCCGTCATCGCCGCTCTCCGTGCGGTGGCCCACCCTCCGCGCGGCGGACGAGCGGCTTGACGTCGGCAGCACGAGACGGATCGTCGATCGCGGCGTATCCCCAGAAGCCGTGGGTCATCAGGTCGTCGAGCTGCTTCTTCACGTTCTTTCGTCTGACCTCCAAAGATACGAGATAGCCCTCGCCTCTCAGGGCTTTGGCCGCGCGGACGGCGGCCGTCACGTCGCCGCCGTCGTCCACGAGCAACGCCACGCGACGTCCGGCGCCGTCGTCCCCCGCGCGGGCCGGCACGCCTCCTCGCTCGGACAGGATCGAGATCAATCGCTCGAAGCCGATCGAAAAGCCGGAGGCCGGAACGTCACGGCCGAGCAGCCGGCCGACCATTCGGTCATAGCGCCCGCCGCCCGCGATCGATGACGGATACCCTTCGGCGGCGATCTCGAAGATGGGGCCCGTGTAGTAGCCCATCCCGCGCACGAGCGTGGGATCGAATCGCACTCGCGCGCCGCCCGTGATCTCCGCGTTTGCCGTCTCGATGATGGTGGCGAGCGCATCCCACGCGTCGGTGGCCTCGGCCCCCGGCAGCGCCGACCGCAGGGCGGTGAGCGAAGCCTTGTCCGGATCGAACCGGGCGAGCAGGTCCGCGAATCGCTCGATCGCTCGCGGGTCGTGGCCGGCCTCGCGAAGCTCGGCCAGCACGCCCTCGGTCCCGAGGCGATCGAGCTTGTCGAACGCGATGAAGAACGCGCCGTGCGCGGCGTCCGCGAAGCCGCAGTGGCGCGCGACGACCTCGAGCAGGCGGCGATCGTTCACGCGTACGGTCAAGCGCGAGAGCCCGAGCCTCGCCAGCGCATCGGTCGTGGCCAGGATCAGCTCGATCTCGACGAGCGGCGACGCGAGGCCGAGCACGTCGATGTCGCACTGGGTGAACTGGCGAAACCGCCCCTTCTGCGGACGCTCCGCGCGCCAGACGGGGCCGATCTGAATCGCCTTGAGCGGATCCGGCAACCGCGCGTGGTTGTCGGCGTAATAGCGCGCGAGCGGAACCGTGAGGTCGAAGCGCAGCGCCAGGTCGGCGAGCTCCTCGCCGCCGCGTCGCGCGGCTTCGAGCTCCTCGCCGCGCTTCATCACCTTGAACGTGAGCTTCTCGTTCTCACCACCGCCGCTGCCGGTGAGCAGCCGGAGGTTCTCGAGCGCGGGCGTCTCGATCCGGCGGAAGCCGTACGCGCGGTACACCGCGACGATCTCCCGGATGGCCGCGTCGCGCAGCTCGACTTCCTCAGGCAGGATGTCGCGCATACCACGCGGCGGGGCTGTGGGAAGGCGGCCGGACACGGGCGTCATCTTAACAAGGCGGCGACGGGCATGCGACGAGCCGAATGCTCGGCTATCATGCCAGTGAGGGATGCACGCGTCCGCCACGCCCGTCACACCGCCTGCCGCCGAGCTGCAGCAGTTGAGCCTCCGCCAGCGCCGCGCGATGATCGCGACCGCGATCGTCGCGGCCGCGGGCTTCGTTGCGCTTGCCCTCGTCGTCCGGATGGGCGGACCCATCGCGCTGGATTCGGACATACAGCGATACGTTCAGGCTCAGCGCTCCGCCGCCTACGAGGCGCCGGTGCGGGCGATCACTCACGTGGGCTCGGGATGGTTCCTGATGCCTGCGACGATGCTCGGGTGCGCCATCGTCGGCCTCCGTCACCGCCGACTCGCCATGGCGTTTGCGGTGAGCGCGCTCGGCACGTTCGCGATCATGGGCTTGGCCAAGGCCGTCGTGGGCCGGCCGCGCCCGAATGTCTGGGGCTACGCGTATCCGAGCGGTCACGTTCTCGGTGTGGTCGTGTTCTCGGCCGTCCTGATCTATGCCTTGTGGCTGTTTCGTGTCCCGCAACGGGTGCGGATCACCGTCACGTCCATCGCCGTCGTTGTCGTCGCAGCAGTCGCGCTGAGCCGGCTCTACGTCAAGAGCCATTGGTTCACCGATCTTCTCGGTGGGCTGGCCGCCGGCCTGGCGATCGCGCTGGCGGTTGCGCTCGTCATCGACGGCCGGCTCTCGCGACTGGGCGCTCGCCCTTCGCCTGGCGGCCTCGACCTCGCCCGCCGCGTCGAGTCGACCGAGCTCACGACGAAACCCTTCGATCACGTCTATCTGCGCGACGTCGTGCCGCCGTCGTTGTACCCGACGCTGCTCGAGCGGCTGCCCGCCACGAGCCGGTACCGCGCGTTGCGCCATCGCGACGCGCTCCGGCCCGACGGCACCAGCGCCCGGCGGAAGTTTTATCTGTTTCCCGAGCACGTCATGCTGCTGCCAGCCGAGCAGCGCGCCTTCTGGCTGCCGATCGCCCGCGAGCTCCGCTCGCGTGACGTTCAAGACGCGTTCAAGCGGCGATTCCGCACCGCGCTCGAGCGTCGGTTCGGCCGGCCGATCGACAAGCTGTCCTTCTATCCCGTCCCGACGCTGCTGCGTGACTTCGGCGGGTACCGGATCGGCATCCACGGCGACTCGATGAGCAAGGCGATGACCGTGCAGCTGTACCTGCCGCCGGACGATTCGCAGGCGCACCTCGGCACACGCCTGCACGAAGGCCGTAACGGTGACGGCGCGGCGCGTGTCGTGCGGCTCGCGTTTCTCCCCGCGACGGGATACGCGTTCCCGGTGATCCGTCACGAGAGCTGGCACAGCGTGGCCCAGACGGCCGAGAGCGACGGGGTGCGGAACTCGCTCATGCTGAGCTACTACGTCCAGGACCGCGCGAGCGACTGGATCGTCGAGCGGCTGAAGCGCGTCTGGCTGTTCCTGATCTACGGCCTGCGGCGCTGAACATACGTCGGCAGCGCCGAGCCGAGATCGCGACAGGCGCGCCCGCTCAGTACTCGCAGTAACCGATTTGCGGCCGCCACGTCCCTGCCGTCCCGGGCGAGCGACCGCAGTCAGCCTGCGGCGTCGGCGAGATCGTCGACGTCGCCGGTTGGCCCGACGTGGCGCAGCCGGCCGCCGCCATGACAGCGGCGATGAGAGCGAGGATCAGTGCGCGGCGGGAGCGCGTGACGACATCCCCGTGCGATGGTCGGCATCTCGGACGTCGACCCATCCGATCAACGACGAGAATCCCCATGGATCCGCTGTTGCCCGGAGACCATGGTCCCGACAACCGGTCACCGTCCTGAACTCGTCGTTGATCGTGGGCGTCAGACAGCCGTAGAACAGTGGCCTGGCACCCGGACCATCGGCAGCTGCCGCATAGCCGATGAGCGTCGACGGATCGGACGGAGCCGCAGTGGGCCGCAAGCCGACGGCCGCGCACGACACTTGGCCTATGTCGTCGGTGAACGTGCGAACACACGCCCGGAAGATGGCCACAGGGTGGCCGACGGTCGTTGGACGTGCATACCCGTACAGCGCCGAGCCGCCGCGCGGATCGGGATCGGTTCCGAGCCCGGACAGCGTGCACATCCATGCAGCGGCCGCGGTGTCGAAGACGCTCGCCAGGCAACCGTCATAGATGGCGGTCGCCCCGTTCTGCGCCGACCGCGGGGTTGGGCGTTGTTCGTCGGCCTGCGCGGGCCCGCCGACGATCCCTCCGTCACGCACGAGCGCACACACGAAGCACACGATGGCGAGCCGGCGCGCGACGCGGCCGGGGCGGGGCATCACTCCCCGAGCGTCATGATGATTTGCGTCTCGCCCCCGTTCTTCAGGAAGGTATTGAACCGTACCAGCGCGGCGACCAGTGTCGGCGGATTGTCGCCGGGGATCACGCCCATCGCGGTGATGATCCCCTCGAAGCCCGAGTTCACCGATTGGATGCGATAGCCCGCCGGGCTCCGAAACGCGACAGCGATGTGGCCTTCGACCTGGTTTTGGGGCACGACGATCTCGTCGACACCGTCGCCGTCGAGGTCGACCGCGACCGGCACGGGCTCGAAGTAATAGAACTCGCTGCGCGACGCGCGATTCGTGGTGCCGGTCTTCAGAAGCTCGACTTTCTGGGCGCCGCCACCGCCGACGGGGGTCGACGAGCGCCATGTCTCTTCGCTGCCGATCGCGATGCGCAGCCGCTGATAGTCGTCGACGTACACAAGGGCCCGGCTATCCTTGCCCGCGATGTTCGCCATCGTGGCGCCGGTCGCGCGGAAGGTGCTCGGCACACGCGCGCTTCCCTCGGGCACCAGTCGGTCCCCGGTGATTTTCAGGCGCTGGGCAGCACCCTTCTTGAAAAACGTCTCTCTGTCGAACGGCTGGCCCCAGAGGGTCTTCTTGACCCCGTCGCCACCCGCATCGACCGCCCAGAGGATCTGCCCGCCGTCCTTGGCGATCGTTACTGGCTTGCCGTTCTTCGTTCCGAGAATGAACGAATTGAGCAGAATCTGCGGATCTGGATGATAGCGGTTGGCGACCACTTCGAGGACACCATCGCCATCGAGATCTGCCAGCTGCACGGACATGATCCGCCCCGGCGTCCCGAAGCGCTCGTCGAAGGTCCATTCCGGCTCGAGCGCGCGCTCGACCACGCGATACAGCCAGATCTTGTCGCCGTCGGTCATGACGAGCCGCGGGACCTGGTCCTTCGGCGCCACCGCGATGTCCATGGCGACGACCGGAAATGCGAACCGTCCGATCTCCTTCAGTGCAATCGAGTTCTCGCCGGTGGAGTAGCTGCCGGCCTCCAGCTCCCCGCCGAGGAGCCTCGCCAGCAGTGAGCGCTGCTTGGGCTGGTTGGGCTGGCGGTCATTGCCCGAGGAAAACCGCTCGCGCGATCCTGCCGTCCGGACCGACGGCGGCACGAACGTGGCCGACGTCACCACGGGCGTCGTGTTCGGCAGCATGAAGAACCGCGCTTCGACGTACGGCTTGCGCTCCACGGTCTTGAAGTGGAGTGCCAACAGGTGGTCGACCTTGAAGCGGGCGGCGGCCTCGCCGACGCCCTTACCGTCGAGGAACTGCTCGGGATTGATGCCCTGCTGGGTTGCCCAGACACCGACGTGGTCGCCCATGGCCACGTTGATGCGTCCGCTACGGCCGAGGCCCTCCACGATCTCCGTGAGCGCTGACTCCACCACCGCATCGCGCACGCCGGCGACGAGCGGAACCACCGTCACGCGTTGCTTGCCGGCGGAGATGCGCGCGCGGTCACCCGGGGCGACGTCCGTCCCAGGCGCGACGACGCCGACGGCATAAGCCTCTTCCACCTGCTCGATGCGCACGCGTCCGAGCGCCTTCTCCGTCTTGCCGAGCAGCTCACCCGTCTTGGGATGCCGCAGCTCGTGTCCTTCGCGAAACAGCGAGAGCTCCAGACCCGGGACGAGACCGTCCCGCCGGCCCACCGACAACGTGACCTTCGTGTCCTGGACCTCGATCACATCGCCCGACACGTGCGGGAACATTGCGACCACCTGCTGGACGATCGCCTGGAGCGGCGCCGAGGCCGGTGCGGGCGCTTGTCGGCCGGGAGTTTGAGCCCACGGGATGGATACGGCGCCGAGAATCGCCGCCAGAAGCAGGGCCGGCGCGACGAGCGCTCTTCGGCTCGGTCGCATCATCCGCGACACTATATCACTTTCTAAAATGACAACGGGCCCGGGGTCGCCCCCGGGCCCGTCAGTTCTACGTCGCGATGGCTCTTAGAAGCTGTAGCGGATGCGAGCCGTCGCGATGACGACGTCGTCGACGCCGTCCTTGCTTCCACGACCGGAAATACCGGCGGGGGCGCGACTGACGGCGCCAGCGACGCCGGCGTTGCAGCAGCCCGTCGTGAGTGCATGGCCGAGAGCATCACCGGCAAAGAGATAGCCGCCGGCGACGTCGAGGGAGATACCAGGAGCGAACCGGTACGTCGTGCTCAGGTTGATTTCGGTACCGAGATACTGACTGTCACCGCTCGGGCGACCACCGGCAAAGTTTGGCACCAGGCCAGCCGACGCCACCAGCGTGCTGTCCGTGTCGACCTTCTCGGCAGTCCAGAAGGCGGTCGCGCCAGCACCGAGCACGAACGACGGGGTGAAGTTGTACGCGATCTTCGCGCCGCCGCCCATGCGGCCGTACTTGTCATAACCGATTGCCACGCCGGGGTTCAGACCGGGGACCGTGGCGTACAGAATGTTGAAGTAGTCGAGACCGAGGGAGAAGATCTGCGTACCCCAGTCAGCCGCATAGCTCGTATCGGTATCCAGCGGCTGGAAGTAGCGCGTGGTCCCCGTGAACGGGTTGTCCTTGGCCTTGTTACCCGTGGTGTACATACCCATCAGGC
>JBKOUQ010000070.1:0-20274 GCA_046723475.1 Candidatus Methylomirabilota bacterium
ATGCGGGACGCCGCGCGTATCGGTCGCGGCCTGCGGGCCGGCGTGCGGGCGGGCTCGGCCGCGTATCGAGCCTCCGCGCGCAAGCGCAGAACGTGAGGCTGGCGGAGCGACGGCGCCTCATCGCGGTCGCGCGCGGCTCAGCCCCTGCGGACCTGTATGTCCGCGGCGGCACGCTGTTGAACGTCTACACCGGCGAGCTGTATTTGGCGAATGTCGCGGTGTGCCGGGAGCGCATCGCCTACGTCGGGCTGCGCGACGACATGGTCAGCGCGCGCACGGCCGTCGTGGACGCCGCCGGCCGCGTGCTGGTACCCGGCTACATCGATCCGCACGTCCACCCGGCCCACGTCATCACGCCATCGGCGCTCGCGCGGCACGTCGTGGCCCTCGGCACCACGACACTGTTCGCCGATACGCTACAGCTGTGGGAGCTGGGCGGAGTACGCGGCTTCACGACGGTCGCCGACGCGCTGGCGCGAGCCCCCGTCAAGTTCTACTGGATGATTCGGCCCCACGCGCAAAGTCGCACGGCCGACGAGCGCCGCCGCTTTCCGTTGCGGGACCTCGCGCGCGCGCTGGCGCATCCGAGCGCGGTCGCCGCCGGCGAGGTCACGCGATGGCCCGACGTCCTCGCGGGCGATCCGCACCTGTTGCGCCGCCTGGACGTGGCGCTCGCGCGCGGGCAGCGTATCGAGGGACACACCGCCGGCGCGTCCGCCGAGAAGCTCGCGGCGCTGGCCGCGGGCGGGCTCACCTCGGATCACGAGCCGATCACCGCGCGCGAGGTGCTCGACCGGGCACGGCAGGGGATCGCGGTCATGCTGCGCGAGTCGTCGCTGCGTCCGGATCTGAGCGATCTGCTCGATGCGCTGAAGGACGCGCCCGGGCTCACGGCGCGCGCGATGCTGACGGCCGACGGCTCCATGCCCGCGTTCGTCCTCGAGCACGGCTTCGTCGACCATCTCATCCGCACGGCCATGCAGCGTGGCGTGCCGCCGCTCGACACGTACCGGATGGCGACGCTCAATCCCGCGTCGTACTTCGGCAAGGACGCCGATCTCGGCGGCATCGCGCCCGGCCGCTACGCCGACATCTGTCTGCTGCCGGATCTCGCCGAGCCGCGGCCGCAGCTCGTCATCGCGCGCGGCCGGGTGGCCGCCCGCGACGGCCGCACGCTGGTCGACGTGCCGGAGCCGGCCTGGCGGCGTGTGTTCGCGAGCGACGCCGCGCGTCTGAGCGTGCGTTGGCGCGCCCAGGCGGAGGACTTCCGGCTCCCGGAGCGCGCGACGCTCCCCACGCTGCGGCTGGTCAGCGCGGTGATCACACGGATCGAGGAGCGCGCGCCCGCGCCGGGTGACCTGCACGCGGCGCTCGTCGATCGTGCGGGGCGGTGGGTCGCGCCCGCGGTGGTCGCGGGCTTCGGCGAGGGCGTCGATGGCCTGGCGAGCACGATCTCGACCGATTTCAACATTCTCGTCCTCGGCCGCCGTCCCGAGGCGATGGCCCGTGCGGTCAACCGGCTGCTCGACGTGCACGGCGGCGTCGTGCTCGTCGACGGTGATCGTGTCGTCTGGGAGCTGCCACTGCCACTCGGCGGCGTAATGACGGACATCGACCTGCCCGGGGCCGCCCAACGCGAGCGCGAGCTCGTGCGGCACCTGACGGCCCGCGGCTACCCGTTCCACGATCCGTTCTTCACGATGCTGTTCCTGTCGGCCGATTTCCTGCCCGCCGGCCGCCTGACGCCGCTCGGCGTGTGGGACGTCAAAGCCGCCCGCGTGCTCCTGCCGTCCCGACCGCGGCGCAGCGGATCATGAGCGCGATCTGCCGGGTCGCGATCGCGCTCGTGCTGCTCGCGCTGACCCCGGTCCCGCCGGCCGCGGCGGGCAGCTTCGTGAGCGCGCGACACCAGGGACGCAGCTACGCGGTCTTCACTCCGGACACACCGCGCGAGGGACCGCTGATCGTCGCGCTGCACGGCTGCTGGCAGACGCCCGAGGATTTCGCGCTCGGCACCCGCCTCAATGCCGCGGCGGAGCGCCGGGGCCTCGTCGTCGTGTATCCCGCGCAGACGCGCGAGGCGAACGCCTCGCGATGCTGGAACTGGTTCTCGCTCGGCGCCGCGCCGGCGGGTGGCGAGGTCGGCGACGTGCTCGCCGTCGCCACGCACGAGCAGGCACAGCGCAAGCTGCGGGATCACCACCTCATCGTGCTCGGGTTCTCGGCGGGCGGCTTCATGGCCGTCAACGTCGCCTGCGCCGCGCCGCACCTCGTGAGTGGCCTCGGCGTCGCATCCGGTGGTGCGTATCGGTGCGGCCTCGGCGTCGCGGGCGCTGTGGCGTGCATGCGCGGCACGGGCGGCGATCCCGCGGCATCCGCGGCCGCGTGTCTGCGCTCTGCCGGCGTCGGCGCGCTGCCGCTGCGCGCCTCGCTCTGGCACGGCGACGGCGACGCCGTCGTGAGCCCGGTCAATCTCGCGGCGCTCGAGACCATGCTGGTGCGGGCGCTCGGAGTCGGCGCCGCCCAGACCGAGACGATCGATGGCGCCGTCCACGCGGTGCACCGTGACGCGCGCAACGAGCCCGCGCTGGAGAGCTGGCTCGTGCGCGGCATGGGTCACGCGTGGAGCGGCGGTGATCCGCGCGGAACGCACACGTACCCGGCGGGGCCGTCCGCCACCGACCGGATACTCGAGTTCTTGCTGGGACGCTGAATGGTGCGCCGCCAGCGACGGCTCGCCCTCGGTGTCTTACTGGCCGCCGCCGGCCTCGCCATCGTCGCGTTTCCATTTCGCGCGACGTGGTGGGGCGGCTGGATCCTCGCCGTCGCCGAGGCGGGCATCGTCGGCGGCCTCGCCGACTGGTTCGCGGTCACCGCGATCTTCCGGCATCCGCTCGGACTGCCGATCCCGCACACGGCGCTGATCCCGTCGAACTGGGAAAGCATGGCGGAACGCGTGGGCGTCATGGTCGGCGGTCGCGTGCTCACGCCGCAGTACGTCGTCCAGGAGATCGACCGCGTGGACGCGGCCGATCTCCTGGCGCGCGGCGCGGAGCGCCTCTCGCAGGCCGACCTCGAGACGGCGACGCGCGCCGTCGCCGGCTGGGTGGCCGAGCAGCTCACGCCGACGACCGCGTCGGAGCTGGTGGCCCGGTTACGCGCGCTGCTCGCCGACCAGCCGGTGGCGCCCACGCTTGCCGCCGCGCTCCGGATCGCGCGCGAGAACGGCTGGGATCGGCGCATCGTGCAGGGCCTCGTGCTCGCGATGGCGGATGGCCTCGACCGGCCGGACGTGCGCGAGACGATCGGCGAGGTCATCGACGACGTGCTCGCGCGCTACCGACAGCGGCTCGGCGTCTATCCGCGTCTGTGGATCGGGCTCGCGGAGGTGCTGGGAGTGCTCGACCGCGATCGCATCGTCGGCGCGCTGCACTCCGGACTGCGTGAGGTTGCGAAGAATCCCGATCATCCGCTGCGCACACGCGCCAGCGAGATCGTCGTCGAGCTCGAGAGCCGGCTGACGCGCGATCCGGTGCTCGCCGCGCGCGTGGAAGCAGCGAAGAGCGAGTTCCTCGCGACGCCGGCCGTCGTTGCGTTGCTCGACGATCTGGCGGCGTCGTTGCGTCGCACGCTGCTCGCGGATCTGGCCGCACCACGCTCGGAGGTTGCGGCGTGGATCGCCGAGCGTCTGGAGCGCGCGCGGCAGGCGCTGGTGACGGACGCGGGCCTGCGGTCGGAGATCGGGCAGTGGGTCAAGGCGCGCGCGTCAGAGCTCGTGCTGCGCTACCACGGCCGCATCGCGGAGTTCATCGCCAACGGCGTGCGCGCGCTCGGGCCGGAGGGCGTCGTGCGCCTGATCGACGAGCACGCCGGCGACGATCTGCAGTACATCCGCGTCAACGGTACGGTGGTTGGCGGCCTCGCCGGCGGCGCGATCTACGGCGTGCATCTGCTCGTCCGGTTCCTGTAAGCATGCCGCGCGGCGTCGCTCACCGTGTTGAGACACCTAGGCGTTTCACGTAGACTCAGCCATCCAGCGGCCCCACCTCAGCGAGGAGGACTCACGTGTCACGCATGCGCGCACTGCTCGCGCTCACCACCGTCGGTCTCATGCTCGTCATCGCTCTCGGCACGCCGGCGATCAGCCAGACCCCGAAGTCCGGGGGCACCCTGAACATCACCCAGCGGGAAGATCTGCCGCAGGGCTTCGCCATCCACGAAACGCAGACCAGCTCCACCGTCTGGCCGTCCATGCCGTGCTTGAACAACCTCGTGATCTACGACCCGGCCAAGAAAGTGGAGTCGATGGACTCGATCGTCGGCGAGCTCGCCGAGAAGTGGTCGTGGCAGGACAACTACCGCAACCTGGTGTTCTTCCTTCGCAAGGGCGTCAAGTGGCACGACGGCCAGCCGTTCACGTCGAAGGACGTCAAGTACACGTTCGACATGATCCGTGAGGCGCCCGACGCGGCGGCCAAGCTGCGGATCAATCCGCGCAAGGACTGGTACGCCAACGTCGACAAGATCGAGACGCCCGACGCGAACACGGTCGTCTTCCATCTCAAGCGGCCGCAGCCGTCCATCCTCATGATGCTTGCGTCCGGGTACAGCCCGGTCTACGCCGCTCACGTGCCGCCGGCCAGTTACCGCACGGGCTGCATCGGAACCGGGCCGTTCAAGCTCAAGGAGTGGCGCAAGGGCGAGTTCGTCGAGTACGTCAAGAACCCGGATTACTTCGTCAAGGGTCGGCCGTACCTCGACGGCCTGAAGTACGTCGTGATCGTCGAGCGTGGTACCCGGACGGCCGCGCTGCAGTCGGGCGCCGTCGACGTCGCGTTCCCCGGCGAGACGTCGAAGACGCAGTCCGAGCAGCTGAAGAAGGCGGTGCCCCAGCTCGTCGTGACGCCGGTCAGCGAGAACGTCAACAACAACGTCATCATGAACATCAAGAAGCCGCCCTTCGACAATCTGAAGATCCGGCTCGCGGTGAGTCACGCCATCGACCGGCGCGCGCTCATCCAGGCCGTCTATCAAGGCGGCGGCATCGTCGGGGTCTCGATGGCGCCCAAGCCGCACGCGTTCTGGGGTCTCTCGGAAAAGGATCTCGCCGGTCTGCCCGGATACGGCAAGGCGGCAGAGGAGAAAGCCACGGCCAAGAAGATGATGGCCGAGCTCGGCTATACGCTGGACAGGGCGCTGCGCGTCGAGATGGTCACGCGTGCCATCCCGATCTACGTCGACATGGCGTCCTTCGTCATCAACGAGCTGAAGCAGATCGGCATCGAGGCCACGCTGAAGCAGATCGAGACCGCGCAGTGGCACGCCATGGCCGTGCGCGGCGAGTACCAGATCGGCGCCAACCTCACCGGCCTGGGCGCCGACGATCCCGACGGCAACTTCTACGAGAACTACGCGTGCGGCTCCCCGCGCAACTACACGCACTACTGCAGCGAGCAGGTGCAGAAGATGTTCGACCAGCAGTCGCAGGAGGTCGATCAGAAGAAGCGGCTGGAGATGGTGTATGCGATCCAGAAGAAGCTCGAGGAGGACGCCGCGCGGCCGATCCTGTCGTGGCGCCTGGACTACTTCACGCACTGGCCGCACGTGAAGGGCCTCGTCCCGCAGAACAACGTCTACAACTTCGGTCGCATGCAGGAGGTCTGGCGGGACAAATAGTGGAATGAAGAGCTACGTCGCCCAGCGCCTCGGCATCGCGATCCTGACGCTCGTCGGGATGTCGATGGTCATCTTCGCGCTGCTCCGTCTGGCGCCGGGCGACATCGTCGACATTCTGTTCTCGACGGCCGGCTACGTGAATGACTCGGAGAAGCAGGCCATCCTCAAGGAGCTCGGGATGGACCGGCCGTACTGGGTGCAGTACCTCGATTGGATGCGCCAGATCCTGACCGGCGATCTGGGCAAGTCGTACCGCTACGACGTCCCGGCGTGGGAGATCATCCGACCGCTCGTGCCGGTAACCATCGAGCTCGCAATTCTTTCGATCATCGTCGCCGTCGTGCTCGGCGTGCCGACCGGCGTCATCAGCGCTGTGCGTCAGGACACCATGCTCGATTACGTTCTGCGTGTGCTCTCGCTCGCGGGGCTGGCGATGCCGTCGTTCTGGCTTGGCATGGTGATCATCCTGGGCATGGTGACGTGGCTGGGATGGATCCCGCCGCTGACCTACGTGAAACCAACCGTCGACTTCAAAGCCCACGCGATCCAGTTCATGCTGCCCGCACTCGCCGTCGGCTATCGATCGTCCGCGCTCATCATGCGGATCACGCGGTCGTCGCTGCTGGAGGTGATGCGCGAGGACTATATCCGCACGGCGTGGGCCAAGGGCCAGGTGGAGCGCGTTGTGATCTGGCGTCACGCGCTCAAGAACGCGATTCTGCCCGTCGTCACCGTGATCGGCATCGAGTTCGCGTTTCTCATCGGGGGTCTCGTGGTGACCGAGACGGTCTTCAACTTGCCCGGTGTCGCGCGCTTTCTCGTGCAGGCGATTCTCTGGCGCGACTACCCCATCGTGCAGAACCTCGTGATGTTCATCGCCATCGTCGTGATCCTGTCCAACCTGTTCGTCGACATGCTGTACGGCGTGCTCGACCCGCGGGTGCGCTATGGCTAGCCCGGTCGACGTCCCCGTCGATCTCGTGGTCGTCCGTGGACCGGCGCGGCCGGGGTGGGGCACGCTGCTCGCCCGCTTCGTGCGCCGCAAGCCGCTCGGCGCCGCCGGCGGCGCGCTCATGCTCATCATGGTGCTGACGGCGGTGCTGGCGCCGTGGCTTCAGACGCACGATCCCATCGCGACCGATGCGTCATACACGTTGGGCCGCCCGAGCGCCCAGCACTGGCTCGGCACCGACCATCTCGGCCGCGACATCTATTCGCGGATCGTGCACGGGGCGTGGGTGTCGCTCGTCGTTGGTCTCGGCAGCACGCTGCTCGGCTCGGTGCTGGGCGGGATCATCGGGCTGCTGTCGGCGTACGTGGGCGGCAAGACCGACCTGATTACGCAACGGCTGCTCGACATCCTGCAGGGCCTGCCGTTGCTGGTGCTGGCGCTCGTGATGTCGGCCTCGCTCGGTCCGTCGGTTCGCAACGTCATCATCGCCATCTCGATCCCGATCATTCCGCGCGCCGCGCGCGTCATTCGGGCGAGCGTGCTGTCGATCCGCGAGATGCAGTACGTGGAGGCGGCGCGCGCGCTGGGCGTGCGGCATCTGCGGACGGCCTTCCGACACATCCTGCCGAACACGGTCGGGCCGTTCATCGTCCTCTGCACGGCACAGCTCGGCAGCGCCATCCTCGTCGAGGCGACGCTGTCGTTTCTCGGCATGGGCGTCCCCGAGCCTTATCCGTCATGGGGACGCATGCTGTCGGTCTCGGCGGCGGAGTACGCGCAGAAGGCGCCGCACCTGGTGTTGTTTCCCGGGATCGCGATCAGTCTCGCGGTGTTCGGCAGCAACCTGCTCGGCGATGCTCTGCGCGACACGCTGGATCCGCGGCTGCGGGGGTCGCGGTGAGTATTGAGTGGGGGGACCATTGAGTTGGGGGGACCCGTACCGCTTCCCCCCAAACCCCCCTCATTCGCGCGGGGGCAGTCACCGTTTCCCACCCGCCCCTCATTCGCGCGGGGGCAGTCACCGTTCCCCAAACCCCCCTCATTCGCGCGGGGGCCGTCACCGTTCCGCATAGTGCCGTTATTTGCGTTGCGCGCGACACCGTTAGTCGAATATCTTCCGCCGGGGCCAATCAATGACTGAGACCGATCTGACCTGGCTGTCCGCGACCGAGCAGGCGGCGCTCGTCCGCCGCCGCAAGATTTCGCCGGTGGAGATCGTCGATGCGCTGCTGGAGCGCATCGACAAGGTCAATCCCCGGATCAACGCGTTCGTGCTCATCAATTCCGACCAGGCGCAGCGCGAGGCGCGGGCGGCCGAGCGGCTCCTCGGCAAGCGCGGCGCCAAGCTCGGCCCGCTGCACGGCGTGCCGTTTGGCGTGAAGGACCTGGTGACGACCAAGGGCGTGCGTACCACGTTCGGCACGCCGCTCTATCGGGACAACGTCCCGACCGAGGACGCGCCGATGGTGGCGCGGCTGAAGGCCGCGGGCGGCATCATGATCGGCAAGACGAACACGCCGACGTTCGGTTGGATCGGTGCCACGCACAATTTGATCTTCGGTCCCACGCGCAACCCGTGGCATCTGGATCGCACGCCCGGCGGCTCGAGCGGCGGCGCCTCGGCGGCGGTCGCGGCGGGGCTCGGCGCGCTGCACGTCGGGACCGATGGCGGCGGCTCGATTCGCATTCCGGCGTCGTTCGCGGGCATCTATGGCTTCAAGCCGTCGCACGGGCGGATTCCGCTACACCCTCCGAGCGCCGCGTGGAGTCTTTCGCACATCGGGCCGATGACGCGGACGGTGGCAGACGCGGCGCTCACGATGGACGTGTGTGCCGGCCCCGACGAGCGCGACTCGACTTCGTTGCCCGCGGACGGTGCGCGATATTCGGGCGCGCTCCGCGGCGACCTCAAGGGCCTGCGTGTCGCGTACACCGACGATCTCGGGTTCGCCGAGGTCGTCGATCCGGAGGTCAGCGCGGTGTGTGCGCGTGCGGCGAAGGCGTTCCGCGAGCTCGGGTGCCGCGTCGACGAAGTGCAGCCGAAGTGGCCCTCCATGATGGACTGCTGGGAGCAGATCTTCTGCGGCGGCATCGCGACGCGCATGGCGCCGTACATCGAGCATCGTGAACAGATCGAGCCGACGCTCCTGCGATTGATCGAGGCGACGCTCAAGAATCCACCGACACGCTACGTGCAGGCCTGGTTCGACCGACTCAATTGGTGGCAGCACCCGCGCGCGTTCTTCGAAAAGTACGATCTGCTTCTCACGCCGACGATCGCCTGCCCGCCCTTCAAGGTCGGCCTCGACACACCCGGCTCGGTCGCCGGCCGCGCGGTGTCGTTCTACGGCTGGATCCCGTTCACGCCGGCCTTCAACCTCACCGGTCAGCCGGCGGCGTCCGTACCATGCGGGTTCACGAAGGACGGGCTGCCGATCGGATTGCAAATTGTGGGTCGTCGTTTCGCGGATTCGCTCGTGCTACGCGCCTCCGCGGCGTTCGAACGCGCGCGCCCATGGCGGCAGCACCGACCGTCGGCCGGCTGACACCTCTCTGAGGTCAGTGGCACTGGCGTTGCGTCCAGCCGGGCCAGTTCCTTCCAGGAGGTTTCTTCATGAAGCTCGCGATTTTGCTTGCTGTCAGTCTGTCGATCGTCGTCGCGGGGGTCGCCTCCGCGCAGCTCACGGCGCAGACGACCACCTCTGGCACGGCGCTCGAGCCGCGCGCCTCGGACACGGCGCCGCTGCCGCTGTCGACGCCGGCGACCACGAGCCCGACGACGACCACGACCGTATCGCCCACCACGACAGCCACAACGACGTCGACCCTGACACCGAACGCGTCGACGACGACAGGGACGCCGGTTGTGCTCAACCTCGTAGAGATCACACGCTCGGTGCCGGCCGGCACGACGGCCGTGACGGCATTCACCGTCCCGGCGGCGCAGACGCTGGTCTTGACCGACGTCATCGTCACCAACACCGGCGACACCGCAACGTGCGGCGTTGCCATCTCGCGTGCGGGCGGCACAGTGGGGGTGGCAGGGGCGACGACGCCGACCGCGACGACGACCGGAACCACACCGACGACCGGCACGACGACGACCACGACCGGGACGACAACCACTATGAAGGGGACGACGACCACGACGCCGACGTCGTCCACGACGTCCACGACGTCGCCGACGAGTACGACACCGGTAACGACCGTCATGCCCAGTACGACCTCGACGCTGGCGGGGACGATCACCCAGAGCGATTCCACCATCACCGGTCCGCTGTGCGTGCCGCCGAGGACGACGACCGTGTTGCCGCTCACGACGGGGATCGAGTTCGGTCCGGGACAGACCGTGCAGTTCATGAACGTGACGGACGCGACGACGACCGCTGCGCCTCCGGCGCCGAGCGGCATCGTCAGCATTCACGCGCGGGGCTTCGTCACCACGAGCTGATTCGGGTGTAGCCATCATTGCACGTTGACGCGGGCAGCGTCGTCGCGCACGCTGCCCGCGTGAGCGTCGCCGAGCTGCTCGTCGCACTCGCGATCTTCGCGCTCGTCGGTCTGGCCGCATTCGCGCTGCTCGACGCGGGTGAGCGCGCGTGGACCGTCGGCAGCGCGCGCGCGGCTACGCAGGAAACGGCACGCGTCGCCCTCGCGCGGCTCGCCGGAGAGATTCGCCTCGCGGGGCATGGCGGCCGCGGCTTCGACGCCGTCGCGGTCGCCGCGGCCGACAGCATCGTGCTTCAGCAAGATCTCAACGGCGACGGCGCGATCGCGACGAATGGCGAGCGCGTCACGTGGCGCCTCGTGGACAGCGTCCTGCGCCGCGACGCGGGCGGCGGTCTGCAGCCGATCGTGAACGGTGTGGGCGCGTTCGCGCTGAGCTACTTCGACGCCGAGGGACGCCCGACGACGGTGCCGAGCGCCGTGCGACACGTCGAGATCGTGATCGTCACGAAGCCCGATGTATCGCCACCGCTCATCGGCGCGTCGACGGTCCTGGGCACCGGCGCGAGTCTCCGCAACCGCTGATTGGCCCGTTCGTGGGCGGCGCTGCACAACGGCGGGCCAGGGCCATCGGGTCGGCCCACCGCCGCTGTCTGAATTTTCAGACGCTTGGAGGGCACCGCGCGGCGGCGCATTGTTTGCGTGTCGAGGCCCGGCCAATGGACCCCCAAGGCCGGCCTCACACCAGCACGATCGCGATCGGTCGCGCGGTCGGAGTCCGCATCATCACTCCCGTCATGTTCGACCTCCCGTTGCCCGTTCTCGAGGGGCGTTTGGCGCGCGCGCTGCCGGGATACTTCGGGCTGTTGCGCTATCTCGTCGAGCTCGACACGCCGCTGCCCGACGGCTTCGATCCGCTGGGCGAGCTGCCGTGGTTCGCGCACAACAGACGCGTGCGCTCGCTCGTGATCTCGCCCGCACCGGATGCGCCCACGCTCGAAACGCCGCCCGACGTCATCGGCGATTGCGTGCGCAGTGGTCGCACGCTGCACGTCTTCGTGTCGGTCGGTCCGTCGGCGCGCGCGCTGCGCCTGGCCGGCGACGCCGCCGCGTCCGAATCGCGCTGCCCGTTTCTCTGCATGGCCGACCTCGAGCCCCGGCCTGGCGCGCAGGTGCGCGGCGCGCGCATCATCCGCGAGGCGGAAGCCAGGTACTCGCGCTAGACTACGCGGCATGCGCGCGATCGCGCGGCCGCTGCTCGTCGTCGCTCTGCTCGCCGTCGTCGCCTGCGAGACGGTGCCGTACACGAATCGCTCGCAGCTGTTGCTGATTCCCGAGGGCACCGAAGTGCAGATGGGGCTGTCCTCGTATCAGGACGTCCTCAAAAAAGGCAACGTCTCGCACGATCCCGCGCTCAACGATCAGGTGAAGCGCGTCGGCACGCGCATCGCGCAGGCCACCGGGCGGACCGATTATCAGTGGGAGTTCACGGTCCTCGAAGACAAGCAGGTCAACGCGTTCTGTCTCCCCGGCGGCAAGGTGGCGGTGTACACGGGGATGTTTCCCGTCTCGCGTGATGATGCGGGCCTCGCGGCTGTGCTCGGGCACGAGGTCTCGCACGCGATCGCGCGGCATGGAGGCGAGCGCCTGAGCCAGCAGCTCGCGGTGCAGGGCGGCGTGGCCGCGGCGACGGCCGCGCTCGTGGGCGGCGATCCGAACATGGCGCAGCTGGTGACGTCCGCGCTCGGCGCGGGCGCCACCGTCGGCGTGCTCCTGCCGTGGAGCCGCACGCAGGAATCCGAGGCCGATCATCTCGGCCTGATTTACATGGCGAAGGCCGGCTATCCTCCGCAGGCCGCGCGGGACCTCTGGGTCCGCATGGCGTCGCAGGGGGGTGCACGGCAGCCCCAGTTTCTGTCGACCCACCCGTTGCCCGAGACCCGGATCAAACAGATCGAGGCCTGGCTGCCCGAAGCGCAGAAGTACTACCAGCCCCGCTGATCGCGGTTTCCACCATCTGGGGTGGGAAACCGGCCCCGATGCCCCTACGGCTTCACCAAACGCCTGGGTAGGCCATTTCGCCAGAAAAATCGTAAGGTTTTCGCTTGACAGGCCGAATTGGCAACTGTAGATTCGCCAATTAAGTGGGACAAAGTGGGATGAAGTGGGTTCCAGGTCCCGTATCTATATGTTCAGGGGACGATACCCGGCAACGCTGGACGCAAAGGGGCGGGTCAGCATCCCGGCCAGATTCCGGGAAGTGCTCGGCCGCTACGAGAGCCAGGATCTGGTCGTGGTGCCGGACGGAGAGTGCCTCGAGGTGTACCCGTTGGCCGAGTGGGAGCGGATGGAGGCAAAGCTGCGGGAGCAGTCGCGATTCAGCGGCGAGGTCCGCGAGATCAGCCGCCTGTACGTCTCGCGCGCCAAGGACGTCACGCTCGATGCGGCGGGCCGCATGTTGGTCGCGCCCGATGCGCGGCGGGACGCGGCCATCGACAAGAGCGTGCTGATCGTCGGCGGCGGACTCGACAAGTTCGAGGTGTGGGACCGCGCGCGGTTCGACGAATACGAGCGGACGGGCCAGCCCAAGCTGCCCTCGCTCTACGAGAAGCTTTCGGCGCTCGGAGTCTAGCGGTTCACGTTCCGGTCCTCGTGGACGAGGTCGCCTTCGTGCTGCGACCGCGCCGCGGTGGCTGGGTGATCGACGGGACGGTGGGCATGGGCGGTCACGCGGAGGCGATCCTGACGTCGAGCGGCAACGACGTCCGCCTGCTCGGGCTCGACGTCGATCCCGAGGCGCTCGCGCGTGCGGGGGCCCGGCTCGCGCCGTTCGGCGAGCGCGTGACGCTCGTGCGCGCCGACTTCCGCGACCTCGCGCGCGTGGCCGGCGAACACGGCATCGACGACGCGCGGGCCGTGCTGCTCGATCTCGGGATGTCGTCCTATCAGGTCGACGAGTCGGGTCGCGGCTTCACGTTTCAGCGCGAGGAGCCGCTCGACATGCGACTCGATCCCGCGCGCGGCCGGACGGCCGCCGACCTCGTGAACGAGGCGGACGAGGCCGAGCTCGCGCGCATCCTCTTCGAACACGGCGGTGAGCGTTTCGCGCGTCGCATCGCGCGCGCGATCGTGCGCCGCCGTCCACTACGAACCACCGGCGACCTGGTGGCCGCGGTCCGCGCGGGCGTACCGCGCGCGGCGTGGCCCAAGCGCACGCACGTCGCGACGCGTACGTTCCAGGCGCTGCGCATGGCCGTGAATGACGAACCCGGAGCGCTCCGCCAGGCGCTCCGGGCGATCCCCGGCCTGCTCGCCGTGGGCGGGCGGCTCGGCGTGATCGCTTTCCATTCGGGCGAAGACCGCATCGTGAAGCAGGCGTTCCGTGCTCTCGCTGCCGCGGAGTTCGCGCAGCTCGAGCCGTCCCCCCTGACGCCCGGGGACGACGAGGTGCGGGCCAACCCCCGCGCCCGGAGCGCCAGGCTGCGCGTGCTGGAGCGGACGTCGTGATCAAGCACCAGAGACTGCATCGAGAACCGGACCCGCGCGCGCGGCGATCGTTCGCCGTCGCCATGGCCATCTCGGCCGTGCTCGTCGTCGGTGCGCTCGTCGTCGTGGGGCTACGCGTGCAGCAAGTCCAGCTGGCGTATCGCGTCGACGCACTTCGCGCCGAGCGCGCGCAGATGGAGACGCTCAGCCGCCAGCTCGAGGTCGAGGTCGCGACGCTGCGCTCGCCGCTGCGCGTGGACCAGCGTGCGCGCCAGCTCGGCCTGACCGCGCCGGCGCAGGACCAGGTGCGACTGGCGCGCGAGTACGTCACGGGCACGACCGGGCTCGCGGCGGCGCAGCGTAATCGAGTCGAGGCCGCCGTGGAGATCGCACCCACACCGTGAACCTACGCAGCCGGGAACTGCCTAGAGCAGGCCACCCGCGGGGGGAGCCGGCCTCGCGCTCCGATACAAAAGCCGCGCGGGTCCTCATCCTCGCGGTGGTTCTTGCCGGCGCGTTCGCCGGTGTGACGACGCGCCTCGGCTGGCTGATGCTCGTCAAGCGAGGCGAGCTGGCTGCCATGGCGGAGCGGCAGTATTCACGCACGGTGATGCTGCAGGGTGCGCGCGGCCCGATCCTCGACCGGCACGGCGCCGCGCTGGCAACGTCCACCCCCGCCGAATCACTCTTTGCTCAGCCGCGCGCCATGGGCGATCCGGTGCGGATCGCGGCGGCGCTCGCGCCGATCATCGATGCGCCCGAGCGCGAGCTGCACGCCCAGCTGACGTCGGGCAAGAGCTTCGTGTGGCTCCGCCGCAAGCTCCCGCCGGCCGTCGCGGCGCGCGTGCGCGCGCTCGGTGAGCCCGGCCTCGGTCTGCTCGACGAGCCGCTGCGGCTTTACCCCAACCGAGAGCTCGCGGCGCACGTGGTCGGCTTCGAGGGCGTCGACGGCGGTCTCGAAGGCATCGAGCGCGCGTGGAACGACGTTCTGGGCGGCACGGCCGGGCGCGCCATCGCGGGACGCGACGCCCTCGGCCGTGAAGTCGTGCTGCCGCAGATGCTCGCGGCGCCGGCCCCGGGCCACGGCGTGATGCTGACGATCGACAGCACGATCCAGTATCTGGCCGAGCGGGAGATCGACGCCGCGTACCGTCGCACGCAGGCGAAGGCCGCGATGGCCGTCGCCATGGATCCGCGCACCGGCGACATCCTCGCGCTGGCGCTGCGACCGACCTTCAACCCGAACGCGTTCCACGACGTGCCGTCGCGCGACGTGTGGCGCAACCGCGCGGTGACCGATCCGTTCGAGCCGGGCTCGACGTTCAAGGTGATTCTCGCGGCTGCGGCCCTCGAGGAAGGCGTCGTGCACCCCGAAGACCGCATCTGGGCCGAGAACGGCCAGCTCACGATCGCGAAGACGACGATCCACGACTGGAAGAAGTTCGGCTGGCTCTCGTTCAGCGAGGTCTTGCAGAACTCCTCGAACGTGGGCTCCATGAAGGTGGGCCTGGCCCTCGGCCGCGACCGGTACTACCACTACATGACGGCGTTCGGGTTCGGCGCGCCGACGGGCATCGGCCTTCCCGGCGAGAGCCGAGGCCTCGTGCGCGATCCGCAGAGGTGGTCACCGCTCTCGCTGCCGACGATGTCGATCGGGCAGGAGGTGTCGGTGACCGCACTGCAGATGCTCGCCGCGTTCGGCGCAGTCGCCAACGGCGGCACGCTGATGCAGCCGCGGCTGGTCAAGGCGGAATTCGATGCCGACGGCCGCGAGATGCGGCGCTTCGAGCCGCGGCCGGTGCGACAGGTGATCGCCCCGGAGACGGCGCGCACGCTCACGCGGATGCTCGTGCAGGTCGTCGAGCACGGTACCGGCCATTTCGCCGCGGTGCCCGGCTTCGACGTCGGCGGCAAGACCGGCACCGCGCAGAAGCTCGACCCGAATACGCGTCGCTACTCGCGGGCGCCCGGCGTGCTGTCGTTCATCGGCTTCGTGCCCGCCGACGACCCGCGCCTCGTGCTCCTGGTGCTGCTCGACGAGCCGAAGAACGAAAAGTGGGGCAGCGAGGCGGCCGCGCCCATCTTCTCGGCGATCGCCGGCCCTGTCCTGCGCTATCTCGAGGTGCCACCGCGCGATGCGGCGCCGATCCAGATCGTGACGGGGCCGGGTGCCGAGCGCTCGGGCGGCCCGCAGGTGCGACTGGTGTCCGCCGCCGACGCCACCGGACGCATCGGTGGCGCGGCCCCGGCCGGCGTGGCCATCGACGCGGCCGGCGCGCTGATGCCGGACGTGCGTGGCCGGACGCTGCGCCAGGCGCTCGCGATGCTCGCGCCGCTCGGTGTCGGCGTGCAGCTCGAGGGTCGTGGGCGCGTGGTGGCGCAGGTACCCACACCCGGCGAGCGCGTGGACGAGGAGACCGTCGCGCACCTCACACTCTCCCCCGAGGCACTCCGTGCCGGGGTCGTCCGTTGATATGCGCCGCGAGGTCCCGGTGAGCGTGCTGCTCGACGCATTGACGGACCGGCGCGTGGTCGGTACGCCGCCCCCGACGATCACCGGACTGAGTGCGGATTCGCGGAGCGTCACGAACGGAGCGGCGTTCGTCGCCGTCCCGGGCTTCAAGCAAGACGCACGGCGGTTCGTGCCCGAGGCCATCGAGCGGGGTGCCGCACTCGTCGTGACCGAGGGACCGGCGCTGAGCGACGTGCCGGTGGCGCAGGTCCTCGTGCCGTCCGCGCGACGCGCGCTGGCCGCGCTGGCCGGCGCGTACTGGGATCATCCGTCACGGTCGCTGACGCTGGTCGGGATCACGGGGACCAACGGCAAGACGACGACGTCGTATCTCGTCGACGCGCTGCTGCGCGCGCGCGGGGACGCGACCGGCATCCTCGGCACGATCCAATATGTGGTCGGTGACGAGATCCGCCCTGCCGGGCAGACGACGCCCGAAGCGCTGGAGATCGAGTCGATGCTCGCCGCGATGCGTGCGCGCGGCGTGCGCGGCGTGGCCATGGAGGTTTCGTCGCACGCGCTGGCGCTCTCGCGCGTGGACGCGCTGGCGTTCGACGTCGGCGTCTTCACGAATCTGACGCAGGACCATCTCGACTTCCACGGCACGCTCGACGAGTACGGCCGCGCCAAGCGGCGGCTGTTCGAGCTGCTCGCGACGTCGCCGAAGCCCCGGCGTGCGGCCGTGGTCAACGGTGACGATCCGGCCGGCGCCCGGATGGTCGAGGGGCTCGCGCTCGAGACGCTGACGTACGGCCTGGGCCGTGACAATCGCGTGCGCGCGACGGAGTGGGCGTCGACGCTCGACGGCGTGCGGATGCAGGTGACGACGCCGGCGGGCTCGCTCCGCCTGACGTCGCCGCTCATCGGCGAGCACAACGTCATGAACCTCCTCGCCGCCGTCGGCGTAGGCCTGGCTCTCGCGCTGACGCCGGATACGATCGCGCGCGCGCTCGGCGGCGTGCAGACGGTCCCCGGGCGGTTCGAGCAGGTGCGCGCCGGCCAACCCTTCCTCGTCGTCGTCGATTACGCCCACACGCCCGACGCGCTCGAGCGCGTGCTCACGACGGCGCGCAAGCTGACGTCCGGACGGCTGGGCGTCGTCTTCGGCTGCGGGGGCGATCGCGATCGCACGAAGCGTCCGATCATGGGCGAGATCGCCGCACGACTCACCGACCGGGCCTGGATCACGTCCGACAACCCGCGCTCGGAGAACCCCGACGCGATCGTCGCCGAGGTCGCCGACGGTGCCGCGCGCGTGCGGTCCGAGGGTGATGTGCGGCAGGCGGATCGCGGCGCGGCGATCCGAGCCGCGCTGGCATGGGCGCGCCCGGGCGACACCGTCGTCATCGCGGGCAAGGGTCACGAGACGTACCAGATCGTCGGTCGCGATGTGCTGCCGTTCGACGACCGCGAGGTGGCGCGGACGTTGCTGACGGAGCGGGCGCAATAGGCAGGCGCATGGCACCCTTCACGATCCAGGAGCTGGTGCGCGCGACCGACGGCGCGCTGGTCAGCGGCGACCTCGGCGTCCCGGTGGCCGGCGTGTCGATCGACTCACGGACGCTGCAGGTCGGCGAGGCGTTCTTCGCGATCGTGGGGCATCGCCTCGACGGCCACGCCTTCCTCGGCGACGCCGCGGCGCGTGGTGCCGCGTGTGTCGTCGTTCACGCGCTGCCCGACGAGCCGCCGGCCAACGTCCCGCTCGTCCTGGTCGAGGACACGACGCGTGCGCTCGGTCGGCTGGCGGCGTGGCATCGCTCGCGCTTCAGCATCCCCGTCGTGGCGATCACCGGCTCCATCGGCAAAACCACCGCGAAAGAGCTGACGGCGGCGGTGCTCGCGACGCGCTGGGAGGTGCTCAAGCCGGCCTCGTCGTTCAACAACCAGTGGGGCCTGCCGCTCACCCTGCTGCGGTTGGGCCCCGAGCACGGCGCCGCGGTCGTGGAGCTCGGGACCAACCAGGCCGGCGAGATCGCCACGCTCGCGGCGATCGCTCAGCCGAGCGTCGGCGTCGTCACGATGATCGCCGCGGTGCACACCGAATTCCTCGGCAGCATCGAGGGCGTGCGGGACGAGAAGGCGGCGCTGGTGCGCGCGCTGTCGCCGTCGGGGGTCGCGGTGCTGAACGCCGACGATCCGCGCGTCGCATCGATGGCGGGCGAGACGCGTGCCCGCGTGGTGACGTTCGGGCGTGCGGCCGGCGCCACCGTGCGCGCGGTCGGTGACGCGACGGAGACGGACGACGGGTTGGCGTTCACGCTCGCGGTGGCGGGGCGGCAGCATGCGGTGCGCCTGGCGTTCGCCGGCCGCCACAACGTTGCCAACGCGCTGGCCGCGGCCGCCGTCGGCGTCGCGCTCGAGCTGTCGCTCGAGGAGATCGTGCGCGGCCTCGGGGCCGCGCGGCCCGTCGGCGGGCGCAGCGTCTGGAAACGCGCGGGCGACGTGAGCATCCTCGACGATACGTACAACGCGAGCCCCGCCTCGGTGCGTGCGGCGCTCGACACGCTCGCCGCGCGCCGCGCAGGACATCGCGCGATCGTCGTGCTCGGCGACATGCTCGAGCTCGGCGCGTTGAGCGACGAGGCGCACCGCGAGGTCGGGCGGCTCGTGGCCGCGCTGCCCGCGGACGAGCTCGTCGGCCTCGGGCGTGGCACCGCGCTCGCCGTCGAGGCGGCGCGCGCGGCCGGGCTCACGCACGCGCATCATGCGGCCACCTTCGAGGACACGGTCGCGCACCTGCTGAAGCGGCTCGCCCCAGGCGACGTCGTGCTCGTGAAAGGCTCGCGGGGCATGCGGATGGAGCGCGTGGTGGACGCGCTCGTCGCGCGGCTGGCCCGTAGCGAGCGGTCCTCCGGATGAGGAAGGACGATGTTCTACTACCTGCTCGTCCCGCTCGGCCGAGAGCACATCCTGTTCAACGTCTTTCGCTACCTCACGTTCCGCTCGTTCATGGCGCTGATCTCCGCGCTCGTGATCTCGCTGATCGTGGGGCCATGGCTCATCCGGCGGCTGCGTCGCATGCAGCACGGCACGGAGACGCTGCGCGAGGACACGCCGGAGCGCCATCGCACGTCGAAGAAGGGCACGCCGACGATGGGCGGCGTCATCATCCTGTGCGCCATTCTGGGTTCGACCTTCTTGTGGGCGAATCTGGCCAACCGCTACGTGTGGGTCGCGATGCTCGCGATCGCGGGCTACGGCCTGATCGGTATGTGGGACGACTGGACGAAGATCCGCACGAAGCGCGGGATCCCGGCGCGCGGCAAGCTCGCGGCGCAGGTGATCCTGGCCGTCGTGCTGTTGCAGATCGTCTACTGGCAGCCGGCGGACGTGTGGCAGCCCGTGCTGGCGATCCCGTTCTTCAAAGGCTGGCTGGTGCATCTTGGGGCGCTGTGGTTTCTCTTCGCGATGCTCGTGATCATCGGCGCCTCGAACGCGGTGAATCTGACCGACGGCCTCGACGGCCTGGCGATCGGGCCCATCGTCATGGCGGGTGCGGCGTTCGGCGTCATCGCGTACCTGACGGGCAACTTCCGAGCGGCCGACTATCTGAAGATCCTCAACGTTCGCGGCGCCGGCGAGCTGTCGGTGTTCTGTGGCGCGCTGATCGGTGCAGCGATCGGGTTCCTCTGGTTCAACTGTCATCCGGCCGAGGTCTTCATGGGCGACGCGGGCTCGCTGGCGCTCGGCGCGTCGATCGGCATGCTCGCCGTGCTGACCAAGACCGAGCTGCTGCTGCCGCTCGTCGGCGGCATCTACGTGGTGGAGGCGGTGTCGGTCATCATACAGGTCGCGTCGTTCAAGCTGACGGGGCGCCGCATCTTCCGCATGGCGCCGCTACATCACCATTACGAGCTGACCGGCTGGCCGGAGCCGAAGATCGTCGTGCGGTTCTGGATCGTGTCGTTCGCGCTCGCGCTGCTCGCGCTCACCACGCTGAAGCTGCGCTAGCCAGATGACAGTGTTGGCGGAGGAGATGGACGTGATGACGAGGGGGCGCGCGTATCTGGCGACGCTGAGCGGCCGCCGTGCAACGGTGGTCGGCCTCGCCAAGAGCGGCATCGCCGCGGCCCGGCTGCTCTCGGCCGCCGGCGCGCGCGTGCGCGGCACCGATGCCAAGCCCGTCGCCTCGCTGGGACCGGACGTCGCCGCGCTGCCCGCGGCGGGCGTCTCGCTCGTCGACGGTCCGGCGGCCTTCGAC
>JBKOUQ010000119.1:0-16062 GCA_046723475.1 Candidatus Methylomirabilota bacterium
CGGCGAGGCGTCGCCGCCCGCACCGGTCGCGCCGCAGACGAGCGCCGACGCCGCGGGCGAGCTGGGTCCAGGGGCGCGCTACCTGACCGCGCGGCACGCGGAATGGCGGCGCGGTCGCGAAGCACCCGAGCTCGCCGCGGTGCGCCCGGCCCTGGCGTCGCTGGTGCGCGTGGAGCGCGTCGTGCGCCACGACGCGCCGCCGCTGCTCGCGAGCGTGTACCACCTCATCGACCGCGGCCAGGGCGCCGCGTACCAGACCTTGATCGAGCGCGCGACGCTCGCGCCGATCCGACTCGTCGCGACCGGACCGTGGCCGCCCTATGCGTTTGCGCCCGAGGCGCTCGAATGACCGCGCCGACGCCGCGGCGTCCCGAGGCCGCCCTGCACGTGCGCGAGCTCGAATCGCTGCGCGCGGAGCTCGAGCGACGCGTCGGGGATATCGCGCCACCGCGCTGGAACGCGGATCCCGAGGACGTGCAGCGCTCGGTCGCGCGGCTGGTGCTGACGCTCGTCGAGTTCCTGCGCCAGCTCATGGAGCGCCAGGCCATCCGGCGCATGGAAGCCGACACGCTGACGCCCGACGAGACCGAAGCCGTGGGGCGTGCGTTGATGCAGCTCGAAGACACGATCCGCGACATCGGGGCGCGCTTCGGCCTCGCCCCCGAAGACCTCAATCTCGACCTGGGCCCGCTCGGCCGCCTCCTCTGACCCCATAAAGGAGCTCCGCCCGTGGTGACGAAAACGCTCAAGGACAAGTACTGCATCGTCGGCGTCGGCGAGACCGAGTACTCGCGCGGCTCCGGCCGCTCGACGCGCGCGATGGCCGTCGAGGCGGTTCGCAAGGCGATCCTCGACGCCGGCCTGCGCGCGTCCGACGTCGACGGCATGCTCGACTATCAGTCGGGCGATTCGACGCTCGCCACTCACGTCGCGCCCGATCTCGGCATCCGTCTCAACTTCTATATGGACGTCGTCGGCGGCGGCTCGTCGACGGAAGCGCTCATCGGGCTGGCCATGGGCGCGATCGAGACGGGCATGTGCAATACCGTCGCGATCTACCGATCGATGAACGGCTACTCGGAGTTTCGCATCGGCGGCACGGGCGCGCGCGCGGCGCAGCCCGTGCGCGGGATGGACCTGGCCCAGGTGCCGTTCGGGATGCGCAGCGCGGGGCAGACGTTCGCGCCGACGTTCATGCGCCACATGTACGAGTACGGTACGACCTCGGAGCAGCTGGCGGCCGTGAAGGTCGCACACAGCAAGCACGCCTCGAACAATCCGAAGGCGATTGCCAAAGAGCGCGTCACCGTGCAGGACGTCGTCGGCTCGCGCTGGATCGTGAAGCCACTGCACCTGCTCGACTGCTGTCTCGAGACGGACAATGCGACCGCGATCATCGTCACGTCCGCCGAGCGCGCCCGCGATTTGAAGGCGCGGCCCGCCTACATCATGGGCGTCGCCGGCCGCGTGTCCAAGCCGCGCGTCGACTTTCACTGGGTGCACGGGCCGATCTCCCGCGTGGCCGGCCACTACGCCAAGGACATCGTGTTCGGCCAGGCCGGCATTCGGCCCGACGACGTCCACATCACCGGCTCCTACGACGCGTTCACGTTCACCACGATGCTCCAGCTCGAGGAGTACGGGTTCTGCAAGAAGGGCGAAGGCGGCGCGTACGTTTCGAGCGGCATCATCGAGCTCGGCGGCAAGCGGCCGAACAATACGTCGGGCGGGCACCTGTGCGAAGGCTACACGCACGGCATGTCGATGGTCATCGAGAACGTCCGTCAGCTCCGCGGCACGGTCGACGACACCTGCCCCGGCGCCGCCGACGGCAAGCACAGCTACGACTATTCGGTGGGCAAGTGCCGCCAGGTGCGCGACGCCGAGATCACGATGAATCTCGGCTGGGCGATGCCGGCCACGGGCTCGGCCGTGATCATGAGGAGATAGCGCGATGCCCCAGCCCGTGACCTACCGCGGCATGACGTTGATCGTTCCCGACAACGACAGTGAGTGGAAGGAGTACTACGCCCACGCGCGCCAGCACCGGCTGATGCTGCGCGCGTGCACGAAGTGCGGCCTCATGCGCTACCCCGCGCTGCACGCCTGCCCCTGGTGCATGGAGCTCGGCTGGACGTGGAAGGAAGTCAGCGGCCGCGGCACGATTTACTCGTACGAGACCGTCGTGCACGCGATCCAGCCGGGCTTCAAGGACGCCACGCCCTACACCGTCGTGCTCGTCGAGCTGGACGAGCAGCGCGGGAAGCCAACGGCCGACGAGGGCCTGCGGATCATCGCGAACCTCGTGAAGCCCGACGGGGTCACGATGGAAGACGAAAAACAAGTCGCGATCGGCAAGCGCGTGCGCGTCGTGTTTCAGGACGTCGGCGAGGCGATGGCGCTGCCGCAGTTCACGCTGACCGACGAGCCGCCGCAGGGCCGGGTGTGGCGGCTGCCGGAATGACGACCTCGGCCGACGAGACGCGGTAAAAGTCGTAGAAGTCCTGGACCGGCGCTTCGAGCGAGAGCACGGGAAGTGGAAAACACGCGTCCAGGCTGCTCGCGCTCGACTCGCGTGCGAGGCGCACGCTCGACTCGCGTGCGAGGCGCTGCAGGAAGGTGCGCCCCATGTCGGCTTTGACGCGGCCGTGCCGATCGAGGAACTGGCCCCACAACGGCATGTGACGAAACCGGCCGGGCATCACACGCGCCGTCGCGAGATACGCAGGCGGGAATAGCCGACGATACGCCCCGATGTTGTAGAGCCACGACGCACCGACCACGCGGAGCGGCCCGTGCGAGCTTCGCTTCACGTGCGCGAAGATCGAGGCCAGCTCGGTCAATCGCGCTTCGACGCCCTCGCGCGCGAGGGGCGATCCGCCGCTCGATTCTGCGTTGCGAAAGTGCAGGCGGATCCGATCATCGTCGAGCCGCGCGTACGAAAAACATCCGACACTCGCGACGACGTCCGGCCCGGCCGGCTCCCCACCCCGCGCGACATAAAAGCGATACGTCCATTCGGCGGGGTCGTCCGCTTCTTGCAAGCCCGCGATGTAGTCCTGCCACGTTGGGTGCCGGGCGTCGAAGTCGCGGCCGAGGCCGAACCGTATATAAAGGTTGGTGGAGTCAAGGACGGCGTCCGAGAACGGACGCCCTGACAGCGCAGCAACTTTCTTCGCGAACGCGAGCTGAAGCGCGAAAAACTCTTTGGCGCAGATCAAAAGTACTCGAACGTGGCCGTGCCGCGGGCCATGCGCAGGCGGAGGTCGGCCATGAAGACCAGATAGGGATGAGCGCCGCGCGCGACGAGCGCGTCGCGATCAGCGGCCCGCAGCGCGGCGCACGCCTCGACATCCAGGCCGTGCTCGGCCATAGCGGCATCCGGATCGGCGACGAAGCGCGCGCGGAACGCATCGTCCGACTTCAGCGCGTACAGGCAGCGGTTCAGCGCGTACGCGGCGGCCGGTGGGAAGCGATAGTGGGTGTCGGTCATCGCGGCTCGCACTGCCATTCCACCACGGCGTTGCCGTGGTGCCATGACGGCTCGTAGCAATAGATCTCGGCCTTCCCCGCGCCGACCGCGCCGAGCACCGTGATCCACGTGCGCAGCTCGACATTGCCGGCCTTGTCCAGCTCCTCGCCGGTCAGCGCGGCGAGCTCCACGCCCCGTCCGTCGCGCAGCGCATCGAGCACGCGCCGGTCCCAGTCGTAGTCGGGCGACGCGTAGCGCTCCGTCCCGGGATAGTGGGACATGCCGCCCGAGGCCATCAGCACCACGCGCTCGGGGCGGGCGCCCAGGATGTCCCGGAGCGCCTCGCCCCACGCGTAGCACCGCCGTGGTGTCGGCTGCGGCGGCAAATACACGTTGACGTGCAGCGGCACGATCGGCACCGCGGGCGCCGGCATCGTGAAGTGCAGCGGAACGAAAAAGGCATAGTCCAGCCGCGCGTGCTGCGTGTAGAGCAGGTCGAAGCCGCGCTCGATGCCCTGCTCGGCGATCGCGCGCGCGAGCGGCTCGTGAATTGGAAAACGATAGGTGTACGGGCCAAACGTCCCCGCCGCCTCGGCGCCGACATAGACCGCGAGCGCCGGCACCGCATCGAGGAAGAACGCCTCGACGTGATCGCCGGCCACCATGACGATGGCGTCCGGCTGCAGCATGGCGAGCCGCCGGCGCACGCGCGCGAACGCCGCGTGCACGCGCAGCACCAGGTCGCGGTCTTCCGTCTCCGGACGCGCGATGAGCTGCGGCGTGTGCGCGCACGCGAATGCGCCGACGAGCATCAGCGCGTCAGCGCGCGAGCCGCGTGTCGGGCGAGTCCGTCACCCGCGCGAGCACGTCGTCGAAAACTTTGTCCGCCAGTGTCCGGACCTCGTCGCGGGTCAGCGGCTGGATCGGATGCGGCACCATGACCGTCCGATAGGCCGTGGCGCCCAGCGCCTCCGCCTGCGCTTTTGCGGCGCGGGCGAACTCGGTCGAGATGATCGTCGCCGTGGGAATACCGTGGTCCTCGAAGAACACGCCGTCGTGCACACTGCACGTGGTGCAGGACCCTCAGTCCGCGAGCGCTTCGATCAGCACATCCGTCCCGCCGACGATCTCGTCCCGCAGCGGATCGGGGGCCGGTCGGGCAAAGGTCGGCTTCTTCTTGCGCATGATCGCCTTCGGCCGCGCCCGCTCGCGCAGCAGCTCCTCGAGACGGTCCAGCAGGTGATCGCCCTTGGCCTTCGAGATGTCGAGCAGCGTCACGACCTTGCCGTCGAGCGACGAGGGGCGCGGCGCCGTCTTGCGCGGCACGGCCACGGAATCGGTGGGATCGAGATACTCGGTCATCGGATCCTCCTCATCACGAGATTGCTGCCCTTCGAGAACGTCCAGCCCGGCACGACGGCCGAGAACCGTCCCGCCGTCCCGCCCGCCACGAGAATCTTGATGTGCTCGGGCGCGCGGAACTTCGGAATCGGTGTGCGATCGTGCCCCGGATCGGCAAACTTTCGCAACACGTGCTCGGGCAGCCCGTCGCCGCCGTCCCGGCCCGGCACGAGCTCACAGACCGGACGCTGGAGCCGCTCGAACAAAAAGCGCCGCACGTCGGCCTTCGACCAGCCATCGCCGGCCACGATCGCCGCGTGCTCCGGCGACAGCACGAGCAGCGTGTCGCCCCAGTGCGTCATCTTGTGGTGCTCGATGACCGCCATGCTGGCCGCCACCGTCGCCAGCAGATCGGGCGCGGTGCGGCTGCGTTGATCGTACACGGTGAGCGGGGCGTCGGCGGCGAGCACCGCGACGGTGTCGTCGTCGGCCGCGAAACCGTGCTCGACCGCCAGCGACGCCCACGGGCTCGCTTCCTCGTTTTCGCCGATGCAATACGTGTAGCGTCCGGGATGCGCGAACGTCGACATGCTGACCACGCCCGGCCGCGCACCGCCGACGTTGACGCACACCAGGCGCAGCGCGCGCCCGATCGTGGCGTTCGCGCGCCAGCCGGGACCGAACAATCCCGCGGCGCAGTTGATGTCGAGCGCGCCGCGGACCGGCCCGTTGACGACGATGAGCGGGGCCGGCGCGTTGGTCGTCGCGGACACGCCGTGCAAGTCGAACGCCTCGTCGCACACGGCGTCCACCGCCGCCAGCACGACCGGCACATATTCGGGACGGCAGCCGGCCATGACCGCGTTGACCGCGATCTTCTCGACCGTCGCGCGGCCGTAGTTCGGCGGAACGAGCGCGATCAGCTCGTCGGCGGCACGGCCCGTGGCGTCGATCGCGCGCGCGACGCGCTCGCGCGTGGGCGGCACGACGGGCAAGCCATCCGTGACACCCCGCTCGAAGAGGGATTCTATTGGATCTGTTGTAGCGGGGTCCGCACGCCCGTTCATTGCTCGCGCTTCTTCATACGCCGGAGGCTATCACGGCGCAGGTATGCTGGCGTTGTGTTGGCCTGGCGCTCCGGTGTGCTCGTCGCCGTCGTCCTGGTACTCGCGTCCGCCGCGCGCGCGACCGAACCGCCGCCACCGGGACGCGGCTACGACCACGCGTTGACGGGCAAGGTGTGGGACGTGCAGCGGGGGCGCTTCGTCACGCAGCAAGAGCTCGGCGCCGCGGTGAGTGCGGCGAGGTTCGTGCTCCTCGGTGAGCGTCACGACCACCCCGAGCACCATCAGTTCCAGGCGTGGCTCGTGCGCCGGATGATCGAGGCCGGCCGGCGCCCCGCCGTGGCGTTCGAGATGCTCGATACCACGCAGGCGCCGGCGCTGGCGCGGCACCTGGCCGCGGCCCCGCGCGATGCCGCCGGGCTCGGTCAGGCGGTGGACTGGGAGACGAAAGGCTGGCCGGCGTGGCGACTCTATCAGCCGATCGCCGAAGCCGCGCTTGCCGCGGGCTTGCCAATCGTGGCGGCCAATCTCCCGCCGGCGACGGTGCGCACCGTCGCGCGCGGCGATCTCTCGGCGCTCGATCCGGCGTTTGTGCGCCGCCACGCGCTCGACCGGCCGGCGGCGGCCCAGGCCGCACTCGAAGAAGAGATTCGCACCGCGCATTGCGGCGCGCTACCCGAGACGATGATGGCCGGCATGGTCACCGCGCAGCGGGCCCGCGACGCCGAGATGGCGGAGCGACTCGTCGCCGCGCAGCAGGACGGCGCCGTGCTGGTCGCGGGCTCGGGTCACGTGCGCACCGATTACGGGGTGCCCGCGGTGCTTGCGACGCTCGCCCCCGGCGGGCGCGTGACGAGCGTGGCGATGCTCGAGGTCGTCGACGATTGGACGCAGCCGGGTCAGTACTCGGGCCAGTTCGGGACGGGCGGCCTGCCGTTCGACTACGTCTGGTTCACCGCACGCGCGGACGACGTCGACCACTGTGCCGAGCTTCGCCGGCGAGCGCCCGCCGGCGCGAAGTAACATCCATCACACGCGCGGCGGGGTATGGGGGACCATTTCTGGGCCATCTCTATTGCCGGCAAATTCTAAAGTCGGCGTAGTCGCCCGCGGCGACCGACCCCGTATCGTCGGCGTCGGTGAGGACAGCAATGCCGATCGGCTTGGGCGGCTCTTTGGCGCCGAAGTACTTGCGGAAGTCGTCCAGGACGTTCACCTTCTCCTCCCGCCACTCGCCGCGCCCCTGCACGCCGCTGCGCAGCACGCGCACCTGCGTGAGCCCATTGTTGGACGTCAGGTGCGTACCCACTGGAACCTTCTCGCTCCAGATGTACTTCACGGCATAGGGACCCGTGATGCGTGAGTGCGGCACGAGCATGTAGACGGCGAGCGCGCTGTCGTTCGTCGCGGATTCGCGCTCGTCGCCGCCGCGAGGAAACTGCTGCGGCCGCCATGACCAGACGAGCACCGGATAGGCGGCGAGATCCCAGCCCTGAACCTCACGTGCCGCCTGGATGCCGAGGCCTTTCGACGCCGCGCGGAGGAAGCGCTTGCCGCCCTCTTCCCCTACGACGTAGACCTCCTTGCCCGTTTCTTTGCGGGCCTTCCACGCCGACGGAAACTCACCAACCTGCGCGTGGCTGAAGTCCTCGACGACCTTGCAGTCGTCCTCAGCGGGCACGGTGGGCGGAACGATGAGCGCGATCGCGACCGCGAGGGCGAGCAGGACGCCAGTAACGACGTGACGCATCGCTCCGCGATGGTGCAACGCTCAGGCCATCAACGACCGCGGCTCAGGCCATCAACGACCGCGGCTCAGGCCATCAACGACCGCGGCGCCACCAACGATGCACGAGGTTGTCGACGACTTCGCCGAGCTGGCCAATGGTCCTGCACTCCCGCACGAGGTCGCAGGACGGCGCATACATGGGCATCACGCTGTCGCCGATCCCCCAGCCCCACTGGCCTTCGGGATTGAGCCAGATGATGCCCTTCACGCGCTCGCGGATCAGCCGCAGCGCCCACGACTGCGGGTCGTTGTAGTTGTTCCGGGCGTCGCCGAGGACGAGGATCGTCGTCTTGCGGTCGAGCGACTCGAGCTCGCTGTTGGCGAACCGGCTGAACGCGTAGCCGAAGTCCGAGCGGCAGTGATAATCGACGGGCGCCGCTTTGAGCGCCCACTCGATCCCGCGCTCCACGGGGTACGCCGAGAAGGCCTGGGTGACCTCGGCGATCTCCGAGACGAACACGAACGAGCGGACGCGGCTGAAGCACTCCTGCAAGCTCCACACGAGCTGCAGCATGAAGCGCGAGGCGTTGCGCACCGAGTCCGAAACGTCGCAGATCGTGATCAGCTTCGGCTTGTCGCGATGACGCCGCTTGAGGAAGACCTCCATCGGCACGCCGCCGTACGATAGGCTCTTGCGGATCGTGCGACGCGTGTCCAGGCGCCCGCGCTGCTCCTGCCGCTGTCGGAGCGCCAGCGCGTCCTTGATCTTGCGCGCCAGCCGCGCCACGACGTTCTTCATCTGCGCGACCTCGTCGGGCGTGAGTGCGAACAGCGGCTTGTCGGACAGCACTTCGCGCGTGAGCTTCTCGCCCTGACGGTACGCGCGTCGCTCGAGCTCGCGCTCGACGTGCTGACGGATCATGCGGTTGAACGCCTCGAGCCGCAGCTCGAGATAGTTCCGGATCCTGGCCAGCTGGCCCGGATCGAGCCCGCGCGCCTCGAGCATCCGCATGATCTTCTCGATGTCGCGCTCGATGGCCGACCAGTCGAACTTGTCCTGGATCTTGCGCGAGAAGTACCCGACCTGCAGAAAGTACATCAGGCGCTCGAGGCCCGCGTTCTGGCCGCCGGCCCGGATGGCCATCTCCATCTCGCTGCCTTCGCCGCGCATGAGCAGCTCGGTCAGATCGTCGAGCTCGAGGCCTTCCTCGTCCACGAGGTGGTCGAGCAGGTCCTGCACGCGCGGATCTTGCGGTCCGAGCGCCTTCTGGATGCCCTCTCCGAGCGCCTGCAAATCGAGGAAGTAGAGATTGAAGATCCGCTCGAAGGTCTCGAGGTCGCGCGACTCCTTGACGAGCGTGGCGGCGAGGGTCGACTTGAACGTCTCCCGGTCGGCCAGACCCACCTCGGCGCTTGCGGCCAGCGAATCGAGCGCCTCGGACGGGGAAATGCGGAGCTCCGCGCGACGGAGATCGCCGATGAACTCGAGGATGCGCTCGTCCATCTGATTTACGGTCGGAGAATCATTGCGCGAGTACCTTGTCGAGGGCGCCTTTCACGCGCTCGAGATCCTTCTCGTACTTCACGAGCATCGTCAGCGTCGACTCCACGAGCGCCGCATCGAGCGTCTGCGCGTTCAGGATCACCAGCGAGCGCGCCCAGTCGAGTGACTCCGACACCGACGGTGGCTTGCGCAGCTCCAGCGCGCGGATCTTCTGCACCGCCGCGACCACGGCGGATGCCAGCTTCGCCGGGATCTCCGGCACCTTGAGTCGGATGATCTCGAGCTCCTCCGCCGGCGCGGGAAAGTCGATGAACAGATGCAGGCAGCGCCGCTTCAAGCCGTCCGACAGCTCGCGCGCGTTGTTCGACGTGAGCACGACGAGCGGGATGTGCTTGGCCTTCACCGTTCCGAGCTCCGGCACGGACACCTGGAAGTCCGACAGCACCTCGAGCAGGAACGCTTCGAACTCCGGCTCGGCCTTGTCGATCTCGTCGATGAGCAGCACGACGGGCTGATCGGACTGGATGGCCGAGAGCAGTGGCCGCTGCGACAGGAAGCGGAACGAGAAGAACGCATCGTCCTGCCCCGCGATGCGCGCGACGGCATCGGGGAGCGAGGGCGCGTCGGCAATGAGCTCGCCGATGCGATCCTTCAGCAGCTGCGTATAGAGCAGCTGCTTGGCGTACTTCCACTCGTACAGCGCCTTGCCTTCGTCGAGCCCCTCGTAGCACTGCAGCCGAATGAGCGGCCGCCCCGTGATGTCGGCAAGCGTCTTGGCGAGCTCGGTCTTGCCGACACCCGCCGGACCTTCGATGAGGACCGGACGTCCCATGCGCTCCGAGAGGTAAACGACGGTGGAGATCCGCCGGCTCGCAATGTACCGCGCATTCTTGAAACGCTGCTGGACGTCTTCGACCGAATCGAACATGGGCTCCTCTTCCCCGACGAATCAGGATTGAACGCCCGTTCATTGTAGCAGCAGACCGTTCGGTACAATCGCTGCATGACGGGCGCCGATCCCACGCGCTATCACCGTCTGCAGCTGTGGCTTCGGCTCGCGCGACTAGCACTCGGTGCCGCATACCTCACCGTGCTCGTGTTCGCGCGCTTCGGTCCCGCGCTGGCCGCGTCGATCTCGCGCCTGACGTCCAGTGCGCCGGCGCAGGTGGCGCTCGTCGCCGCGTCGATTGGACTCGGCCACGCGCTCCTCGGCTTACCGCTGACTTGGGTGTCCGCGTGGGTGCTGCCGCGACGATATGGCTTGCTGCACCAGCCGCTCCGAGGCTGGCTCGCCGATCGTGCCAAGGGCGCGGCGCTCGGCGCAGTGATTGCGCTGGCGGCCGTCGAGGTGCTGTACGCGTTGCTCCGCGCGACGACGCTCTGGTGGCTGGCGGCGGCGGCCGCCGCATTTCTGTTCGCCATCGTCATGACCGCGGTGGTTCCCGTCTGGATCCTGCCGATGTTCTATCGCCTCACTCCCCTCGCCGATCCGGTGCTGGCCGGCCGCTTGCTCGCTCTGGCGGAGCGCGCGGGCGTGCGCGCAATCGGCGTGTCGATCGCGGACCAATCGCGCAAGAGCCGCACCGCCAACGCCGCCGTCATAGGGCTCGGCCGCACGCGTCGCATCGTGCTCTACGACACGCTCGCGAACGGGTTCTCGGCCCCGGAAGTCGAGGCCGTGCTCGCGCACGAGCTCGGCCATCACGTGCACGGCGACATGCGACGCGGTCTCGCGGTGCACGCCGTCATCGGTGTCGCGACGTTCTGGGTCGCCGATCAAGCGCTGCGCGCGGGCGTCGGCCGACTCGGTTTCGCCGGCGTGGCAGATCCTGCCGGGCTGCCGTGGCTCATGCTCGTGCTCGCGACGCTCGGCGTGCTCGTCACGCCGGTCGCGAACGCGTTTTCGCGCCACATCGAGCGCCAGGCGGACGACTTCGCGCTCGCGCTCACGCGGGACTCAGATGCGTTCATCGGCGCCATGGAGCGTCTGGCCACGCTGAACCTCGCCGAGCGGCGTCCGCATCGCATCAAGGAGCTGCTGCTCTTCTCGCATCCCGCGCTGGATCGGCGTATCGCCCGCGCCCGCGCCCCCGCCTAACGTCGTCGCCTAGAACTCCGGCTCCTCGTCCTCGGGCAGCGGCGGCGGTGCCGGGGCGCCGCCCTGCGCGAAGCGAGTCCACACCTCGAAGCATTCGTCGTGCAGCTCGAGAACGAGCGTCTGGGCCGCGATCACTTCCACGTGCAGCTCACCGGGCTGGAACGGATCGTCGCACCCGATGCAGCGCGCTCCGCCCGTCGACACGCGGCTCGTCCGCCACCCCTGCACCTGCGGCTTGTTCGTCAGCCGAAATTTCGCGACACAGCGGCCCACGCGCGCCGCTCTGCGCGCCCACCCCTCGGACGGGGATGCAGTCATGGCGCGGTCAGTCTAAGCCGGGCCGCCCGCGCGCCGTGGAAAATCCGAGTACGTACATGTCCCGAGCGACGCGGCGGTGCCCTGCGCACGCTACGGTGGAGATTTCGATGGTATCCGGCCTGCAAAACGAATGGCCCGGGAAGGACGATCATGGACGTTGCTCCGGGGAGGACGATCATGGACGTTGCGCGGATCACGCGCGCCGTGTTCCGGATCGGGGTCGCGGCGCTCTTTCTGATGCACGGTTTAGAGAAGCTCTGCGGGTTCGGAGGCAAGCCCCTAGCAGTTGCGTCGCTGCTCGGCGTCGCCGGCGTGCTCGAGCTCGTTGGCGGCATCCTGCTCATGCTCGGGCTCTGGACTCGCCCGGTGGCCGCGGTCCTCGCGCTCGAGATGCTCAGCGCGTTCGTCATGGTCCACGCGCCGCGCGGAGCGGTGCCGATGCAGAACGGCGGTGAGCTGCCGCTGCTGTACGCGCTGGCGTTCGTATTCCTGGCAGGCAATGGCGCGGGCAGGGTCAGCGTCGACACCGCATGGCGGCACGACAAGGTGGCCGAGCCTCGCGACCGCGTGCGACGCGCGGCGTGAGCGAGGCGGCGCGAACCGGGCGGCCGGGGCAAAACACGGAAAATCGTTTCCCTCTCGACGAGCGCATGTAGGTACATCTACGATGTGCCCAATGAGCCGGCCGGCTCGCGCCACCGCGCCGCGCATTCTTGTTGCGGACGACCACGCCGACACGCGCGAGATGTACGCGCTGTATCTCCGCATGTGCGGCTACGACATCGAGCTCGCGGCTGACGGCCGCGAGGCAATCCGCAAGGCCCGCCGGAAGCGGCGGCCCGACGTCGTCGTGATGGACCTGCAGATGCCGACGCTCGACGGTTGGGCCGCAATTCAGCGACTGCACGCCGACCCGGCGATGGCCGACATTCTCATCATTGCGCTCACCGGGCACGACCTTCGCGACTACCTGAAGCCGGCCGCTCTCGCCGCCGGCGCCTGTACGTTCTTGATGAAGCCGGTCACTCCCGAGGCGCTCGCCCGCGAGATCCACCGCTGTCTCGCCGCTCGGCCCGACGCGCATGCGGCCGCCGCTCGGCGCGCACGCGAGGGCTAGGTCTCCGACCGACTCGAGGCGCTACGAGCGATCCGCGCCGGGCTTGATGGATCGCGCCATCTTCTCGAAGTCGGCGCGCACGGGTTCGAGCGTGGCGCGCGGACCGAGTGCCCGGAAGAACCAGTTGGCGTCGCGTCCCTCGGCAATGGCCGCCAGCATCATCTGATCCGGCTTCTCGGGACCACCGGGTCCGCCGCCCATGCCGCCCACGTATGTTCCGGTGATCTCCACGAGCGTCACCGGGATATCACCGACTTTGATCTCGCGCGTCTTCAACGCGTTACCGATTGCGCTGCCGTCGGCGCGACGGAACTGAGCGGCCCAACGCTCGACGTTCGCCTTCACGCCGCCGCCTTCGCCAGGACCGAAATAGAAGACGATGCACTCGGCCGGACCGCCTTTACCGTCAATGCGATACTGTGCGCGTCGCATTGCGGTCTTCGGCGTTTCTGCGATCCAGCTCGAGGGCGCCGTCCACGTAAGGCCCATGCGGCCGGTCCCGCTGCCGGGCGGCGGCGCCGGGGGCGGCGCGTTGCCGCGATCGGTCGGCGGGTGACCGGGCGGTAGAGGACGTGACTGACCGACCGCATCGTGCGCGAACACCGCGAATGCGATCAGCACGACGAGCCACGGCGCGACGTCGGACAGCTTGAATCGCGTCATCGCGCTGATCGTACTACGCGGCGAGGCTCCTGAGTAAGCGCGCCCGGAGGGGATCGAACCCCCGACGCAGATGGTTCACGAGGAATCCTCGACGCATCACGCGTACAGCGGCTCTTTTGTCTACCGTGCGCTTCAGGCGCGTGCGCCGTTGATGTACGTCCAGCAGCAGTGAAATGAGGGCCGGCCGCCGAAGAGCGTGTCCATGGCGTGGCGAATCAGCGCGAGACGATCCCGCACGGCCTCCGGGGTCGCCGTCGAGCCCTCGACCTTCGAGATACCGCCGACCCATCCGAGAACGGCGTCGTGATACGCGCTCAGGAATTCGAACCAGTCGTCCACGCGCGCCTCGATCCCGCGTGCTGTGGCCGTCTCGACGACGAATCCCGCGTCGTGGAGGCAACGCAGGTAATAATCGAGCGGACGCACGGGGATGAACACCCGGTCGCGATATGCCAGCCATGCTTCCATCCGCGCCTCGTCGTCGAGGGCGGGCCGATACGCCGCGTAGCGTGCGTCGTTGCGCACGAGCCCGACGGCCACTTCGTGAATTGCCCACACGGTCTCGTCGAGCACCCATTCGGCGGGCTTCGCCCCGGGATTGCGGATGTTTCCCGACTGGACGAACACCCGTCCGCCCGGTCGGAGCACGTGCGCCCATGACACGAGGGTCCCCGGCAGATCGAGGTAGAGGTGGATCGCGTTCGTCGACGCAATCGCGTCGACGCCTCGTGAGAGCAGCTCGGGTCCCAGCACTTCTTCCAGGCGTTGGAGCCGTTTGTCCTCCTTGAGCCACCGCAGAGAGCGGAACGCTACTCGGTCGTCGTCGTGGAACTTGCCGAGCGCGACGCGCAAAAACTTCGGCGAGCTGTCGACGATCACGACGCCGAAACGCCGGTCGAACACGCGCAGCTTGAGACGGTCGAGTAGGATGCCGGTGCCGCCCGAGTAGTCGATCAGGACCTGTCCGCCAGTGAGATGGCGCGCGAGGTCCTCGACCGTCGGATCGAGGTTCTTGTACCACCCGTGGTTCTCCACCGTGTCGTAGTGAAGGCCGAAGGTATCCACGGGCTGCTGCGTCCACGCCTCATCGGGGATGCGCGAAAATCCCGCCGGCCACTCGAAACGGTGCGACGCGACGCTCGCGTCGTGAACGGGAAGACTGAGCTCCCGATGGATTCGCAACAGCTCGTCGAGTGTCGAGGGCGCGCGACGGCCCCAGCCGCACTCGGTCGCGATGCCAAACCCCGAGGTGAAGCGGCTGGCGACGTCGATGCGACGCATGGTCCCGTCGATGCCATCGGTGTGATGAACGAGGCCAAGATAGAGCTCGGTCTCCGGACGCAAGCGTAGCTCCCGGAGCGGCGTGTAGTATGCGCCGTCGGTCCGCCCGCGCGGCACGGGCATGTGGATCCAGTTGAGCGGGCGGCCCAGACTCGCTGAGAGCGCGTTGGCGATCTCGACGAGCTTCCTCGCGTCCGCGGGCTCGGTGAAGTGGCGATGCTGCACGTCGCCGTAGCAGAAGTGATAGCCGAGCTCGACATCGGGCGGAACGTGGCGTGCGAGACGAAGTAGACGCTCGAGGATGCCGCCCTTGACGTCGTCGAACCAGACCGGAAAGACGCCTTCAAGCATCCCGAACTCGAAGTTCGTGTCCCACTGAATCGCAAGCTGATCGTGGGGCACCTCCCGAAGAATCTGGTCGAGCTCCGCAAGCAGGCGTGCCTCGTAGAGCGGCTCGATCACGGGTTGATGCTCGCCGACCACGAACGCGAAGACCGGCGCGAGCGGCGTGGGCAAGCAGCATTGAAAACGGCAGGCGACGGGAATGACGGCGTCTCGCTTCAGGCGCGCGAACGTGCGGTACGACGCAATGGCCGCTTCGGCGTATCCGAGGGCCTCGAACCGCACACGATCCGCGCCGCCGCTGTCGGCGAGTCGCACACGTGGGAGCGGGCGCCAGCTGTTGGGAGCGGGCGGGACGATCTCGAGATCGGATTGCGAGGTGAAGATCGGAAGCTGCCAGACGATCCAATCGGAGCGCGGACCCGTTTCACCGTCAGGAATGCGTCGGAGACGATCGCCTATCTCCGTCGCGACCTGTCGAAATACCGACTCTGCGTTGGCGAGCGGGACGCTGCCGACGAGGTGAACACCGTGCGCGGCGCGATCAGTTGAAGGAGCAGTACGACGTGGCATTAGCGCAGGCGCGCCAGAACTACGCGGCGGTTGACGTGGCACGCACGAACGTGGCGAACGCCGAAGCGCAGTTAGCACTCGCCCGCAAGAATCTTTCCTACGCCAACATTCCAGCGCCCATCGATGGTTTTGTTTCAGAGCGGACTGCGGACCTGGGTGAGTACGTTTCACCACAGCAAAAAGTGGCGACGATTGTTCGAACAAACCCGCTTCGCATTCGCATTGATATTCCCGAGCAGGCGATTCCGGAAGTGCGTGTCGGGCAGTCAGTGTCGGCGACGACGAGCGCGTGGCCCGATCGAAATTTTGCGGGACGTGTGGCGCGCATCGCTCCGAACGTATCGGCGGAGTCGCGCACGTTGACGGTCGAAGCTGAGATCGACAACAGCAGTGGCGCTTTGAAGCCGGGACAGTTTGCGACAGTGCGGATCCTTCAGGAGCGCGCGGAGCCCGCGGTGTTGGTTCCGGCTCGCGCAGTTGTTACTGAAGCCGGTGTTAGTCGCGTGTTTGTGATTAAGAACGGCCACGCCGAGCAGCGCCTCGTGCAGACCGGACAGACT
>JBKOUQ010000120.1:0-14401 GCA_046723475.1 Candidatus Methylomirabilota bacterium
CGCCAGCAGCGCCGATGCGAACACGGCGGACGCGGCGAGCGCAGCGCACGCTCCGACCGCACGCGGTTTCACCGGCAGAGATCGACCACCAGCGCGGTGAGCTCCGCGTTCGGCTCGCCGCTGGACTTCACGCGTCGCTCCGCCTCCCAGCAGCGCTCGAGCCGCCGAGCGAGCACGGCCGACGGGGCCGCGCCCGGGCCCCGCGCGATCGCGTCCACGACCGGCGGGGGCTTGCGGACGACACGCGCGATCTGCTCGACGGTCTGGCCGCGCCCAGCGAGATCCGCGACCGTGATCGTGGCGCGCACGTCCGCGGTGAGCAGCGCGAGCAGCCGGACGGCCTCTTCGGTGGCGAGCAAGCGATCGAGCGTGCGCAAGGCGAGACCGACGTCGCGCCGCTGCACCGCGCGCGTCAGATCGAAGACGCCGCTCAGGCGGTGCTCCCCGACGACGGCCGTGACTTCTTTCACGCCAACCGCGGTGTTCTCGCCGCCCCCGGCGAGCGCGGCCTTCCGCGCCTCTCCGAGCAAGCTCGCACTCTCGTCGCCGACCCACTGCACCAGCAGCCGCGCAGCCTCGTCGGTGATGGTGAGCCCTTCGGCGGCGGCGCGCTGACGCAGCCAACTCTCCGCGGACCGTCCCTCGCGTACGGGCAGCGACACGATTGCGGTCGCCGGCATCGCGCCGAGGAGCCAGTGATCGCGCCGGTCACGCGACGCGGCGAGCGACTCGTCGGCCAACAGCAGCAGCGCCGTCGACGGGTTCGGGTCCCGCGCGTAATCGCGCAGCGTGTCGGCGCCCTTGGCCGCCAACGCCTGGCTGCGGCGGACGGCCACGAGCCGCATGGCCGTCATGAACGGCAGCGTGCTCGCCGCGCGGACCACCGCGTCGACGGACGTCTCGCCGCCCTCGAAGACCTCGCGCCCGAGCGCCGCCTCCCCGGGGTCGCGAAACAGTCCGCGCGTCGCGGCGGCGAGCGCATCGTCGAGAAGCTGAGCGTCGGGCCCGTGCACCAGCGCGATCGGTGGCGGCTGGCCGCGGCCCGCGGCCTGCACGAACGCCCCGTAGTCCATCCCGCGGCCGCTCAGAACCGATCGATCGCGAGGCTCACGATCGAGCGCGCGATCTCCGTCGCGGCCTGGGTCAGCGCGCTCTCCTCGCGCGAGATCGTCGCGGACACGGGCCCGACGACGCGAAAGTCCGCCTGCTCCGTGACGCCGCTCTGCTGGAACAGGACCGCGTTGCGCCGCACGTCGCGCATCCGAAGATTCAGCACCACGACGAGACGGTACTGCTGCACGTTGAGCGTCTGGTCGAACGCGATCGGCGAGACGGCGTAGCTCGTGACCTCGCCGTCCAGGATGGCGTCCGCCTCCGCGGGACGTACCACCTGCAGGCGGCCGTTCGTCGCGAGCGCCTGCACGATCGAGCGCGTCAGGATCGCTTCCACGCCGGGCTCGGACGTGCGGTTGCCGAACATCGGCACGGCGACGGTGCGGACGTGGGACGGCAGCGTGCCGCGAAACGAATAGCCACAGGCGGCAACGAGCACAGAGGTCACCACGGCCAGCGCGACGACGCCGAGCCGGCGCCTCACCCGCGCGTCACGATGTTGACGAGGCGATTGGGAACGACGACGACGCGGTCGACGGCGCGCTCGCGCACCCAGGGCTGCACGCGCTCGTCGGCAAGTGCGAGGCGCTGGATCCGCTCTTCGGGGGTCCCGGCCGCGACCTGCAGGCGGCTGCGCACCTTGCCGTCCACCTGCACCACCAGCGTGAGCTCGTTTCGGACGAGCGCGGCCGGATCCGCCTCGGGCCACCGCTGCGTGACGATGCTCTCGGCATGCCCGAGCTGCGCCCACAGCTCTTCGGTGAGATGCGGTGCGATCGGCGCCAGCAGCAGCAACGTCGTCTCGACGGCCTCGCGCAGCAGCGCGGCGCGCTCGCCCTCGGCACCGGCGTCGTCGGCGGACGTCGCGAACGTGTACAGCGCGTTGACGAGCTCCATGACCGCGCTGATCGCGGTGTTGAAATGAAAGTCGCGCTCGATGTCGTGCGTCGCGCGCGCGATCGTCTCGTGGATGAGCCGACGGAACGCCCGACCCGCCTCGGTGGTCGGGGCGGTGACTGCTTCCAGCGTAGATGGGGGGGATTGGGGGGGGCCGAAGGCCCCCCCCATGTAAGCGATCACGAAGCGCCAGACGCGGTTGAGGAACCGCGATGCGCCTTCGACGCCCTGATCGTTCCAGTCGAGGTCCTTCTCCGGCGGCGCCGCGAACAGCGAGAACAGCCGCGCGGTGTCCGCGCCGAGCGTGCGGATGAGGTCGTCGGGGTCGACGACGTTGCCCTTCGACTTCGACATCTTCGCGCCGTCCTTGATGACCATGCCCTGACTGAGGAGCGCGGTGAACGGCTCGTCGACTTTCACCATGCCGAGGTCGCGCAGGACCTTGGTGTAGAAGCGCGCGTAGAGCAGGTGCAGGACGGCGTGCTCGATGCCGCCGATGTACTGGTCGACGGGCATCCAGTACTCCGCGGCGCCGCGCTCGAACATGCCGCGGTCGTACGTGGGCGAGCAGTAGCGAAGGAAGTACCACGACGATTCGACAAAGGTGTCCATCGTGTCCGTCTCGCGCCGCGCGCGGCCGCCGCACTTCGGGCACCGCGCATTCACGAACGACGCGACGTCGGCGAGCGGCGAGCCACCCTTGCCCGAGAGCTGCACTTCGCGCGGGAGCACGACAGGCAGGTTCTCCTCGGCTTCCGGAACGAGGCCGTCCCGCTCGCAATAGAGCACGGGAATCGGCGCGCCCCAGTAGCGCTGCCGCGAGATGCCCCAGTCCCGAAGCCGATAGTTGACCTTCGCCACGCCGAGGCCGCGGGTCACGAGCCAGTCGATGGCCTTGCGCTTGGCCTCGGCGATCGTGAGCCCATCGAGGAACCCGGAGTTGACCTTGACGCCGTCGCCGCTGTACGCCTCCCCGATCCAGCCCGCTGGACGCTTCACGGTCTCGATGATCGGCAGCCCGTGCTGTTTGGCGAAGTCCCAGTCGCGCTGATCCTCACCGGGCACGGCCATGATCGCGCCTGTGCCGTAGCCCATGAGGACGTAGTCGGCGATGAACAGCGGGATGTCCGCGCCGTTGAACGGGTTGACGACGTTCGCCGACAGACGCAGGCCGCGCTTGGGGCGGTCGGCGGCGAGCCGTTCGATTTCCGACTCGCGCGCCACCTCCGCCCGGAACGCGTGCACCGCGCGGCGCTCGGCATCGTCGGTGACGAGTCGGTCGACGAGCGGGTGCTCCGGCGCCACGACCGCGTACGTCATGCCGAAGACGGTATCGGGACGCGTCGTGAAGATGCGGATCATGACGTCCGGACGACCGGCGACGGGCAGATCGAACTCCGCGCCCTCGCTCCGCCCGATCCAGTTGCGCTGCATCGTGATCACGCGCTCGGGCCAGCCGGGCAGACGGTCACACCATTCGAGCAGCTCGTCCGCGTAGTCGGTGATCTTGAAGAACCAGCCGTCGATCTCCTTCGGCGTGACCTCCGAATCGCAGCGCCAGCAGCGGCCGTTCTCGACCTGCTCGTTGGCGAGCACCGTCTGGCAGGACGGGCACCAGTTCACCGTCGAGCGGCGTCGATAAGCGAGGCCGCGCTCGAGCATCTTGATGAAGACGAGCTGTTCCCACTTGTAGTACGCCGGATCGCACGTCGCCAGCTCGCGGTCCCAGTCGTAGGAGATGCCCATCTTCTTGAGCTGTGAGCGCATGTAGTCGATGTTCTCGTACGTCCAGATGGCGGGGTGCACGCCGTGCTCGATCGCCGCATTTTCGGCGGGAAGGCCGAACGCGTCCCAGCCCATCGGGTGCAGCACGTTGAAGCCCCGCATGCGCTTGAAGCGGGCGAGCAGGTCGCCGATCGCGTACACGCGGACGTGCCCCATGTGGATGCGGCCCGACGGGTACGGAAACATCTCGAGACAGTAGAACTTCGGGCGGCCGGGATCCTCGACGGCGCGGAACTGACCATGCTCATCCCAGATGCGCTGCCACTTCGCCTCGATCTCGCGGAACGGGTAGCGATCGGATGACATCGGCTCGAATTTTAGCAGGGATGGGGCCGGGGACGAGCATCGCCCCGGCCCCGCAAAGGCGAGCGACCTACTTCTTCACACCCAGATCTGCGAGCGCCTCGTTGGCCTTGGCGAGCGACTCCGCGTGCTTGCCACCATCGTGCAGGCTCTGCGCCTGGTCCAGCTTCGCGACGGCCCCCTTCACCTTCGGGTCGTTCTGATCCATCTTCGCGGCCGCCTCACGGCCCTCCTTGATCACCTTCGGACACGAGCTCGCGAACGCGGCACCGCTCGTGAACGCGAGGCTGACGGCGACGACGGATACGGTCAGGAGCTTCCTCATTCCGACTCACCCCCTCAGGACAGCGCGGATTTTACACTCAACCGCCGACGGCCTGCGGTGGTTCCGTGGCCGGTGAGCCGGTGGGCGCCACGGGGTGGAAATGATCGTAGATCTTCTGCGCCATCCTTGGCGTGACCTTCGGCACTGCCGCCAGCTCGGCGACCGACGACTCGCGGACCCGGCGTGCGGAGCCAAGTGTCTTGAGCAGGCTGGTTCGAATTGTGGGGCCCACCCCGGGGATGGCATCGAGCGCCGATTGGATCGTGCGCTGGCCGCGCAGCTTCTTGTGGTACGTGATCGCGAACCGGTGCGCCTCGTCGCGGATCTTCTGCAGCGTGTGCAGCGCCGGCGACGTCGGGTCGAGCAGCAGTGGCTCCCGGCTGTCGCCCGCGTAGACCTCCTCCTGCTGTTTCGCGAGCGCCACCACCGGAATCCAGTCGAGGCCAAGATCCTGCAGCACCTGGAGGCCGACGTTGAGCTGGCCGCGACCGCCGTCGATGAGCACCAGATCGGGCAGCACGCTCCCCTGCTCCAGCGCCTTGCCGAAGCGGCGGCCTAGCACCTCGCGCAGCGAGCCGAAGTCGTCGGCGCCGCTCACCGTGCGGATCTTGAACCGCTTGTAATCGTCCTTCTTCATCCCGCCGTTTTCCCAGACGACCATCGATCCGACCTGCTCGGTGCCCTGGATGTTCGAGATGTCGTATCCCTCGATACGATTTGGCGCGCCGTGCAAGTTCAGCGCGCGGGTCAGCTCGTCCTGCACCAGCTGCTGGCGGTTGCCACGGGAGAGCAGGTGGTTCTGCAGGGCGATCGCGGCGTTCGACTCGGCCATGGCCACGAACTCCCGCTTCGCGCCGCGCTGGGGCGCCGCCACCTGCACGCGTCGCTTCGCGATGCCGCCGAGCCATTCCTCGATCAGCTCACGTTCCGGCACGTCTTCGGACAGCAGCACTTCGGGGGCCGGGCTCACGGGCTTGGCATAGAACTGACGAATGAACGCCGACAGAATCTCGCCATCGGTCCAGCCGGCGACCTTGTCGAAGAAAAACGCTTCCTGGCCGACGAGCCGTCCCTTGCGCACGAAAAACAGCTCGACGCACGCGTCCTGTCCTTGTCTCACGACGCCGAGGACGTCCTGGTCGACCTCGTCCGTGGAGATGATCTTCTGGCGCTCACGCACCTTGTTCAGCGACTGGATCTGGTCGCGCAGCACGGCCGCCCGCTCGAATTTCTGCTCGGCGGCGGCGTCTTCCATCTGACGCGTCAGCGTGAGCGCGAGGTCGTCGTTCTTGCCCTCGAGAAACCGCTGGACGTCGCGCACCGTCGTCGCATAGCCCTCCTGCGACTCCCAGCCCGTGCACGGCGCATTGCACCGATGGATCGCGTACTGAATGCACGGGCGTGGCAGCGTCCCGTCGATCTCGATCGAGCAGGTGCGCAGCGGGAACAGCTGCCGCGTCAGCCGCAGCGTCTCCCGCATCGCTGTGGCCGGGTAGAACGGGCCGAAGTACGTCGCGCCGTCGTTCTGCACGCGCCGCGCGACGAGCAGGCGCGGGAACGCCTCGTTCGTCGTGAGCTTGAGGAACGGATAGTGCTTGTCGTCGCGCAGGATGATGTTGTAGCGAGGCCGGTGCTTGCGCACCAGATTCGCTTCCAGCATCAGGGCCTCGAGCTCGTTGTCGGTGACGATGTACTCGAGATCGGCGATCTGGCGCACGAGCGCGTCGGTCTTCGCGTCGCGCGGCCGGGACTCCTGGAAGTACGACCGCACGCGGCTCCGCAAGGATGCGGCCTTGCCGACGTAGACCACCTGCGCCTTGGCGTCCTTATAGATGTAGACGCCGGGGCGGTCCGGGAGGCGCGCGAGCTTGTCTTCCAGGCCCGTTGTCACAGCGTTTTATTGTAGCGACGACGCAGCGAAGCTACGAGACCTGCTGGCGGCGGAGGGCGCGGATGCGGTCGCGCAGCTCGGCGGCGTGCTCGAAGTCCAGACGCCGCGCGGCGTCCTTCATCTGCGCGTCGAGCTCCGCGATACGTCGCTCGAGGTCCGCCGGCGACTCGAACGTCTCGCGCGCCGGCGCCTCCACGTCCACGGTGTAGTAGTCACGCTCGTACACGGTCTGGAGCAGCTCGCGGATCGAGGAGCGGATGGTCTCTGGCGTGATGCCGTGCTCGGCGTTGTACGCCGCCTGCAGCGCGCGGCGGCGCTCTGTTTCCTTGATCGTGTCCGCCATCGATTCGGTGACGCGGTCGGCGTACATGATGACCTCGCCGTTCACGTTGCGCGCGGCGCGCCCGGCCGTCTGGATGAGCGACGTGCCCGAGCGCAGGTAGCCTTCCTTGTCCGCGTCGAGAATGGCCACGAGCGAGACTTCGGGGATGTCGAGACCCTCCCGGAGCAGGTTGATGCCGATGAGGCAGTCGAACTTGCCGAGCCGCAGATCGCGGATCAGCACCACGCGGTCGAGCGTGTCGATGTCGGAATGGAGGTAACGCACGCGCAGGCCGAGCTGCTGGTAGTACTCGGTGAGGTCTTCGGCCATGCGCTTCGTGAGCGTCGTGACGAGCACCCGTTCGTCGCGATCGGCACGCGCGCGGACCTCGTGCAGCAGGTCGTCGACCTGATCGCCGGCTGGCCGCACGGTGATCTTCGGGTCCGTGAGCCCGGTGGGACGAATCACCTGCTCGGCGACGGCATCGCCAGCGAGCTGCAGCTCATAGTCGCCCGGCGTGGCCGACACGTAGACGGTCTGCGTGACGATGCGCGTGAATTCCTCGAACGTCAGCGGCCGGTTGTCGAACGCCGACGGTAGACGGAAGCCGTATTCGACGAGCGCCTCCTTGCGCGAGCGGTCGCCGTAGTACATGCCGCGGATCTGGGGCACGGCGACGTGGCTCTCATCGATGATGACGAGTGCGTCGCTCGGCAAGTACTCGATCAACACCGGCGGTGGCTCCCCGGGGCGCCGGCCGCTCAGATGTCGGGAGTAGTTCTCGATGCCGTGGCAGTAGCCGAGCTCGCGAAGCATCTCGAGGTCGAACAGGGTCCGCTGCTCGAGGCGCTGGGCTTCCAGCAGGCGATTGCGCGCCTTGAGGAACGCCAGCCGCTCGCCAAGCTCCTCCTGAATCGTGCCCATCGCGCGATCCAGCTGCTCGGAGGGCGTCACGTAGTGGCTGGCGGGATAGACGTGCACCTCGCGGAGTCGGTCGAGGACGGCGCCCTTGAGCGGATCGATGCGATGAATCGCCTCGACGAGGTCGCCCCACAGCTCGATCCGCAATGCCTGCGATTCTTCGTTGGCGGGAAAGATCTCGACGACGTCGCCCCGCACCCGGAATGTCCCGCGGTGGAAGTCGTAGTCGTTGCGCTCGTACTGCACGGCCACGAGGCGCCTGACGATCTCGTCGCGGTCGAGCGAGTCTCCCTCCCGCACCGACAGGTGCATCTCCTTGTACGTCTCCGGCGCGCCGATGCCGTAGATGCACGAGACCGAGGCGACGACCACGACATCGCGCCGCTCCAGCAGCGAACGGGTTGCGGAGTGTCGCATGCGGTCGATCTCGTCGTTGATGAGGGCGTCCTTCTCGATGTACGTGTCCGACTGCGGGATGTACGCCTCGGGCTGGTAGTAGTCGTAGTACGAGACGAAGTACTCGACGGCGTTGTCGGGAAAGAACGCCTTGAATTCACTGAAGAGCTGGGCGGCCAGCGTTTTGTTCGGGGACAGCACGAGCGCGGGACGACCGGAGTTCGCGATCAGGTTGGCCATCGTGTACGTCTTGCCGGAGCCCGTCACGCCGCGCAGCACGCTGTGGCGGCGTCCCTCGCCGACCACACGGGTGAGCTCGACGATGGCGCGCGGCTGGTCGCCTCGAGGCTCGTAATCGGACGAGAGCCGAAACGGGGCGCGCGGCCCGATCAGGAGGGCGTCGGAACGGCGATCAGATACTTGCGCCACGAATCCAACAGCGAGTGCGCGTGCGGGTGCCGCAGCATGTGCGTGGAGAAGACGAACTTCGGATGAATCGGCTCGCGGATGAGCCGCATGCCGCTCTCGTCGGGGAGCCGATTCCCTTTCTTGAGATTGCAGCGCAAGCACGCGGCGACGACGTTGGTCCACGTGGTTTCGCCGCCGCGTGAGCGCGGCAGCACGTGATCGACCGTAAGCCGCTCACCTCGGCGGTTGCAGTACTGGCAGGTATACCCGTCGCGCCGCAGAATGTTCTTCTTGTTGAACGCGACACGATCGAGAAACGGCTTGCGAATGTACACGGCGAGCCGAATGACCGCGGGCAGCGGGAACACTCGTGACGGTGATCGGATCACCCGCGGGGAGCCTTCCACGGATTCCGCCTTGCCGGCGAGGAGAAGTGTGATGGCGCGACGGGCGTTGGTGAAATGCAGCGGCTCGAAGGTATGGTTCAGTACCAGTACCGCCACTTCATCCATGTGGCCTCAGAATAGACAAGCGCTAAGAGCCTGTCAAACCTGGCCGCGCGCGATATCGGCGAGGATCCCCTCACGCAGGCTCCAGTCGCTCACCACGAGCCGGTCGCTCTGCAGCAAGTCGAGCGTGGCCTCGACGATCGCGACGCCCGGCACGATCAGATCGGCCCGGCCGGGCTCGAGGCACGGCAGTGCCGCGCGCGCCGCGAGGTCCAGCGAGCTCAGGCGTCGGCGCTGCGCACCGATGGCAGCGCGCGTGAGCGTATGGCCCTGTACCCGCTCGGGGTCATAGTCCGCGAGCCCGAGGTCGAGCGCCGCGAGCGTCGTCACCGTCCCCGCGGTGCCGATGAGCGTGCGCGGGCGGGCGCTCGCGATGTCCGGCGGCAGCTCCCGCGTGAGCTGATCCCGCACCGCCTGGCAGAGCGCGGCGTAGCGAGGCGCGTCGACGGCGCCGGCGGAGGGAAACCGTTCGGCGAGTGCCACCACGCCGAGGCGAAGGCTCACCGCGGTGACGAGCGCGCCGTCACGCGCGAGGATGTACTCGGTCGAGCCACCGCCGATGTCGAACGCGACGGCAACATCGGCCAGCGGGCCGAGGCCGGCCATGATGCCGGCCAGCGTCAGTCGGGCTTCCTCCTCGCCGCTGATGACCCGGACACCGACCCCGGTCGCTCGTTCGAGCGCCTGGACGAAGGCGCTGCCGTTGAGCGCGTCGCGGACGGCGCTCGTCGCCACGATGACGATGCGCGCCGCTCCGACCGTCCGCGCGCGCGAAACGTAGTCCGTCACCGTGGCGGCCGTGCGCGCGACGGCGGCATCGCCGAGAACGCCCGTGCTGCGGAAGCCCTCGCCCAGCCTCGTCACCCGCTGCTCGGCAACGACAACGTGCCAGCGCGGCGTGTCGGGCGCGATGTCCGCGACGAGCAGCCGCACGGTGTTCGTGCCGAGATCGATCGTCGCGAGTCGGCGGGTCAGCGATCGCTCCGACGGCCGACGTCAAACAGCGACGCCCCGCCGGGATTCCGACGGGGCGTCAGGCGCATCGCGCGAGCGTGCGCGGCGTTATGGGCTGTGGACCGCGACGTTACTTCTTCTGCAGCGAACGGATGTAGTCGACGAGCGCCCACCGCTGATTTTCGGGCAGGTGCTTCCACGGCGGCATCGCACCGCGCCCGTTGCTGATCTTCCAAAAGATCTCGCCATCGGACTCTGCCGCCACCTTTGCCGCAGTCCAGTCGGCCGGCTTGGGCGGCGGCAGCGCGGCCGCGGCCGGGCCGTCGCCTTTGCCGCTGTTGCCGTGGCAGGTCACGCAGTTCTGTTCCGCGAGCTTTTTGCCTTCGGAGACGACTTTGGCGTCGCCTTTGTTCGTCGGGTTCTTCGTGTTCTTCGCCTCGGCCGGCGCCTTCCAGTCGCTGCCCTGCGCGTAGATGCCGGAAGTGATTCCGACCGCGAGCGCACCAGCGGCCGCGGCGATCGACAACGACTTGCGCAACGCGTTCATGGCTTCTCCTCCCGAGCCGGACAAAATCGTGGAAACGCAAAAACGATCCGTGAAAACGGCGTCACGATATCACGCGCGGCCGAGGGCCGCCAGCATGTCCTTCACACGAGTGAACTTCACACGGGGTCGTCCGGTTTCCTTGCCGCGACGTGTTTCGAGCTCGTCGAGGCGTTGCCAGTCCTGGTACGACAGATACTGCGGCTGGCGGTCGCGCACCACGCGCTCCACGGTGTCCGGCGACGGATCTGCGGGTCGGAGGTGGATGTCGCGCGCGAGGTCCTCGAGCATGCCGGTGACCGTCTCCACCGCGTCGGGCTTGTTCGTCCCGATGACGCCCGTCGGTCCGCGCTTGATCCAGCCCGCCGTGTATTGCCCGACGAGCGGATGCTTGGTCTGCGGATCGAGCACCCGGCCTTTCTCGTTCAGAATGACGCCCCAGTCGTCGTTGAACGGCACACCCGGAAGCGGCACGCCGCGATAGCCGACCGAGCGGAACACCAGGCCGACCGGCAGCTCTTCGAACTGGTCCGTCGCTTTCGGCTGCAACGTGCCCGTCGCGGTGGCGTAGAGGCGATTCTTCACGAGCCGCATGCCACCGACCGCGCCATGGCCGTCGTCGCGCAGCTCGACCGGGGAAACGAGGAATCGCATGATGAGCCGCTTGGGCTTTCCGGTCGGCGTGCGATGCGCGTAGTCGTTGAGGATCTCGACCTTCTTCTGCGTCCCGCGATCCGGCGCGCGCTCCAGCGCCTGACGCGTGAGCTCGTCGAGCTCCACCTCGTCCGCACGCGCGTTCACGTCCGCCCCCGCCAGCTCGCCGAGCTCGCGGACCTCCGGGTTCGTGAAGGCAGCCTGCGCGGGCCCCCGGCGTCCCAGCACGTACACCTCGCGGATCCGGCTGGCGCTCAGCGCCTCCAGCGCGTAATCGGCGATGTCGGTGGTCGCGAGCTCTTCCGGCGTGCGGGACAGGATCCGGGCCACGTCGGCCGCCACGTTGCCGACGCCGACCACGGCGGCGCGCTCCTGCGAGAGATCGAAGGTGAGGTCGCGATAATCGGGATGTCCGTTGTACCAGGCGACGAACTCGGTCGCGGCGTGGCTGCGCTGCAGATCCTCACCCGTAATGCCCATCCGGCGATCGGTCTGCGCGCCGGTCGTGTAGATGATCATGTGATAGTGCGCGCGCAGGTCGTCGACGCTCAGATGCCGGCCGAGCTCGACGCCGCCGAAGAACCGAAAGCGCGGGTGCGACGCGACCTTGTCGAACGCCGCCGTCACCGCTTTGATCTTCTGGTGATCGGGAGCGACGCCCGCGCGGACGAGGCCGAACGGCGTCGGCACGCGGTCATAGAGGTCGACGTCGACGACGACGTCCGGCTGGCGGAACAGCTGGTCGGTGGCGTAGAAGCCCGTCGGTCCCGCGCCGATGATCGCGACGCGGAGTGGCTGGGCGTCGGTGCCGGGTCGGCTCATCGGGTGGCTGGTTTCCCGTGCTCTTCCGTGAGCTCGAACTGTAAGGTCTCGACCTCACCGCGATACAGGTCGCGCTGTGCCTTCACCACATCACCGATCGAGATGATGCCGACGAGCCGCCGCTGATCGACAACGGGCAGATGCCGGATCCGACGGTTCGTCATCGTGTGCCCCACGGACTCGAGATCGTCCTGCGGCACACCGAGGATCAGGTCCTTCGTCATCAGCGCGCTGACGGTTTTCGCGAACACCGCCTCGTCGCGCGCGGCGTTGCGAACGACGTCACGCTCGGACAGGATGCCGACCGGACCGCCGTCCCGGTCGACGACGACGAGCGCGCCGATGTTGTGGTCGGCGAGCAGCGCCAGCGCCTGGCGGATCGTCTGTTCCGGCTGCACGGTGATGACCTTCGGTCCCTTCTTGGCGAGCAGGCTCGCGATGTTCATGGGACTCTCCTTCCGCCCGCGCTCCGAGCGCGTCGGCGCACCGATCTTACCGCCGCTGGCCGCTGACCGCTGCGCAGAGCGCGGCGACGACCCCGTAGGCCCCGGCCAACGGCAGCGCGACGGCCCGGGGGGCGGAGGCCCAAGGCCAGAACAGCGCGCCACCGGGCAGCGGCGAATGGACGAGCCCGACGAGCGTCGCGAGGCTGGCCGTCGCGAGGACGGCGGCTGCGATCAGAAAACGCCGGTCGATGATCGCCACGAGCGCCCAGCCCCACAGCAGCGCGGTGAGAATGAAGCCGTTGCCCAGTACGAGAAGCGTGCGATGGGTGAGCGCCGCATCGTCCGTGAGGTCCGTCGGCGTCTTGCCGAGCGCGCCAAGGACGCCGGTGATCTGGATCACGACGAGGGCCGCGGCGGCGGGGACGAACGTCAGTGCGACCGCTGGACCGTGCCGCGGCGGTGAGGCGAGAAATGCTTGAGCGGTGATCTCCAGACCGATGAAGACCAGGATCGGGACGACGGCGGCCTCGGGTAGCAGCATGACGAGGATCGTCAGCACACCACTGGCAGCGCCGACGCCGATCACGAGCCCGGTGGCGAACGTGTACCCGGCACGCGCGCCCATGGCCTTGTACGCGGGATGGCCGATGTACGGGGTGTTCTGCACGACACCGCCGCACACGCCGGCGACGATCGTCGCGATCGCTTCGGTCAACAGCACGTCGCGCGCGCGGTACTCGTCGCCGGCCGCGGCAGCGGACTCGGTGTTGTCGATGCCGCCGATGATCGTGACCAGGGCGAACGGCAGCGCCACCGAAAGGTATGGCAGCGCGATCGCCGTCGCATCGAGCCAGGCCAGGGTCGGCCACGGCGGAACGACGACCGGCGTGCCGACCGTGGCGGCGTGCTCGACGCGGCCGGTGAGCCATGCCCCGGACCAGTGCACGATCGTTCCCGCAACAACCGCCGCGAACGCTCCGGGCAGCCCGAGCGGCATCCTCACGCCGCCGAGCAGTGCGAGAAGAAGCACGACCAGTGACACCAGCCCGACCACCGGCTCGCGCAGGAGCTTGAGCGTCGGGAGGAACGCGATGAGGAGAATCGCGACGCCAGCGATGGAGCCCAGGAGCGCCGCCCGAGGGACGACCCGGCGCGTCCAGTCGCCCGCGAACGCGAGCACGGTCTTCACGACGCCGATCGCGATCGTCGCGAACATTCCGACCTTCCACGCGAGCGTGGCGTCTCCGGTCGCGGCCTTCACCGGCCCGAGGACGCCGAAGACCATCGCGAACAGCGTGGGCGTGTCGATGCCGAACGGCATCGCGGTGACGTCGTCGCGTCCGGTGCGCCGCATGAGGCGCACGGCGAGCCAGGTGTACGCGCCGTCTCCGAGCAGAACACCGAGGGCGGTGCCGGGCACCATGCGGCCGAGGACCAGATCCGCGGGGAAGCCGAAGACGGCGATGAGCAGCGAGGCGAGCACGATCAGGTTCGTGACGTTGTCGAGGGCTAAGCCGAGGAAGCCGTTGACGTCACCGGCCGCGATCCAGCGCGTCGCGCGACGGTCAGCGGACGCGAGCGTCGGCGGACGTGCTACCGGCGAGGAGTTGCCTCGCCTGCTGGCGGACGCGCGTGGCAAGCGCCGCGCACCACGCGAGCTCGCCGCGGCGCTGGGCGACGTCCCCGTAATCGAATTCCATCAGCTCGGTCGACTGCGCGCCGAGACGCAGCCACGCGCCGTACGAGTGGCCCTCGCGCACGTCGTCGTCGTCGAGCACGGCCTCGACGCGCGGGTTTTCACGCTTCGCGTGCGAGTTGAGGAACATTCGCAGCCAGCGCTTCACCTCGTCGTACGAGCCGCCCGAGAACATGCGCGACGATTGTAGCAGCGCCCGACGCTATCTCCTCGGCCGAGCCCGCCGGCGACTGCGTTGCCGGCGGGCGGTGCGCACGCGACGGAGCAAGCGGATCAGCATTCGGTGCGCACGCGACGCAGCAAGCGGATCAGCATTCGGTGCGCACGCGACGCAGCGAGTGGCTCAGCATTCGTTGAACCCGCACGACAGGCACTTCTTGCAGCCTTCCTCGTACACGAACGTGGCCTGGCCGCA
>JBKOUQ010000080.1:0-9613 GCA_046723475.1 Candidatus Methylomirabilota bacterium
GGAGTGGCGGCTGCCGCTGATCGCGCTCGACGCCGCACATCAGGTCGCGGCCGCCGTCTGGGTTGGCGGCCTCGCGCACCTCGTGCTGTTTTGTGCCGCCGACCGTTGGGCGGGCGAGATGCGGCGCGGCTCCGACACGCCCGCCACTGCGTTCATTGAGCTCGCGACGATCATCCGGCGGTTCTCGCTGCTGGCGTTTCGCTCGATGGCCGGCCTCGTGCTCGCCGGCGCCGCGCTGACGCTCGCATATGTCGGGGATTTCGCCGCGTTCGTCGGCACCGCGTACGGCGTGATGGTACTGAGCAAAGTCGCTTTGCTGCTGCCGGCGCTTGGCCTCGCATACATGAACCTGCGCGCGGCCCGGAGCGCGGGCGTGGCGCCCGGCGCTCGGCTCTTCACGTTCGTGCAGGTCGAGCTGGGGCTCGGAATCACGATCTCGTTCGCCGCCGCGTCGCTGACGTCGCTGCCGCCCGCGGTCGACGTGACGGCCGATCGCGCGACGGTCGCGGAGGTTGCGGCGCGCTTCACACCGGCCGCGCCGCGGCTGAGCAGCCCGCCGATCGCCGAGCTGCTGGAGAGCGCCGACCCCCTCATGGCGCGACAGATCGAGCGCAAGCCGGTCGAGCGCGCGTGGTCCGAGTACAACCACCACTGGGCCGGCCTGTTCGTCGTCACCATGGGCGTGCTCGCGATGCTGCACTTCGCCGGTGTGCGAGCGGCGCGCCACTGGCCGCTGGTGTTTCTCGGTCTCGCGGCGTTCCTGTTCGTGCGCAACGATCCGCGCGCGTGGCCGCTGGGACCCGCAGGGTTCTGGGAAAGTCTGACGCTGCCCGACGTGCTGCAGCACCGGACGTTCGTGCTCCTCGTGATCGCGTTCGCGGTGTTCGAATGGATGGTCCGTACGGGCCGGCTCGCGGAGCGGCCGTGGGGCTACGTCTTCCCGCTGCTGTGCGCGGTGGGCGGCGGCCTCCTGATGACGCACTCGCACGCGATGTTCAATCTCAAGGACGAGTTCCTCACCGAGGTCACGCACGCGCCGCTCGGCATCTTCGGCGTATTCGCGGGCTGGGGACGCTGGCTCGAGCTCCGACTGGCCGAGGCGGGCCGCGCGCCCGGCTGGATCTGGCGCGGCTGTTTCACGGCGGTAGGAGTGATCCTCTTGTTCTATCGTGAAGCGTGATGAAGGAACGCCGCTCGTGATCGCGGGTCACGCCACCGCCGAGGCCACGGCGCGCTACGCGGCGAGTGTGGCGGAGCGCGCGTCCACCGGGCACTTCCGCGACTTTCCGGGCGGCGTGCGCGCCTCATCGCTCGGCCTGGGGACGTATCTCGGCCGCGAGGACGCGGCCACCGACGCGCAGTACGAGAAGGCCATCACGCGCGCGCTGGAGCGCGGCGTCAACGTGCTCGACGCCGCGATCAACTACCGTCACCAGCGGAGCGAGCGCGCCATCGGCCGTGCGCTCGCCGCGTGCATCGCGCGCGGCGTTGTCGGGCGGGACGACGTCATCGTGACGACCAAGGGCGGCTATCTTGCGTTCGACGGTCAGACGCCGCCCGACCCACGCGCGTACTTCGCCGCGACGTATGTCCAGCCGGGCATCGTGCGTCCGGGCGACGTGGTCGGCTGGCATTGCATGACGCCGCGCTTCCTCGCCGATCAAATCGAGCGCAGCCGGGCGAATCTCGGGATCGATACCATCGACGTCTACTACGTCCACAACCCCGAGACGCAGCTGGACGAGGTGGATCGCGCGGCGTTCCAGGGGCGCCTGCGCGCGGGGTTCGCCGCGCTCGAGGAGGCCGTACAGGCGGGCAAGATCCGCTGGTACGGCGCGGCGACGTGGAACGGCTTCCGTGTGGCGCCGCAGGAGCGCAACCACCTGTCGCTGGCCGAGGTGCTGGAGGCCGCGCGGGACGCCGGCGGCGCCGACCACCATTTTCGATTCGTGCAGCTGCCGTACAATCTCGCGATGCTGGAGGCCTTCACGCTGGCCAATCAGCGGGCCGACAGCGGCCTCGTCCCGATGCTCCGGGCCGCGGAGCACGCCGGACTCTACACGATCGCCTCGGCGTCCATCATGCAGGGGCAGCTCTCGCGTGGATTGCCGCCCGAGCTTGCGGCCGCGTTGCCCGGGCTCGCGACCGACGCGCAGCGCGCGCTGCAGTTCGTCCGGTCCACGCCCGGGATCGGGACGGCGCTCGTCGGGATGAAGACCGTCGCGCACGTCGAAGAAAACGCCGGCGTGGCGCGCACGCCGCCCGTCCCATGGGAGCAGTTCCAGCGCCTGTTCACGGCCGCCTGAGGTTGCGGACGCTGACCTCGTCCGGTACGGTGAGCCGGTGATCACCCTCGAGCGCGATCACGAGCGAGCCATCGGCGTGCGCCCGAGCGTTTCGGCGGTGATCTTCGATCGTCGTCGGCGCCTGCTCCTGCAGCAACGCTCGGACGGCGGCCAATGGGGGCTGCCGGGCGGCTCCGTCGAGATCGGCGAGTCGGTGGCCGACGCCGTCGCGCGCGAGGTCCGCGAGGAGACCGGGCTCGACGTCGCACCACGCCGGCTCATCGGCGTCTACTCCGATCCCGCGCTGCAGGTCGTGCGATATCCCGATGGCAACGTGTGGCATTACGTCAACGTCTGCTTCGAGTGCGTGGTGCGTGGCGGTCGGCTCACCACCTGTGACGAAACGCTGGCGCTCGCGTGGACCGCGCTTGATGCGCTGCCACCGACGCTGCTGCCCAACCATCGCATCCGCATCCGTGACGCCCGCGCGCGTCGCGTCGCGGCGTACGTGCGCTAAGGGAGGCCGCGGGTGATACGACGGATCCATCACGTCGGTGTCGTCGTGAAGCGTCTGGCCGACGCCTATCGGTTCTATCGCGACGTCCTCGGGTTGCCGCTGCTCAAGGAGGCGACGATCGCGTCGCAGGGCGTCCGTGCCGCGCTGCTGGCCGCGGGGGACACCGAGGTCGAGCTGCTGGAGCCGATCGACACGACGTCGGGCATCGCGCGCTTCCTGGCGCGGCGCGGTGAAGGGCTGCACCATCTGTGTTTCGAGACGCCGGACATCGCCGGCGCGCTCGTGAGCCTGAAGGATCGCGGCGCGGAATTGATCGACACGGCACCGCGCGACGGGCTTGCGGGTCGCATCGCGTTCCTGCATCCGCGCGCGTGCTCGGGCGTGCTGGTGGAGCTCGCCACACCACCGGCCGGTGAGGCGCCGAGTCACGCCTCCACGTTGCGACTCAAGCGGCTTGTCATCGGCGCGCACGACGTCAAGCCGACCGCCGACCGGTTTCGCACGCTGTTCGGGTTTTCCGAGGTCGTGATGAACGCCGGCCCGCGCACCATGCTTGGCGTCGGCAACGGCGCGCTGCTCGTCGTGCCGGCGGCCGAGGTCGGCGGCGCCGAGGGTCTGGTCGCGCTGTCGCTGGTGGCCGAGGATTTCGCGGCGCTCACGGCGGCGCTCCGTCGTGCCGGCACGCCGCGGCTCGAGGGCACCGCCGAGGTGTCGGTCGAGCCGACCGGCAGCCACGGCGTGCACCTGCACATCAGCCGCTACAACTTCCCCTGAGCCTGGTCAGAAGGCGTCGCTCTCGCGCGCGATGCGCGCGAGATCCGCGCGCGTGTAGGTGCCGAGCGAGCGGAAGTCGAGGTCGGTGTAGTTCTTGATCCAGCGCATCGCGATCTTCGTCGCGTTGCGGTAGCGCTCCTGCGTCGCGGCGTCCTTTGGCCGGCGGCCGAGGATGTCCTCGAGTTCTTCGTGGAGCAGGCGCTTGACGAGCGCGAAATCGTGCGTGGCCGACGGGCCGTCGGTCGTCGTCGCGCGATGGCGGATGCGCTGCGCGATCTGCGCCACCGACATGCGCCCCGTGGCCAGATCCTCCATGAGCGCGGGATGCACGCCGGGCTTCCCCTCGAGGCTGTCGATTCCCTTGGCGCCGCGACCGTTGAGCCAGCCTTCGGCGTACTCGATCACCATGCGCGCGTTGCGACGCGTGCCCTCCAGCGTGATGGGACCCGCCGGCACCTCGATGCGCACCGGGTAGTTCTCGGACTTCGCCATCTCGGGCGTGGGCTTGAATCCGGACGCGATGAGCTGCTTGAACGGGTCGGCCGCCGTCTTCATGTGGAAGATGTGGGCCACCCAGCCACGGAGAAAACCCTGCGCGGCCTCCCACTCCTTGTCCTTGCGGATCGCCTCGCCCGCCACGCGGTTCACTTCGGGATCCGGGCTGGGCAGCGCGGTGGCCATGCCGCCGATCGGCACCGCGCCGTGCTTCAGGCAAATCGCCACGAGCCGCCGGAAGATGTTCGCGAGGAACGGCGTCGTCTTGATGTCCACACCGAAACGGTCGGGCCAGACGGATTTCGGGTCGGACATCACGTACTCGAAGATCGACGCTTTCAGATCCCAGCGCGCGGCGTTGAGCCCGGCCGCGTAGGGACCGAGGGCGTGCAGCATCTCCTCCATGTAATAGACGCAGGGCAGCGATTCGACGAGGATGATGCCGCGGACGATCGCGCTGCGGAGAAACGGCAGCGCCTCGCGACATCCATCGAACAGCTCGCGATAGAAGCGCGCCTCATCCGGCGTTTCGAGCTTCGGCAGGTAGAAGTAGATGCCCTGACCGCGGTCGGCCTGGGCGCGACCCGCGTAGAACAAGGTGAGTGCCGTGCCCAGGATCGCCGCGTTCACCGGCGTGCCGTCGATGCGGACGTCGGGCTCGTCGAGATGCAAGCCGCGCTCGCGGTGCATGAAGAACGGCAGCTCGCCGGGCGCGACTTTGTATTCCCGCTTGCGCTCGGTGTCGTTGAAGTGCAGCTCGCGGTTCACGGCGGCCAGGCGGTTGAGCGCTGCGCGCACCGTGTCCACCAGCCGATGACCGCCGGAGTCCTCGTCGTCGTCGAGGTCGCCCTCGGCGCGCTCGCCCTCGGGTCCGGGGTTCAGCGCGTTGATGAACATCGACGTGATCGAGCACGGTCCCGAGATTTCAATCCCGGGCTTACGCAGCTCGTCGGGGACGGCGGGCACCTTCCAATCGCCGGTCGTGGCCTCGCTCGGCGGCAGCGGCGCAGGCAGGCGGCCCGCGTGCGCGTCGGCCAGCACGCGCGCGCGCTCGGCGCGCAGCTTGAGGGCGCGGCCGTGCAGCCGATCGTGGAGCGCGATGAGGACGTCGTTGAAGGCGGGCGTGAACAGGCGATCGGCGCCCTCGACAGGCTCGACGTGTACGCGTGAGGTCGGTGTCATCGGTCCGTGGTCTCCTGCGGTGAACGGGTGGAAACGGGGCCGTTTTCGCACGGCCGCTCGAAGCTGTCAACGAGGCGCGCACCCCTCGGCCGGGGCGCGTTGCGGGCGATGTCGGGGTCCCATGTAAAATCTCTCGCTATGTCATCGCCGCGACGCTTCCGAGGTCTCGGCAAAGGACGCAAGACGCGCCGCGCGCTGGAACGCGGTGGCACGGGCGCCGCCGCAAGTCTCAACCGCGCCCTCGGGGCCTGGGACGGCGTGCGCATCACGCCGATGTTCGGCCGGTGGGGCTACTTTTCGGGCGATCGACTGTTCGCCTGTTTCCCGCTCGCTCGCAAGGAAACGGATCTGTGGATCCGGCTGGCACCCGACGATCAGCGCCGGGCGCTGCGCGAGCCGGGCGTGCGGCCGCACCGGCGGTTCGCCCGACGGGGCTGGATCGAGCTCGACGTGGCCGATGAGGCCGACGTGTCGCGCGCGCTGCGCTGGCTTCGCCGCGCACGCACGGCCGAGCTGCCCGCCGAGGAGGAGCACTGAGGTGGGCGCGGTGCTCGAGCTCGCCGAGCGCTTCTGGCGCGGCGAGGTCCGCGGTGCGGATCTCGTGCGCGCAACCGGGGCGGTGGAAGAGATCGCGCCCGACGTGCTGTTCGTTCACGCGTTCGCGAACGTGTGCGTGCTGCGCACCGGCGGTGGACTCGTGCTCGTCGACACCGGCAACTACCGCGCGCGTGATCGTACGTTTGCCACGGTCCGCGCCTGGGACGCCGGCCCCGTCGCGGCCGCCGTCTATACGCACGGCCACGTCGACCACGCGTGCGGGCTGCCGCCGTTTCTGGACGAGGCCCGCGCGCGGGGATGGGCGCGCCCGCGCATCGTGGGGCACCGCGACATTGCGCGGCGCTTCGATCGGTATCGCGCGATGGCGCCCTGGAACGGGCTCATCAACGCGCGGCAGTTCTCGATTCCGCCCTCGTGGCCGACGGCGTACGACTATCCCGAGACGACGTACGACGACACGTTCACGCTCGAGATCGCGGAAGCGGCCCTCGAGCTCACGCACACGCGCGGCGAGACCGACGATCACACGTGGCTCTGGTGGCCGGCGCGGCGCATGCTGTTCAGCGGCGACCTCTTCTTCTGGGTCGCGCCCAACGCCGGCAACCCGCAGAAGGTCCAGCGCTATGCCGCCGAGTGGGCCGTCGCGTTGCGCGCCATGGCGGCGCGAGGCGCGGAGATCCTCGTGCCCGGCCACGGGGTGCCCGTCATCGGTGGGGCGCGCGTCCGGCAAGCGCTCGAGGACACCGCGGAGTGGCTCGAGACGCTCGAGCGCGAGACGGTGGCGCGCATGAACGCGGGCGCGAGCCTCGAGCAGATTGTCGCGGAGGTGCGGCCGCCTGGGCATCTGGTGGATCGGCCGTATCTGCAGCCCGTGTACGACGAGCCCGAGTTCGTCGTGCGCAACGTGTGGCGGCTCTGCGGCGGGTGGTGGGATGGAGTCCCGTCGCACCTGAAGCCGGCATCCGAGGCCGCGCTGGGCCGGGAGGTGGCGGCGCTCGCCGGTGGCGTCGATGCGCTCGTGGCCCGTGCGAAAGCGCTCGCGGCGAGCGGTGATCTGGTACTCGCCGCGCATGTGGCCGACTGGGCCGTCGCCGCCGCGCCTGACGACCGCGCCGCGCACTCGATCCGGGCCGAGATCTACGACGCCCGTGCGAACGCGTCGACCGCGCTCATGACGCGAGGGATCTTTGCGGCGGCCGCCCGCGAGTCCGCGGCCAAAGCCGCCGGCGGCTAACGCGTAACGAGCGGGGCCCGCAGCCTCAGGACGCCGAAACGTCAGGCGCGAGCCGCGGAGCCAACCTCAATCTCCGGCGGAGGACCAGCGGCGCGGGCGCGACGTTCGATCTGCGGGATGTTGACGAGCGGCAGGAGCACGTACGTCGCGGCCGTCATGGCCGCAGAGATCCAGACGAGGGTGCTGTAGCTCGTCCACTCGTAAATGTAGCCGCCAAAGATCTGCGAGCCCTGGGTCCCGAGGTTGTAGACCGACGCCATGAGCGCGAAGAATGTGCCTTCGGCATGCTTGGGACACGACTTTGCGGCGAGATCCAGGAATGCGAGCTGCGTAATCATCGCAACACCGCCGAAGACCGTGTCGATGGCGATGGCGGATGCGGTGCTGTTGTAGAAGAGATAGGCGAGGGTGCCGACCGTGCTGATGACGATCGACAAGACGATGAGTCGGTGCAGCGACACGAGACGTGACAGCGGCCCATAGGCCGCCGCGCCTACGATCCCGGCGCCGGCCATGAGCGAGCCGAGAACGCCGATGAACTGCTGGCTGAACTTGAGCGTGTCGGTCTGGTAGTAGAAGAGCGGGACTCCGATCGAGGGACTGAAGGTCCAGAAGAAGATGAGCGCGGCCACGACCCAGATCGTGCGATCACGCACGGCGTGCCGGATGCCGTGCCACGCGGCGTGGAATTCTTCGCGCGCCGATTTTGCGCGCGGCTCGTGAATGAACGTGGCGCCCATGACGAGTGCCAGCAGCGGAAAGGCCGCGATGAGCAGCACGCCCGTGTGCAGGAGTCGATGCTCGGCGAGGTAGCCGCCGACCAGCCCGACGAGGAGCGTGGCGACGCTGATCGCCGTCCATTGAATCGACTGAAACGCGCCCGTGAGCCCGAGCGGCTTGCCGTTCTCAACCATCATGGCGTCCGTGAGGACGTCGGTGAAGGCGATGCCGACGCCGACAACCAGGAAGGGCAGGGCCAGGCTCCAGTACGTCGGCGCTCCGCGCAGCCAGAGCGCGAGTGCGGCGACCGTGGCCGTCGCGCACGAGAGGACGAAATAACTCTTGCGCCGCCGGCCGAACAGCGGGAATGCGTCCGACACGAGACCGTAGACCGGCTTGATGACCCACGGGATGAGGATGATCGTGCCGAACGTGGCGACCTGGGACGGCGACAGGCCGAGCGATTCCTTCAACGTCAGCGTCCGAACCTGGTCGGCGATGTAGTACATGCCCTGCGAGAAATAGACGACGGCGAAGAGCATGGCGAGACGACGAGCGTCGGGCGTCTTGAACGGCAATAGGCGGTCCGCGAGCCATGACAGACGCGACTTCATGGTCGCGGCGATCATAGTCTAGAATCCGGGTCATGCACTCCGTTTGCCCGCATGATTGTCCATCGTGTTGCAGCCTCGACGTGACCGTCGATGCCGGCCGCATCGTCGACGTCACGGGCACGCCCGGGCATCCGTTCACGCAGGGCGTGATCTGCGGCAAAGTTCGCGAGTACACGGAGCGCGTGTATTCGCCGCTGCGCGTGCGTACGCCGTTGCGGCGTGTCGGAACCAAGGGCGAGGGACGCTTCGAGCCTGTGTCGTGGAACGATGCGCTCGGCGAGATCGCGCGGCGCTGGCGCGACATCGCGGCCGCGCATGGTGGCGAGGCGATTCTGCCGTTCTCGTACGCCGGTTCGATGGGGCAGGTGCAGTTCTACGCGGGCCACCCGCTGTTCCATGCGCTCGGCGCCAGCCGCCTGGACCGCACGATCTGCGTGTCGACGGCATACACCGGCTGGCGCGCGACCGTCGGTCAGGTCACCGGCAACGACTCCGAGCAGATGGTCGGTGCGGATCTCGTCATTCTCTGGGGCGTCAACGCGGCGTATTCCACGATCAACGTCATGACGCTCGTCAAGCAGGCGCGGCAGCGCGGCGCGCGGATCGTCGTCATCGATCCCTACCGCACGCCGACCGCCATGCAGGCCGACGAGCACGTGCGCGTGCGGCCCGGTACGGACGGTGCGCTCGCGCTCGCGATGATGCACGTGCTGATCGGCGAAGGTCTCCTCGATCACGAGTACATCGAGCGCGCGACGCTCGGCTTCGATGCGCTCGCGGACCACGTCAAGGCCTGGCCGCCCGAGCGCGTGGCCCCCATCGTCGGCCTCGAGCCGCACACGATCGTCGATCTTGCGCGCCGGTACGGCGCGAGCCGACGCACGTTCATTCGCATCGGGATCGGCCTGTCGCGTCACGACAACGGCGGCATGACGTGTCGCACGCTCGCGTGCCTGCCGGCACTCACCGGCGCCTACGCCGATCCCCACGGCGGCGCGCTGCTGTCGTCGGGGGGCGCCTTCGCGATGGACATGACCGCACTTGAACGTCCCGACCTCATGCCGAGCCCGGCGCCGCGCATCGTCAACATGATCCAGCTCGGTCGGGCGCTGACGGATCCCGACCTGGTACCGCCGGTGAAGGCGCTGTACGTGTATTCCTCGAATCCCGCCGCGGTGTGCCCCAACCAGAGCCTCGTCCTGCGCGGGCTGGCGCGCTCGGATCTCTTCACGGT
>JBKOUQ010000201.1:0-10519 GCA_046723475.1 Candidatus Methylomirabilota bacterium
GCGCCACGTCAGGTCGCGTCCCACGAGATCACTTCAGGAGCTCGCGGATCAACAGGTATTGGCTGAACGGCGCGAGGGGAAGCGAGACGAACTCCAGGGTCGGCTTGAGCTGCGCGAGGAAGGCGTTCCAGTTGGCGATGCTGGTGCGCGGGACGACGACGAGGTCGTTCCGCTCGAGCAGCAGATCGTCGGCGCGGTCGACGCCCTTGAGGGCGCGCTTGAAATCGACCTGAACGACCTGCGGGTCGCGCAGATCGCCGCGGATCACGCGCGCGCTTCCGAGCGACGCGGAGTCCTTCGGCCCGCCGGCCAGCGCGAGCGCGTGGGAGAGACGCATGTTGGGCACGAGCGGGAACGCGCCGGGCGATCCGACCTCGCCGATGACGAAGATCTTGTGCTCTTCGGTCCGCCGCCCGGGCACGAACACGAGATCGCCGGCGTCGACGACGATGTCGCGCAGCGCCCTGCCGTCGTTGACCGCGCGCAGGAGGTCGATCGTGTACGACTGACCGTCGCGCCGGACGAGCCGGACGTCGCGGAGGTCGGCTTGCGGTCGCGGCCCGCCGACGGTGACGAGCAGGTCCATCAACGTCGTCCTGCCCCGCAGCGGCACCTGGGTGTTGCTGTTTACTTCGCCGACGACCGACACCGTCTTGCTCCGGAACTCTTTCACGGCCACCGCGACGCGGATGACCCGATGCGTCGGCGTCAGCGTTCGGTGGATCTCCGCGGCCGCCTGCTCTGCCGTCAAGCCGACCACACGGACCTCCGAGAAGCTCACGGTCACGTCTCCGTTCGGCTTGACGTCCGCGGTGATTCGCTCTTGAGCGAGATCGTTGGCGAGCAGCACGTCGAGCGCGTCGCCCGGGCCGATCTTGTACGCGGCGCGGCCGTCGACCATCACGAAGCTGTCGTTCTCTTCGACGGCCGGCGGCAGCGCCGACGCCTCGGCGGCCGGCGGCTCGGTCGTGTTCGCCGCCGGCACAGCGGCCGGGCGCGGGCGCGACGACGCGCTCGCACAGCCGATGAGGATGAAGCAGACCAGCCCATACAGACACGCCGCGCTCGCATGCCGCCGCCGTATCACGCCGGGTCCTCCGTCTCGATGTCGATTCGGTTGTCGCCGAGGAATTCAGCAACGTGCAGGAACGGGGTGTCCCGCAGGTCGATGACCTTCCGATCAGCCGACTGGGGCCCGCTGCGGGCGGTGACGGCGACCACCGGGCGCAGCGGCAGGCGGTCGTTCTTCCGCATCACACGCGCGATTTCGCCGCTGTTCAGCCGCACCAGCCCGCCGACCGGAAGTGCCACGAGGACTTCGATGGCGGCCTTGAGAATCGCGTCGGCCGTCCGTGCGCGCTCGCGGCGAATGAGCTCCTTGACGGCCGTCGGCGGCCACGTGCTCGGGCCCGACGGCTGCTGGCGCGCGACGCGCTCGTAGGTCGCGGCCAGCGCGACGATCTGCGCGAGCGGCGGCACCGCCACGCCCTGGTCGCCGTCCGCGCGCGAATCGTGCCGATGCTGCTCGGCCTGCGCGACGAGGCTCGCGACGCGCGCGTACGCGGGCCCGAACGCGTGGGACAGCATCGCGCCACCCTCGCGGCTGGCATGGCCGTGCGCAGGATTTCGGCGGCCGACGTCGTGGAGCAGCGCGACGAGCCCCAGCTCGACGAGCTCCGGCCGCGGGTAGCGAAGCTTCGCGCCGATCGCCAGCGCAAGCGCGGAGACGTACACCGCCACCGGCGCGGCCGCCGACGAGCGTGGGCCGCTGCCGAAGACCGGTAACAGCAGCGCGTCGCTCGTCGCGAGCTGATCGATCAGCGTCTCCACGACGTCCTCGATCTCCTTGATCGCGGTCGCAGTGAGCGAGCGCAGGGACACGAACGCGGCGTCGGTGCTCGCGACCGCGCTCCGAAACTCGTCACGGCCGAAGCGGTGGCCGTTGCGCTGACTCATGGCGCATTCATGGGCGGATCGGCGAACGGCGCCGGTGTCGGCCCGCGGCGTGACACGGTTGCCAGGATCTCCGCGCGGATGAATCGCCAGCGTCGTCCGATCTGCTGTCCGGGCAGCACGCCTTGGCGCGCCAGCCGATACACCGTCTTGACGTGGATCTGGAGCAGTGCCGCGACTTCGGCCGGCGTGATTACTTCGCGCACGGTGCCGCCTGCCACGCCGCGACGCCGCGGCGCGCGCGCCACACGCAGTGAGCGATCTGAAACGGCAGCCGTGGCGCGTCGTTGAACGGCGCCTCGAGCTCCGCGGTCGCCTGCACGGCGTTCGGCCAGCGCAAACGGATCGCCGTGACCAGCGCGCGGGGGTGGCGGATCGCGAACGCCATCGATGGCGTCGACATATAGTGCTGGTCGCGGCCCCATTGCCGTAGCACCGCGTGCGCGAGCCACCGGGGCGGCCGCTTCGCGACCTCGGCGTTCGTGTCGGCGCCGAGCAGCTCTCGAGCGAGGCCGAGGCTGCATGCGACACCGTGCCCGCGGTGGACGTCTGCGGCGAGGCATCGCGCCCAGTCGAAGGTTGCAGAGAGCTGTTCGGCGGCGGCGGCGATGTCACACAGCCAGACCGGCCGCCACGCGCCGTGGGCGAGCATGTGGCCGCAGAGCAGCGCGAGATGGTCCTCCGCGCTCATGACGCGGACCTCGATGCCGCCGACATATTCGACGCGCGACGCGTCGTACACGTCGCACCAGCGCCGCCTGAGGTATCCGAACGCCTCGTGCAGGTCGACACGACAACGCTGTCCGTCGGGCTTGCGCAACGCGGCTGCCGCGCGTGCGTGCTGGTGCGGCGCGACCCAGAGGTCGATGTCGCCGTACGGCCGCAAGCCGCACTGCGGATAGAGCCGTGCGGCCGCCCAACCCTTGGCGAGCACCGGTTCGATGCCCACGGACCGCAGCATGTCGAGCGCACGGACGAGCCGGCGCTCGGCGAGGCGGGCCTGCAGCGTCTGCAGCCGATACGTTTGGCGGAGCGCGACCGCGACCGGCGACGTCGCGACCGCCGAGCCGCGCAGCGTCCACCAGGCGAGCGCGCCGACGCCTGTGCGCGCGAGCAGCGGTGCGATGCTCGCGATGGCGTCGGTGGCGAGCGCCGGCGTCGGCGGTGACGGCCGCCACGAGCCGGCGAGCACCTCGCTCACGAGCGAGCCGCGGCGCAGCGCGTTCCGTTGCCCGATCAGCACACGCGGGCCCTGCAGTTCTGTCCGCGCTGGACACAGCAGTCGGTGGTCGAGCCGCAAATCGGCTGTCCGGTGCACGCCGGCGGTGCGAGGGCCGCGCACTCCGCCGTCGTGAGGCATGAAGCGGCCTCGGCAGGAATGGGCGCCACGATCGACTCGACCACGGGCAGCATGAGCGAGGCTGCGCCGGCGAGCCCGAGCGCGCGAATGACCGCGCGTCGCGAGTAGCGCTCGCGCGGGCCGCGCCGCGCACCCGGCTCGTCGAGCAGGCGGGCCCGCGACAGCTCCTCCAGTGCGATCCCCAGCAGCGAAAGCCCGTGCGGAGACCCGAGCTCGCGCTCGAGCAGCGCCGCGGTGGCCGCCACACGGCTGTGCCCGTCGCACGCGCGCCACACGAGCGTGGCGGCGCGGTTCAGGCAGTGCGCTCGGTGCCGCTCGAGGTCGTAGACGAGTGTCTCGTCGGCGAGCGTTTCGACCACCAGGTGCGCGTCTCTCGCCCGCGGCATCACGGCATCGCCGACGCGGTTCATACGGCGAACGCCGTCATCGCGCGGAGCATCGCCCCGACGCAGTCGGCCGCCTCGCCCCGCGGCCCGTCGAGCGCGACCGAAGTGGAGACCGCTCGCCTCAGAACGGCGAGCGCGTGGGCCGGGCGCAGCCGGGCCGCGACGGTATGGCCGAGCATCGCGATCCCGGCCTGTCCCGCGGACAGACGCCGTGGGCGCCAGCGCGCGCGAGGCCGGTACCGCGTGACGACGACAATGCCGATCGGCAGCGGTGGCAGTGTGGGACGCTCGGCGTCGCCCGCCGCGGTCGCGTCGGGCACGACGACGGCGGCGCCTCCGTCCCGAAGCCGCAGAGGCCGCGGATATGCGAACACACGCCCGCGGCCGTCGAGCACCGCGTATTCGTCCGAGTAATACGTCGCGCCGGCGTCGACGAGCGCGGCGACGAGCGTGCTCTTGCCGCTCATCGACCGGCCCGGGATGACGATCGCGCGTCCGCACCAGCCGACGACGCCGGCGTGCAGGAACAGTCGACGACGCGCGTGCTCGGCGACGTAGCGCTCGAGATCGACTTCGAGCGCCCGCACGACGTCAGCGAGCTCGCGCGATCGACCCAGGCGCACCGCGTTCGCATAGACGAGATTCAGCCGGCGCACGTTCGGCGACGCGGCCGCACCACCGCCGACGAGCGAGTAGAGACGGTCCACGCGATGGCTGCGCGCGGGCGCCCATCCGAATGGCAATCGCGCTTGCAGCCCGCGAAGGCACTCAGCGTTGTTGGAGCGAATCCCGATGGCGAGGCCGTGATGGAGGATCCGCAGATCTGCCGCCCAGTCCAGGCGGTCGAGCTTGGCCATTCACGCCGAGCTCACTTTCAGCTCGACCGGTGCGACGGTGCTCACTCGTGTTCCCCTCGATGACTTCGTGGGTTCTCGTGTTCCCTCAAATGGCGTCACGTCCCGAGCAGCGAACGTGCCAAGGTTGTCACGCGCAATTTCGGGGCGATTTCTGCGGAATCGCCGCGGGCCCGAGCGGCGGAGACGACAGGCTGGCATGTCGCGGCGGACAGGCGGGCACGCGCCGGGCGCCGCGCTGGCAGCGGAGCGCGGAGCGCAAGTACACTAGCGGCCCCATGGGCAACGCGACGCCGGCGTTTCTCGATTCGCACGTCGCGGCCGGCGACGGTGCGCGGCCGGCCATCGTGACTGCCGATGCGACGACGAGCTACGTCGATCTGCTCGAGCTCGTGTGCCGCACCGGCCATGCGCTGCGTGCGCTGGGGGTCGAGCGCGGACACCGCGTCGCGCTGCTGTTGCCCGACGGCGTCACGTGGGTGGCGGCATTCTTCGGCGCGTTGCGAATCGGCGCCGTCGCCGTGCCCCTGAACACGCGCCTCGACCGCGCGGCGTGCGCCGCGTTGCTGCAGGACAGCGAGGCGCGCGTACTCGTAACGGACGCGACCCTGCTGTCCGCTCTCGCGCCCGAGCGGCGCGATCTGCCGCACCTCGCGCACGTCGTGGTCGCCGGCGGCGGTGGTGACACAGCTCTAGAGACTCTGCAGGCGCGGGGGGCACGCACGCTCCCCGCCGTACCGGTCGACGACGACGCGATGGCGTTCTGGCTCTACACGTCGGGCACGACCGGCGGCGCCAAGGCGGCGGTCCATCGGCATCGCGACCTTCTCGCGTGCCGTCACTATGGGATCGAGGTGCTCGGGGCGAGCGCAAGCGATCGCACGCTTGCCACGTCGCGATTGTTCTTCGCGTACGCACTCGGCAATGCGCTGCTGATCCCGCTCTTCGTCGGCGCGCGCACGTATCTCGATGCGCGCTGGGCCGAGCCCGCAAGCGTCGCTCGCACGCTCGAGGCGTTTCGGCCGACGCTGTTTTTCTCGGTGCCGACGTTTTACGCTCGCATGCTGCGAGCAGACGTCCCCGGCGACACGTTTCGTAGCGTTCGCGCCTGCGTCTCAGCGGGCGAGCGGCTGCCGATCGAGGTGTACGACGCCTGGCGCGCGCGGTTCGGCGTCGAGATCCTCGACGGTCTCGGTGCGACCGAGACGATTTTCATGGTTCTCTCGAATCGGCCGGGTGCGAGTCGCGGCGGCTCGCTCGGTACGGCAGTGCCCGGCACCGAGGTGCGGCTTCTCGATGCCGGCGGGCACCCTGCGCCGGACGGCACGCCAGGCGTGCTGCACGTCCGCGCCCCGTCCGTGAGCCAGGGGTACTGGAACCGCGCCGAGGCGACAGAGCGGGCGTTCGTGGACGGATGGTTTCGCACGGGGGATCTCATCCGTCGCGATGGCGACGGTGTCCACCACCATCACGGCCGCACCGATGACGTCTTCAAGGTCGCGGGGCAATGGGTGACGCCCGCCGACGTCGAGGGCGTCCTGCTGGCGCACCCGGCGGTCGCGGACGCGGGGGTGGTCGGCGCGGCCGCGGCCGGCGGACTCGTCAAGCCGTTCGCGTTCGTCGTCGCGAAGAACGGTGCGGGGTCCGCCCAGCTCACGGACGAGCTCGTCGCGCTGGCGACCGAGCGGCTCGCACCACATCAGCGTCCCCGGAGGATCGAGATCGTCGACGAGCTGCCGCGCACGGCGACCGGCAAGCTCCAGCGCTTCGTACTCAAACAGCGGGTCGAAGGGGCATGACGGAGCCGCGCCGCATTTCCGACACACCCGGAGGCGGGCCCGCGGCCCCGGCGACGACAATCACGATTCCGGTCCGGTGGCGCGACGTCGATCCGGCCGGCATCGCGTTTTACCCGCGCTTCTACGAGTGGTACGACGCCGGCTGCGAGGCACTCTTCGAGGCCCTTGGGCTGCCGTGGCCCGAGATGTTCCCAAGGTACGAGATCATCGGTGTGCCGATCCTCGAGTCCGGCTCGAGGTTTTCGTCGCCCGTCCGCTACGGTGACGTGCTGACCATCCATTCGGCGGTGGCGTGGGTCAAGCGGACGACGTTCCGCATGGAGCACACGATTTCGGTCGGCGATCGCCGCTGTGCCGCCGGCTTCGAGGTCCGCGCGTGGGTGGCGCGGCCGGCGACGCCCGGTGCGCCGCTGGCGACGAAGCCGATTCCCGACGAAGTCGTGCGTACGCTGAAGGGAGGAGCGCCGTGAGACCGGAAGTCGTGTTCACCAAAGCCGCACCGAAGACGGGGTTCTCCGAGGGTCAGGAATCGCCGATCGCACAAGGCGTCAAGTGTGGCGACTTCGTATTCGTTTCGGGCCAGGGGCCACTCGACCCCGTGACGAAGCAGGTGGTGTCGGCGGATCTGGCGGAGCAGACGCGCGTGACGCTCGACAACGTCAGCCGCGTGCTCGAGGCCGCAGGAACCTCGCTCGCCAACGTCGTGAAGGTCGGCGTGTTTCTCCGCGACATGAAGGACTTCGACGACTTCAATCGCGTGTTCCGGGACTACTTCAAGGGCGTGCAGCCGGCGCGCACGACCGTCGAGGCCGCCGCGCCTCGCGCCGGTGTCAACGTCGAAATCGACGCGATCGCGTGGATCCCACGATGATCGTCAGCATCTATCTCTCCGTCCACACGCCGCGCTACTGCACCTACGACGCGGCGTTTGCCGGAACCCTCGCGCACCCCGACTTTCAGGCGGTGCGAGACGGGCTCGTCGCGCAGGGTCGCCACGTCGCCACGCTGGCACCGGACGTCATCGTCATCAACTCGTGCCATCTCATCGCGACGTTTCCGACGGTCGTGGACGGCACGCCGCGCCACACCGGAGTGCTGACCGCGCAGGAGGCGCCGGAGCTCATCCACGGTGTCGCGTACGATTTTCCGGGCGACTTCGAGCTCGCGGCGGCGGTGGTCGAGCGCGGCCGCCGCGACGGCCGGCAGGGCGTCCTCGCCAACGACGTGCACTACCCACTCGACTACGGAACCGTCATGCCGCTCGTGTGTTACCTCGACAGGCCGCAGCGAATTCCCGTGGTGCCTGTCTCCGTGTGCTTGTCGGCCGATCTCGACGAGAGCTTCGCGTGGGGACGCCACATCGCGCACGCGGCCACGGCGCTCGGCCGCCGCGCGGCGTTCGTTGCCAGCGGCAGTGTCTCGCACAAGCTCGTGCGCGGACCCGAGCGCTGGCCCGGCCCGGCAGAGCAAGAACTGGATCACCGGTTCGCCCGACTGATTGCCGACGGCGAATACGACAAGGCTCGCGCGTGGCTGCCGGAGTACGTCGAGGCCGCCGAGCCGGAGATGGGTGGGCGTCACCTCGCGATGATGCTGGGCGTGCTGATCGAGACAGGCCGCCGCTTCGAGGCCACCGTGCACGCATATGGCCCGTCGTCGGGCAGCGGGAACTACGTCATCTCACTGGGATAGTGGTAGGCTGACCGCGGCTCGACGACCACCAAGGAGGAGCACGTATGCGACTGACGCGTCGAACATTCCTCACCGGCGCTTCCGCGACTGCCGCCGTCGTCGCGGCCGGTCCGTGGGTCGTCGAGAGCGATGCGCAGAGCGGGCCGATCAAGATCGGGCTCGTGCTGCCGTACACGGGCGTCTATGCCGTTCTGGGTGAGTCGATCACTCAGGCGATGGAGCTCGTGTTCGCGCGCGAGGGCAACAAGATCGCCGGTCGCGAGATCGTCATGATCAAGGAAGACGACGAGATGAAGCCGCCGGTCGGCGTCCGCAAGACCGAGAAGCTCATCGACTCCGACAAGGTCGACATCCTCACGGGCCCGGTCCACAGCGGCATCTTGATGGGCATGCGCGACAAGGTGCACAACAGCAAGACGATCTTGATCGTGTCCAACGCGGGCGCCGATGCGATCAGCCGCGAGCGCTGCTCGCACTGGATCTTCCGGACCTCGTTTTCGAACTGGCAGCCGTGCCAGCCGATGGGTGGCTGGGTGGCGAAGAACGTCTCCAAGGAGGTGTTCCTCACGGCGCCGAATTACCAGGCCGGCAAGGACATGCTGAACGCGTTCAAGGAGGCGTTCATCCCCGCGGGCGGCAAGATCGTGGCCGAGGATTACCCCAAGCTCGGCGAGACTGACTACGCGCCGTATCTCACCAAGATCCGTCAGTCGGGCGCGAAGGCGGTGTTCGCGTTCTACTCCGGCACCGACGCAGTGAACTTCGTGAAGCAGTACGATCAGTTCGGTCTGAAGGGGCAAGTGAAGCTCACCGGTGCCGGTTTTCTCACTGAGCCCGACGTGCTGCCGGCCCAGGGACAGTCGGCGCTGGGCATCATCACCGGCCACTTCTACACGCCGCAGCTCGACAACCCGACCAACAAGAAGTTCGTCGCCGATTTCAAGGCGAAGTTCGGCGGCAAGACGCCCGACGGCTTCGCATGCCAGGGCTACGACACCGCCGAGGTGATCGTACGGGCGCTCAAGGCCGTCAACGGCAACACCCAGGACAAGGACAAGCTCGTGGCCGCCATCGAGAAGATCGAGTTCGACAGCCCGCGCGGCCGCTTCCGCTTCGATCCCAAGACGCACAACGTGATCCAGCCGTACATCTACATTCGCGAGGTGAAGGAGGTCGCGGGCGGCCTCGACAACGTGCCCATCGACAAGGTCGCCGACGTGCGCGATCCGGGCACCGGCTGCACGCTGCCTAGTTGACTCGATCGACATCTCGATAGTCGCGTGTTGCTGCCCGACTTCTTCAGTCAGGCGCTGAACGGTCTCTCGTACGGCGTTCTGCTGTTTCTGCTCTCGGTCGGACTCACGCTCATCTTCGGCATGCTCGACATCGTCAACCTCGCGCACGGCTCCTTCTACATGCTCGGCGCGTACGCCGGCCTCACGATGATCGGGCTCACCGGCAACTTCTGGCTCGCGCTTGTCGCGGCGCCGCTGGTGGTCGGTGCGATCGGGGCGCTGATGGAGCGGAGCGTGCTGCGGCCGCTCTATCGGCGGCCGCCGCTGGACCAGGTGCTGCTGACCTTCGGCTTCATCTATTTTTTCGAGGATCTCGTGAAGTGGATCTGGGGCGGGCGCATTCGCTCCATTCCGCCCCCAGACGTTTTCTCCGGCTCGGTCAAACTCGGCGGCGCTACCGTGCCGTCCTATCGCCTCTTCGTGATCGTGTTCGGGCTGGTGATGGCGGTCCTGCTGTGGGTCGTGATCGACAAGACGCGGCTCGGCTCCATCATTCGTGCGGGCGTCTTCGACGCCGAGATGACGGCCGGGATGGGCATCAATACCGGGCGCTTGTTCACCGGCGTCTTCGCGCTCGGCGCGGCGCTCGGCGGGCTCAGCGGCGTGATCGCGGGACCGATCCAGTCCGCGCAGCCGCCCATGGGCGCCAGCATTCTGATTCCGGCGCTGATCGTCGTCGTCGTGGGCGGGCTCGGGAGCCTGAAGGGCTCGTTCGTCGGCAGTCTCATCATCGGCCAGGCCGAGACGTTCGGAAAGGTGTGGTTGCCCGGCGCGTCGATGATGATGATCTACGCCGTCATGGCGCTCGTGGTACTGCTGCGCCCGCAGGGATTGTTCGGCCGGCCGCTCAAGTGAGCGTGCGCGTCGTCGCGGTCCTCGTCGCCGTCGTCCTCGTCGCAGTGTTTCCGATGCTCGCCGGCAACTATCCCGTGAAGCTCCTGCAGGAGATTCTCGTCTGGGGCGTGTTCGCCATGAGCCTCGATCTGCTCATGGGTTTCGCGGGGATGGTGTCGTTCGGCCATTCCGCGTTCTTCGGCGTCGGCGGCTACGTCGCCGCGCTCGCGCTGACGCGCTGGGGCGCGGGCGGCGTGAACGGGCTCGTCCTGCCCGCGCTCGCGGCGGCGGTCGCCGCGCTCGTGATCGGCTACTGTTCGATCCGCGTGAGCGGTGTGTACTTCAT
>JBKOUQ010000255.1:0-14210 GCA_046723475.1 Candidatus Methylomirabilota bacterium
GCGCGACGCCCTGACGTCAGCCGGCCACGACGCGCGCATCGTCGAGGGCGACGCGGCGGGGCCGGTGTACCGCGTTCAGGTGGGCGAGTTTCCGACACGCGAGGCGGCGCGCGCGCTGGCCGCGCGGCTGCAGGGCGAGCGTTCGACGGTGGCGCCTCTCGTGACCCCGCGCTGACGTGGCGACCGCGCGTCCCGGCCGCGTGCTGATCAGCGAGCACGAGCTGCGAACGCGCATCGTCGAGCTCGGCCGACAGATCGCGCACGACTACGTCGGCGAGACGCCGGTTTTGGTCGGCGTGCTCCAGGGGGCCTTTCTCTTCATGGCCGATCTCGTGCGCGCGATCCCATCGGATCTCACGACCGACTTCATCGGCGTCGCGTCCTACGGGGCGGGGCAACGCTCTTCGGGCCAGGTGCGCATCGTGTCCGATCTGGCGATGCCGGTCGAGAATCGCCACGTCGTCGTCGTCGAAGACATCGTCGACACGGGGTTGACCATCTCGTATCTGCGGCGCAACCTCGAGGCACGCCATCCGAAGAGCGTGCGCGTGTGCGCGCTGGTCGACAAGATCGAGCGCCGCCAGGTCGACGTGCGCATCGACTACGTCGGCTTCACGATTCCGAACGTCTTCGTCGTGGGTTACGGCTTTGACTTCGGCGGTCTGTATCGCAACCTGCCGTACCTCGCCGCGCTCGACGACACACCGGCCTGACGCATCGTGTCGCCCTTCGTCGCTGTGCTACACTGGCGACGATGAACCAGGTTTACAAAAACCTCGCTCTCTGGATGGTCATCGGCCTCATCGTCATCCTGCTTTTCACCGTCTTTTCCAACACGCAGCCCGGCGGCCAAGAGTCGCCCAACTTCTCGGAATTCCTGAAGGCGGTCGAGCAGGGACGCGTCGAATCCGTGGTCATCCGAGGCAACCTGGTCACCTACAACCTGCGTGACGGCTCGCCGACGCAGCGAACGTACATCGTCGACTACCCCGACCTGGTCAAGATGCTGCGCGACAAGGGCGTCCGGATCGCCGTCAAGCCGCCGGACAGCAACCCGTGGTACGCCATCTTCCTGCAATGGGTACCGATGCTCTTGTTCATCGGCGTGTGGATCTTCTTCATGCGCCAGATGCAGGGCGGCGGCGCCAAGGCGCTCAGCTTCGGCAAGGCACGCGCGCGTCTGATCTCGGAGAAACAGAACAAGGTGACGTTCCAAGACGTCGCCGGCGTCGACGAAGCGAAAGAAGAGCTGCGGGAGATCATCGATTTCCTCAAGGACCCGCAGAAATTCCAGAAGCTCGGCGGCAAGATCCCCAAAGGCGTCTTGCTCGTCGGCCCGCCCGGCACCGGCAAAACGCTGCTCGCGAAAGCCATCGCCGGGGAAGCCAACGTGCCGTTCTTCTCGATCTCCGGCTCCGACTTCGTCGAGATGTTCGTCGGCGTTGGTGCCTCGCGCGTACGCGATCTGTTCGAGCAGGGCAAGAAGCACGCGCCCTGCATCATCTTCATGGATGAGATCGATGCGGTCGGTCGCCATCGCGGCGCGGGGCTCGGCGGCGGTCACGACGAGCGCGAGCAGACGCTGAACCAGCTGCTGGTGGAGATGGACGGCTTCGAGACGAACGAAGGTGTCATCCTCATCGCCGCCACGAACCGCCCCGACGTGCTGGATCCCGCGCTGCTGCGCCCCGGGCGTTTCGACCGTCAGGTCGTCGTTCCGCGTCCGGACGTGAAGGGCCGCGAGGAAATCCTGCGCGTGCACGCGCGACGCATTCCGCTGGCGCCGAACGTGGAGCTCAAGGTCCTTGCGCGCGGCACGCCCGGCTTCTCCGGCGCGGATCTCGCCAACCTCGTCAACGAGGCGGCGCTGCTCGCGGCCCGGCAGAACAAGAAGCTCGTCGAGATGCCGGACTTCGAGAGCGCCAAGGACAAAGTGCTGATGGGCGTCGAGCGGCGCTCGATGATCATCTCCGACGCCGAGAAGCGGACGATCGCGTACCACGAGGCGGGACACGCGCTCGTGGCCGACTTCCTACCCGGCGCCGATCCGCTGCACAAGGTGACGATCATCCCGCGCGGCCGCGCGCTCGGGCTCACCATGCAGCTGCCGATGGACGACAAGTACAACTACTCGCGAGAGTACCTGATCAACCGGATCACGATCCTGCTCGGCGGCCGTACCGCCGAGGAGATCGTGCTCCAGCAGCAGACGACGGGTGCCGGCGACGATCTCGAGAAGGCCACCGAGATGGCGCGCAAGATGGTGTGCGAGTGGGGTATGTCCGACAAGCTCGGCCCGCTGACGTTCGGCAAGAACGAGGAGCACATCTTCCTCGGTCGCGAGGTGGCCCGCCAGAAGGACTACAGCGAGGAAACGGCGCTGGCCATCGACGGCGAGATCAAGCGCATCATCGTCGACTGCGCGACGCGCGCGCGGCAGATCCTCGAGGAGAACATCGAGAAGCTGCATGCGCTCGCGCGTGCCCTGCTCGAGCGCGAATCACTCGACTCGGAGGAAATCGCGCGCATCCTGCGCGCGCGGCCGTTCTCGGAAGCGCCCGCTCCCGCCTGATTTCCCGGAGATCGAGGGGCGCCACGGGTTTCCCGGGGCGGCCCGAGCGTTGGGGGTTTGGGGGCCATTTCGGGGCCCCCATATAAATATGTCGCGAACTCGCGCTGATCTTGCTGGCGTCCCGCTCGGTACAGATATGCCCGTCGTCGTCATGGGCGTGATCAACGTGAGCCCCGAATCGTTCCACGCGGGCTCCGTTCATCGTGGCAACGACGCGGTGCTCGCCGCCGCACTCGCCATGCTCGAGGCGGGCGCGGCGCTCATCGACGTCGGCGCGCGCTCGACGGCGCCGTACTTGACGACCGCGATCAGCGAGGCCGAGGAGACCGAGCGTCTCGTCCGCGCCGTGAGTATTCTCGCCGCCAAGCTGCCCGTTCCCGTCTCGGCGGATACGAGCCGCCCCGCCGTCGCCCAGGCTGCCCTCGAGGCGGGCGCGCGGGTGGTCAACGATGTCTCGGCGCTCGCCGATCCTGCACTCGCCCGCTTCGTCGCCGCGCACGACGCCGGCCTGATCCTCATGGCCGCCCCAGGGCCGGGCCGGACGCTCGACACCCCAATCGCGACCGTGACGCGAATTCTCACGGCGGCGCTGGAGACCGCGCGCGCGGCCGGCGTGGCGCCGGAGCGCATCGTGCTCGATCCCGGTATCGGTTTCTTCCGCGAGGCGGACGTGCCGTGGCACGCCTGGGACGTCGCGGTGCTCGCGGGGCTGCCGTCGCTGGCGGCGCTCGGCCGCCCGCTATGCGTCGGGGTGTCGCGGAAGTCATTCGTCGGCGCGATCACGGGTCGCGAGGATCCGGCCGGACGACTCGCCGGCTCGCTCGCCGCGACTGCGGCCGCGGTGCTGGGTGGCGCCGCGCTCATCCGCACCCACGACGTCGCCGCGACCGTCGATGCGGTTCGCGTGGCCGAACGAATCGGTCAGGCCGTCGTGCGATGACCGCCGGGTTCGGGTGGCGCGACGCCGTCGACCTGGTCCTCGTCGCCGTGGTCATCTATCACATCCTCGTGCTGTTCCGCGGCACCCGCGCGATGCAGATGCTCGTCGGTGTTGGCGTGCTCGTCGCGGCGTCGCTCGCCGCGCGCCAGCTTCAGCTGCACAGCCTCAGCTGGTTACTCGATACGCTGTGGTCGTTCTGGGTCGTCGTGCTCGTCGTGCTGTTCCAGCCGGAGCTGCGCCGCGCGCTCACGTCGCTGGGCCACACCGCCGCGCTGCGCGGGCTGTTCGGCGGCGCGCGGGCCGAGACGCTGCGCGTCGTCGACGAGATCGCCTCCGTGACCGGCTCGCTCGCCGAGCGGCGAATCGGCGCGCTGATCGTCATCGAGCGGGGGACCGGGCTGCGGCAGTACGCCGAGCTCGGCGTCGCGCTGGACGCGCTGGTGTCGGCCGACCTCCTGACGAGCCTGTTCCTGCCGTACTCACCGCTGCACGACGGCGCGGTCTTTATACGCGACGATCGTGTTGTCGCGGCCGGATGCTTCTTGCCGCTCTCGCGCAACAGCCAGCTCGCCCGCCAGCTGGGGACGCGGCATCGCGCCGCGCTCGGCGTCGCCGAGGAGACCGACGCGGTAGCGGTCGTCGTTTCCGAGGAGACCGGGCGGCTTTCGCTGGCCGTCGACGGGGGAATCGAGATGCTCGGCGGGCCGGACGCGCTGCGGCGGCGGCTGCTGACGCTGCTCGGCGCTCCGACCGAGCCGGGCCCTGCGGTCTGGCGCGGGTGGCTCCGCGCCGTCGGGCTGGGGGGCGCCCGTGAGGTTCCTCCGCCATCGTCGGCGCCGTGATGCTGGCGGCCCTGACACGCAACTGGGAATTGAAGCTTCTGGCCGCGGTGCTCGCCGTTATGGTGTGGTTCTTCGTGGTGAACGCCGATCGCAGCCGTATCGGCTTTGCCGCGCCGGTCGAGTACGTCGGACTCCCGCCCGGCATGGTCCTGCTCGGAACGCCGCGCGAGAGCGTGGACGTGCAGGTCGAGGCCGCGCGGTGGGCCGGAGCGCGGCTGGCGCCATCGGATGTCCGGGTGCGTGTCGATCTCTCGCGAACGCGCGAGGGAGACAACGCCGTGCAGCTTTCGGCCGCGGACGTCCAGGCGCCTCCCGGCGTGAACATCGTCCGTGTGTCGCCTGACGCCGTGCGCGTCGCGGTCGCCGCCGCGGCCACACGCGCGCTGCGCGTCATCCCGCAGCTGCGCGGCTCGCCGCCGGCCGACGTCCGGGTGGGCCGCGTGGTCGTCGAGCCGGCGACTGTCCAGGTGACCGGCCCTCGCACTACAATCGAAGAGCGCGCAACGGTCGACACGGCGCCCGTGGACGTCACGGACCTTCGCCAGAGCGTCACGCGCACGGTCGGGCTCCTGTTGCCCGAGTCTGTATCTCCAATGACCCAGAGGACGGTGCAGGTGACTGTGGAAGTTCGGCACAACCAATGAGTCAGCGTTTGTTCGGCACCGATGGTATTCGCGGAATCGCCAACGAGCCGCCGCTCACGCCCGACCTCGCGTACCGCGTGGGCCGCGAGCTCGTCGCCACCCTGGCGGCGCAGCAGCCTGACGGCGCGCCGGTCAGGATCGTGATCGGGCGCGACACCCGGCGCTCGGGGCCGCTGCTCGAGGCCGCTATGGTCGCCGGTCTCCTGTCGACCGGCGCCGATTGTTATACCGTCGGCGTGCTGCCGACGCCGGGCATCGCGCTGCTCACGCGCGCGCTCGACGCCCACGGCGGCATCGTTCTCTCCGCCTCGCACAACCCCTTCCAGGACAACGGCATCAAGCTGTTCTCAGCGGAGGGCACGAAGTTCCCTGATGCCTGGGAGACGCAGATCGAGACGCGGCTGGCCGCCGATGACCGCGCGCCCCGGGCGCACGGCGCGGCGATCGGCCGGCTGATCCACTACGAGCGCGCCGAGAAGTACTACGTCGATTTCCTGACGCGCTGCTTCCCGCTCGACCTCGCGGGTCTCACCGTCGCCATCGACTGCGCCCATGGCGCGACCTTCCGCGTGGCGCCGAGTGTGTTCCGTCGGCTGGGCGCACGGGTCGTCGCGATTTCTGCGCAGCCGGACGGCACCAATATCAACGCCGACTGCGGCGCGCTCCATCCCGACCGGCTGCAGAAGCGGCTGCGCGCGGTTCGGGCGGACATCGGGTTCGCCTTCGACGGCGACGGTGACCGTCTGATCTCGATCGACCACCTGGGCGAGATTCGCGATGGCGACTACGCGCTGGCCATCGCGGCTCGACACATGGCGCAGCAGCGTCGGCTGAAGGCCAATCTCGTCGTCACCACCGTCATGGCGAACCTCGGCCTCGACGAGTCGTTGCGCGCGGTCGGGATCCGGATCGCCAAGACGCAGGTCGGGGACCGCTATGTGCATGAGGAAATGCTCAAGACCGGCGCGAACCTCGGCGGCGAGCAGTCCGGTCATCTCCTGTTCCCTGATCACATGCCCACCGGTGACGGAATCCTGTCGGCGCTCGCGCTCTTGTCCGTGGTCCGCGAGACCGGTGAGCCGCTCGCGTCGCTCGCCAGCTGCATGCGCAAATTCCCGCAAGTTCTCGTCAACGTGCCGGTCCGCAGCAAGCCGCCGATCGACTCGATTGCCGGTCTCGGCGATCGCGTCGGCGCGTTCGAGAGCGAGATGAACGGTGTGGGCCGCGTCCTGATCCGCTACTCGGGGACAGAGGCGCTGGCGCGCGTCATGATCGAGGGCGCCGACGCCGCGCGGATTCAGGCGATGGCCGACGAGCTCGCCGGCGTCATCCGTAGCCAGATCGGGCAGTGAGCACCCTCGGCATCGGTATCGACCTCGTCCGCATCGATCGCATGCGCGAGGTCATCGCGCGCTGGGACGAGCGGTTCGTGCGCCGCGTGTTCACCGAGGGCGAGATCGCCTACTGCCGCTCGCGTCGCGATCCGGTCCCGCATTTCGCGGCTCGCTTCGCGGCCAAGGAAGCGGCGACCAAGGCGCTCGGCACGGGCCTGAGCCTCGGCGTGCGGTGGCGCGATCTCGAGGTATGCCGCGAGCGGGGCCAGGCGCCGCACCTGGTGTTGCATGGGCGTGCGCGCGAGCTCGTTCTGGCGCGCGGCGGCCGGCACATGCTGCTCGCGCTCACCCACGACGGCGACTATGCGGTCGCGCACGCCATGCTCGTCGACGATGATCCGCGCCGCGCTCCGGCGTCACGCTAGCGTGGCCGTCGGCGCGCTGGTGCTGTTCGGCTGCGCGAAGCAGGTCGCAGAGGTCCCGCCAGGCAAGCCGACGGGCGAGTCTCCTCCGACGACCCCGCGCGGCCAGATGGTCGCCCGGGCCGGACGGCCGGGCCTCGTCATCGCCGCGCCGCACGGCGCCTCCGATGCCTCCACCGGGGAGATCGCGACGGAAGTCGCGCGTCGCACCGGCTGGGGACTCGTGGTCGCGACCGGATTCGGCCTCGAGCCCGACGCGCCTGGGCGCCCCGGCCGCCGCTATCACGTCAACCGGCCGTTCGAGGGCGTGCCGAGCGGCCCCGCCACGGAGGACCGCTCCAGCGACAGCGCGCGGCTCGTGTACCAGACGTTCGAGCGGCGCGTGCGGGAGACGGCGCAGGGGCCGCTGCGTTTTTACGCGGAGATTCACGGCAACGATCGCCGCGAATCGGCCGGACGCATCGAGATCGCGACGGTCGGCATCGATCGCGAGTACGCGCAGCGCTTGCGCGCGTTGTGCGAGCTGGTACGCGACGCACACCTACGCGGTCGCGGTGTGCAGGGGCCGAAGCTGGACATCCTCGTCGAGCCCGCCGACGCGCTGTACTACTCGGCGTCGGCGGCCAAGCGCGACGGGATCCTGAAGCTCGCCGAGCGTGCGCTGCACATCGAGCTGCCGAAGACGGCCCGCGTCGAGTTCCGCGAGCTCTACACCGCGATTCTTGCCGACTTCGTGGCGCAGGCGGTGACCGTCCCGCGAGGCCGCTGATGCGGCCGGTCCTTGCCGCCGAGCGGATGCGGCGCGTCGACGCGCGCGCGATTGCGGAGCTCGGGATTCCCGGGACCGTGCTCATGGAGAACGCCGGCCGGGGCGCGGCGGACGCGCTGGTCGCGGCGCTGCCGGAGCTCGGCCTCCGCGCGCGCGGCCTCAACGTGGCGATCGTCTGCGGTCGCGGCGGCAATGGCGGTGACGGCTTCGTCGTCGCGCGGAGGCTGACGAGGGCGGGCGCGCGGCCGGATGTCTGGTTGGCCGCCGACCCGAACGACCTCCGCGGTGACGCCGCGCAAAAATTCGCCGAGATGCGCGACGCTGGGATCGTCGTGCGCCAGGTTGCCGACGCGACAGCAACCGCCGCTGCCCTCGCGCGCGCCGATGTCGTCGTCGATGCGCTGTTGGGCACCGGCACCCGCGGAGAGCCGACGGCGCTCGTCGCGGCGCTGATCGACGCGATCAACGCCAGTGGCCGACCGGTGGTCGCGCTCGACCTGCCGTCGGGTTTGCCCGCCGATGGTGGCGCACCGTCCGGCCCTGTCGTCCGCGCGTGGCTCACGCCGACGTTCGCGGCGCTCAAGCTGGGGCTCGTGAGCGGTGTGGGAGTGGACTTCGGCGGACGTGTCGTTGTCGTCCCGATCGGCGTCCCGGACGCCGAAATCGCGCGCGACGTCGACACATTCGTCCTCGAGCCGGCCGACGTCGCGCCGCTGTTTCCGCGGCGGCCGCGCGAGGTGCACAAGGGCACGTACGGCCACCTGCTCGTGTTAGCCGGCTCGGTGGGTAAGACGGGCGCGGCCGCGCTTGCCGCGCGTGCCGCCTTGCGCGCGGGCGTGGGCCTCGTGACGGTCGGCACAGCGGCGAGCGCTCAGCCCACAGTCGCGGCCCTGACGGCGGAGGCGATGACCGAGCCGCTGCCCGAAACGCCCACGCGGAGCATCGCCCTCAAGGCGCGTGAGGCGATCGCGGCGCTCGCCGACGCGCGGACGGCGGTTGCCATCGGGCCGGGACTCGGTCTCGACGACGACACGCGCTCGCTGGCGCGCACGGTCGTCGGCACGGTACCGCGGCCGATGGTCGTCGATGCGGACGCGCTGACGGCGCTCGTCGAGCATCTCGACGTCCTCGACGGCGCGCCAGCCCCGCGGGTCCTCACACCCCATCCCGGCGAGATGGCGCGCCTGCTCGGCGTCGACGTCCAGGACGTGCAGCGCGATCGCATCGCGCTCGCGCGCCAGTTCGCCGCCGCCCACCGCGTGCACCTTGTGCTCAAGGGCGCGCGCACCGTCATCGCCGCGCCGGACGGCCGCGTGCTGATCAACCCGACGGGCAATGCGGGCATGGCGAGCGGCGGCACCGGCGACGTGCTGACGGGGATCGCCGGCGCGTTGCTCGCCCGCCGCATCGCGCCGGCGAGCGCGACGGCGGCGGCCGTCTACCTGCACGGACTCGCCGGCGACATCGCAGCCGAGCGGGTGGGCGAGGAGGCGCTCATCGCGAGCGACGTGATCGAGGCGCTCGGTGAGGCGTTTCGCCGGCTCGCCGATGCCCACTAGGCTGCGCGCGGAGTCCGCGGAACAGACGGACGCCGCGGGACAGGCGTTGGCCGCGACGCTCGGCGCGGGAGACGTCGTGGCCCTCACGGGCGAGCTCGGCGCGGGCAAGACGGTGTTCGTGCAGGGGCTCGTGCGCGGGCTCGGCGTGTCGAGCGGCGCCACCAGTCCGACGTTCGTACTGATCAACGAGTACCGCGGGCTCCTGCCGGTGCACCACGTCGACGTCTATCGGACCGAGAGCCTCGAGGAGGTCGTCGAGCTCGGGCTTCGAGAGCTGATGGACGGCGATGGCGTCACGCTGATCGAGTGGGCGGATCGCATCGGCCCGCTGCTGCCGTCGCGCGCGGTCCGCGTGCGCATCGCCGGCGTCGGCGACGAGCCACGCGAGATCACGATCGACGATCCGCGTCGGCTCTGAGCCCCCGTATATCGGATCATCGACGCCACCGATTGTCGGCATTGACGGTGGCCGACGGCGTGCCGTATGTCGGGGGCATGGTCATCGAACGCTGGCCCGAGAGCGATCGGCCGCGCGAGCGTCTCTACTGGAGCGGCCCGAGCGCGCTCGCCGACGCGGAGCTGGTCGCGCTGCAGCTGGGCTCGGGGGCCCGGGGCAAGGACGCCGTCGAGATTGCGCGCGAGATGCTCGCCGAGTACGGATCACTGGCCGACCTCGCCGCTCGCGAGGTCGGCGAGCTCGCCCAGCGTCCCGGCGTCGGGCGCGCCAAGGCGGCGCGCCTGGTCGCCGCGTTCGAGCTGACGCGACGGTTGCGTGCGCGCACACCGGGCGCACGCGTGACCCTGTCGAGCCCGCAGCAGGTCTACGACGCGTTCGGACCACTGATGGAAGACCTCAGCCGCGAGGTGTTCCGCGTAGCGCTGCTGGACGCACAGAACGGTCTGCTGCGCGACGTGATCGTGTCCGAGGGGACGGTGTCGGCGACGCTCGTGCACCCCCGCGAGGTCTTCAAGCCGGCGATCCTCGAGTCCGCCGCGTCGGTCATCCTCGTGCACAACCATCCCAGCGGCGACCCGACGCCGAGTCGCGATGACATCCGCCTGACGCGCCAGCTCGTGGAGTGCGCCCATCTGCTGGACTTTCGCGTCCACGACCATGTCATCGTCGGGCGCGGGCGCTACATCAGCCTGGTGGAGCGGGGTATCATCTAGAGCGATGGCGATCCGGGTGCGCAACGTCGGTCACGTGGTCCTGAAGGTGCGCGACATCGAGCGCGCCGCGCGCTTCTATCGGGACGTCCTCGGACTCAAGGAAGTCGCGCGCGGCGAGTTCGGACGCCCCATGGCGTTCTTTTCGACGGGCGACAACCACCACGACGTCGCGGTCATGGAGATGGGCGCGGACGCGCCGGCGCCGCCGCCGGACGCGACGGGTCTGTACCACGTCGCGCTGCGAATCGGGACAACCCTCGACGAGCTGCGCGAGGCGCGCGCGCATCTCGAGGCGCACGGCATCGTCGACATGCGGATCCGCGATCACGTCGTCAGCCAGTCGATCTATGTCACGGATCCCGACGGCAATATGGTCGAGCTGTACGTCGACGCGGATCCGTCGACCTGGCGCGACACGCCGGAGGTTGTCGCGACGTCTCGACCGCTGACGCTGTAGCGACTCTTTGAAGCGGTAGCTACCCCTTCGCCAGCTTTTCGATGTCCTTCTTCGACATCGTCTGCAGGCGCGTCATGAGGTTCTTCACTTTCCGCTCGGAGGCGTGATCGGCGAGGATCGTCTTGCGCGACTTCGTCCCATTCGCGATGTAGGCAACCCAGTCGTCGAGGTTCGGCGTGCCGCGGAAGGCGACGGTGACGCCGCTCATGCGCAGATGACGACGACCCTCGACCTTGGCCAGCGGCTTGCGACCCTCCATAGGTTTTGTCGTCCTCTCAGCGAGTGGAAGTCAGAGCGACGGGGGCGGTGATGACATGAGCGTGAGCGGGACGGCAGCGAACACGGCGCACACCATACGAGCGCCGTGATTTCAGTGTCAAGACTTCAATTCACCGCACCGGACGCGCGTTTCATGCGCCATGTGCGCGTTGTCGCCCGTGATCATGCGCAAAAAGTTTCCCACAGGCGTATCCGTGGACGAATCACGCGGTGTTTTCTGACCATGCCGTCGTGGAGCCGCATCAGACCGTACGATTTTGTGAGCTGTGGATAGCTGTGGACATGTGGATAAGGTGTGCGCAACTCAGAGCCGCGCAAGGAGCGCATCGAGGATCGCGCGCGCGAGGATCGGCCCGCGTGTGATGAACCCGGTGAAGAATCCCACCGCGGTCGCGCCCTCGTCGAGCAGCGCGAGTGCCTTGTCGGGCGCATCGACGCCGCCGGTGGCGATGATGTCGAGCGCGTCGCCGAACCGCTTGCGCGTCGCGCGCAGATGCTCGAGCGTCGCGGGGAAAATTTCGGGACCCGACAAGCCGCCCGCGCGTTGCGACAGACGCGGCTCGTCGATGCGCCGCGCGTTGCCGTAGTTGACCACGCGGATGCCGGCCTCGAGCGCGGCCGGAATGATCTCGCGCTCATTCGTCTCGACGAAATCGGGCGACAGTTTCACGATGAGCGGCTTGTCGGTGGCGCCGCGCACCGTCTCGAGCATCGTACGCAGCTCGCGCGGTCGCGTCGACCACGTGTAGACGAGCCGGGTGTTCGGCGACGACACGTTGAACTCGACGAGATCGGCATAGGGCGCGAGGCCGCGCACCATCGTGACGTAATCCTCGGTCGACTCCGCGGCCACGCTCAGGATCAGCGGCACACGATGCGGCAGCGCGCGCACCGTCTCGCGAAAACGGACGAGCCCAGGGTTCGCGAAGCCGTTGCAGTTGACGAGGCCGGGGCCGGCCGCGCTGTGCCGGCGGACGAGGTTCGGCTGAGGATGGCCCGGGCGTGGCTCGGTGGTGATGGATTTCGCGGTCACGGCGCCGAAGCCGAGTCCCATCGCCCGGCTGAGGATGCGCGTGTCGTAGTACATCGCGGCGAGCACGAGCGGGTTCGGCAGCGGCACGCCACCGAGCACGACCGCCAGACGCGGATCCTCACGGCGGAAGACGGGCAGCCGATCCCACGGCAGCACGCGCAGCATCTGCTGCCCGAGCGCCACGGCCGTCGGCTCGCGAAGGCGGCTCAGGAACCCTTCGTAGAGCAGCCGGTAGAAGAGCGACAGCGCGCGCGTCATTCGAAGCCGACCGAGGATAGCACGACCCGCAGGGTCCTTGACGCGGCCGGGGGCCGACAATTAGGGTGAGTGGCGATGAGCCGGATCGTGGTCGTCGCGCTGGCCCTGATCGCTGCGGCCTGCGCCCACGCGCCGGGGGCGTCGCGTCCCGCGTCCGCCACCGTGCCCGCCTTCGACTTCGTCGACGACACCTTCGCGTTTGCGAATCTCGTCCGGGCGCAACACCCGCACGCCGAGCACCTCTACGCGAACTACTGCTTCGTCATGGCGCGCAGCGTGCGGCAGTTTCACCAGTTCGCGCGCTTCGACCCGGACGCGCCGCGCGTGGGCGCCGAGGAGTACGCGCATCGCGTGCGCGCGGTGGTTCGTCATCCGCCGTGGGAGTCGCCGCTGCCGGCGGCAAAGCGCATCGTGATCCCCGGCTTCGCGAACCTGCGCGACTTCTCGACGGCCGAAGAGGCGGCCGTGAAGGCGGGCATCGGTCCACGCTTCTGGACCCTCGTGCACTGGACGAACTGGCGCACGACGATGCCGGTGCCCGACGGCCACCAGGCCGCGGTGCTCGACGAGGTGCTCGACGAGCTGGCGGCTGGCCGCCTCGTGCAGCTGCTCGTCACCAACTGGCCCAAACCGGAGCTGAACCACACCGTGGTCGCGTACGCTTATCGCATGCGGCCCGAAGGCGTCGACCTGACCGTCTGGGATCCCAACGATCCTCACGCGCCAGGTGTCGTTCGGTTCGACGCGGAGCAGGATCGCTTCATCGCGGCGCGCGTGTACGACACGGACGTCGGGCCGATTCGCGTGTTCCGGATGTACTACTCGTGGCTGCTGTGACGCACGCGCCGCCGACGGCGGTGGACGGCGTCGCGAGCACGGTCCCGCGCTGGTATGCCCATCGGTTCAACCGCGCCGCCGTCTATCGTGTCGCCACGCTCGTGGCCGCGACGCTGCCGCGGCCGATCCGGCTGCGCGCGGCCGCCGCCATCGCCGACGTCGTCGCCTGGCGTCTTCCCACCGAGCGGACCGTCGTTCGGCGCAACCTCATGCGCATTGTGCCGGGCGCGCCGGCGCGCGAGGTCGACGCGCTCGTCAGCGCGGTGTTCCGTAATTTCGCGGTCTGCTTCGCCGACCTCATCACCGCCAACCGCCGCCACGACGTCGGCCCGCTCATCGCCTCCGTCGACGGCATGCGCGCGCTTGAGGAGGCCGCGGGCTCGGCCCGCGGCCTCGTGGTCGTCACCGCGCACCTCGGCAATTGGGAGCTGGCCGGTCGCATGCTCGCGCGCGACGGCGCGCGTCCGACTCACGTCGTCGTCGCCGCCGAGGCCGACCCGGGCGTCGAGCGATTTCTGCGCGGGGGCGAGGCGCCCGTCCGCTTCGTGACCCGCACCGCGCCCACGGCGTCGCTCTCGCTGCTCACGGCGCTCCGGCGCGGCGAGATCGTCGCATTGCAGGGCGACCGTGCGCTCGGTACGCGCGGGGACGTGTGGACGCCGTTCTTCGGCGCCCCGGCGCTGTTTCCGCTCGGGCCGTTCGTGCTCGCCCGCGCGGCGGGGGCGCCCGTCGTGCCCGCGTTCTGCCTCCTCGACGACGATCATCGCTATCGCATCGTCGTCGGCGCGCCATGGCGCGTGGACGTGGGCGGCGAGTGCCAGGCCCTCGAGCGGTGGGTGCGCGTGCTCGAGACGATGGTGCGCCGGTACCCCGCGCAGTGGTTCAACTTCTACGATCGCTGGAGCGCGCCCGCGTGACGGCCGCCGAACGGCCGCGCCCGGTTGCGATCGTCGCCGCCGGCGTTGCGACGCCGCTGGGTCTCGACCTCGACACCTTCTGGTCGGCCTTGTGCACCGGGGTCGACGGCATCTCGACCATCGAGCGGTTTCGCGTCGACGATCTGCGCGTCGGTCGCGGCGGTGAGATCAAGAAGC
>JBKOUQ010000106.1:0-20856 GCA_046723475.1 Candidatus Methylomirabilota bacterium
GCGCTGGCGCGCGCCGGGGTCCCGGTCGAGCTCTCGTCGAACGTCCGTCGCGTGCTCTGGGAAAAGTATTTGTTAATCAGCGCGCAGGCCGGCGTCACCTCGCTCACGCGCGCGCCCATCGGGGTGATTCGCGAGTGCCCCGAGACGTGGGCAATGTACCGGCGGATCGTCGCGGAGCTGGCCGCGGTGGCGCGCGCGGCCGGCGTGGCGCTGCCGGACGACATCGTGGAGACGATCGTGAAGGCCGCGGCCGGGCTGGCGCCAACGGCGTACTCGTCGCTGTATCACGACCTCGTGCACGGGCATCGTCTCGAGCTCGAGGCGCTGCACGGCCATGCCGTGCGGCTGGGTGAGCGACTCGGGGTGCCGACGCCGACGATCTTCGCCGTCTACGCCGCGCTCAAGCCACACGTGGCGGGGAGGCGCGGCTGACTCCTGCCGCGCGCGCACTTGCGCACGCCGTCGGGCGGTACCGGACTCGTTACCTGGCCGGCGGCGTCTGCCTCGCGGCGGCCACCGGCTGTGGTCTCGCGATCCCGTGGACCGTCAAGCATGCGATCGACGCGCTCGCGGCCGACGGCGCGGGCACCACGCTCGGCCGCTACGTCGCTCTGATCCTGGCCCTCGCCGCCGCGCATTGGGTGACGCGGCTCGGCTCCCGGTTCGCGACGATCGGTGCCGCGCAGCGCGTCGAAGCCGACCTGCGCGAGCGGCTGTACGAGGCGCTGCAGCGCTTTCCGCCGGCGTTCTTCGCACAGCACCCGACCGGGGATCTCATGACGCGTGCGTCGAGCGATGTCTCGGCCGTGCGCAGCCTCGTCGGGTTCGGCACGATCAGCGCCGTGCAGACCGCACTCGCGTTCGCCGGCGCGCTGGCCGCGATGGTGGCCGTGGATCCGTGGCTCACGGCGTGCGCGATGGCGCCGGTGCCGGTGCTCGTGCTCCTCGCGCGCCGCTTCAACGTCTCACTCAACGAGCGGACGCAAGCGATGCAGGACCAGCTCGGCACGCTGTCCGGTCGTGTCCAGGAGACGGTGGCCGGGATGGCGGCCGTCCGCGCGTACACGATGGAGACCCGCGCGGCGCAGGCGTTCGCCACCGCAAATCGGACGCTGCTCGAGCGCAGCGTGGCGGTGGCCGCGATCCAGGCGCGGTTCACGCCGCTGATGTCCGTCATCACCGGCGTGGGCGTGCTGATGGTCATCTGGGTCGGCGGCCACGACGTCGGTGCGGGACGCATCACGCTCGGCGATCTCGTCGCGTTCAATGGCTATCTCGCGTATCTGGCGTGGCCGACGGTGGCGCTGGGCCTGACGCTCTCGGTCGTCCGGCGCGGGATGACGTCGATGGAGCGCATCCACGAGATCGTGAGCGCCGCGCCGTCGCCGCCGGGTGAAGCGAGCGCACTCGCGGCGCCGGCCTCGCTGGCCTTCGAGCGATTGACATGGGGCTATCCCGGCCGCGCGCCCGCGCTGCGTGACGTGACGCTGTCGGTGCCGCCGGGGGAACTGGTCGCCGTCGTCGGCGCGACAGGGGCCGGCAAGAGCACGCTCGGGGTGCTGCTGGCACGGCTGTGGGCGCCGCCGCCCGGCACGGTGTTCGTCGGCGGTCGCGACGTGACGACGCTTCCGCTCGCGACGCTGCGCGCGACGATCGGCTGGGTGCCCCAGGAGGCGTTTCTGTTTTCGCGCTCCATCGAGGACAACATCACGCTGGGCCGGGCGGGTCTCGACGTCCGCGGTGCGGCCCGCGCAGCCGCGGTCGACGCGGACGTCGAGGCCTTTGCCGACGGCTACGCGACGATCGTCGGCGAGCGCGGGCTGACGGTCTCCGGTGGCCAGCGCCAACGGCTCGCGCTCGCGCGCGCGCTCGCGGGCCGGCCGCGAATTCTCGTGCTCGACGATGTGTTCGCGAGCGTCGACGCGGCCACCGAGGAGGAGATCGTTCGGGCCCTGCGCGCCTCGGGCCTGACGACGCTCGTCATGACACACCGCTTACGCGTGGCGCAGGCCGCCGATCGCGTGGTCGTCCTCGACGCCGGACGCGTGGTCGCCACCGGCTCGCACGCGGCGCTGCTGGCGGAAGACGGACTGTATGCGCGGCTCTGGCGACGGCAGCGGCTCGAAGAGGAGATCGCGCGTGCCTGAGCGCGCCGCGCTCGATCACGACGAGGTGCTCGGTCGCGCGTTCGACCGCCGGCTGGCGGCGCGCCTGTGGACCGCGGCGCGCGCGCACCGCCGGCTCCTCGTGGCGACGCTCGCGCTCTATCCGGCCATCGCGCTCGCCGAGCTCGCGCAGCCGTTCCTGCTCAAGATCGCGATCGATGATCACATCCTCGCGGGCGACTGGGTTGGCCTGTCGCTCACGGCCGCCGCGTACGCCGTGACGCTCGTCGTGCTCTACCTGCTGCGCAGCCTCGAGGGCTACCTCATGGCCCTGGTCGGCCAGCGCGTGACGTACGACCTGCGTGATGCGCTGTTCCGACATCTACTGCGGCTCGAAGCCGCCTTCTACGATCGCAATCCGGTCGGCCGCCTGATGACGCGCGTGATCAACGACGTCGAAGCCGTGAGCGAGGCGTTCACGAGCGGATTGCTCGCTATTGCGGCGGACGTGGTCACCCTCGCCGGGGTGCTGGCCGTGATGCTGTGGATGGACTGGCGCCTGGCCCTGGTGACGTTCGCCATCGTGCCGGTGCTGACCTTCGTCGCCGCGTACTTCCGAGTGCGCGCGCGCGACGCCTATCGCGAGGGGCGGCGACGCCTGGCGGCGCTGAATGCGTTCCTGCAGGAGTCGCTCCAGGGCGTGACGGTGATCCAGCTCTTCGCCCGCGAGCGCCACGAGCACGCGATCTTCGCTCGGCTGAACCAGGACTATCGGCGGGCCATGTTCCGCTCCACGCTGTTCGAGGCGACTCTTTACGCGTCCGTCGAGGCGCTCGGCTCGGTCGCGCTCGCGCTGCTCATCTGGTACGGCGGCGGTCAGATCGGGGCCGGCGCGCTGTCGTTCGGGGCGCTCGTCGCCTTCATCCAGTACACCAACCGCTTCTTCCTGCCGATTCGCGATCTCGGCGCGAAATACACCGTGATGCAGTCGGCCATGGCGTCGGCCGAGCGGATCTTCGGCCTGCTGGACCGCCAGCCGGCGATCGTGTCGCGGGCCGGCGTGCCACCGCAGTCGCCGACGGCGGACGGGCCATCGGTTGAACGGGCGAGCGGAGCCACGGCTGTCTCGCTCAGGCCACCTGCGGCCCGAGCCGGCCTCGCGGACCCCGCGACAATAAATCCTGTTCAGGCGAGCGCCCGCGCAATAGAGTTCTCCTCCGTCTGGTTTTCGTACACGGGCCAGACCGACGTGCTCCGCGACTGCTCGTTTCGCGTTGCGCCCGGCGAGCACGTCGCGCTCGTAGGAGCCACCGGCGAGGGCAAGTCCACGTGCGCGCGCTTGCTCATTCGCGCCTACGACGTGACCCGCGGCCGCGTGCTGGTCGACGGCGTCGACGTGCGTGATTGGCCGCTCGACCGCCTGCGGCGGCGCGTGGGCACGGTCTTCCAGGACACGGTGCTGTTCGCCGGCACGGTGGCGGACAACATCGCGCTCGGGGCGGACGTCGAGCCGGCGGTGCTTCGACGCGCGCTCGACGCCGCCCGCGCGCGGGAGTTCGTGGACGCACTGCCGCGCGGGCTCGACGAGCCGCTGGGCGAGCGCGGGGCGAATCTCTCGCACGGACAGCGTCAGCTGCTGGCCATCGCGCGCGCGCTCGTGTACAATCCCGCAATCCTCGTGCTCGACGAAGCGACGTCGAGCGTCGATCCGGAATCGGAATGGAGAATCCGGGACGCCATGCAGCGACTGCTCGTCGGCCGCACCAGCATCACGATCGCTCATCGCCTCTCGACGGTTCAGACGGCCGATCGCATTCTCGTCCTGCATCACGGTCGCGTCCACGAAGAAGGCACCCACGCGACGCTGCTGCGCGAGGGAGGGCTGTACGCGCGGCTGTGGGAGCTGGCGATGGCGGGCGCGACGCCCTCGGCCGCGAACGCCGTGCCGCGGGGCTGAGCTTTCGACGTGAGGTCTACCGCTTCGTGCGACGCGTGCCGGCCGGATTCGTCGTCACATACGGGCAGGTGGCCACGCGCGTGGGCGCGCCGCGCGGGGCGCGCGCGGTCGGTGATGCCATGCGTCGCTGTCCCGACGACGTGCCGTGGCATCGCGTCGTGAACGCGCAGGGGCGCATCAGTCGGCGGCGACGCGTCGGCGGGATGCTCACCCAGCGCATCCGCCTCGAGCAGGAGGGTGTGGTGCTTCGGCGCGGACGCGTGCCGCTCGTCCGACACCGCTGGGACGGCTGAGAGGTTATCGATGCAGCTCGCCCTGAGCCTCAACTATTCCGGCGCGACGCTCGCGCTGGACGTCGACCGCGTGCTCGAGGCCGAGCGCCTCGGCTACGCGTCCGTGTGGACCGCCGAGGCGTATGGCTCCGACGCCGTCTCGCCGGCGGCGTGGCTCGCCGCGCGTACGACGCGCATCCACGTGGGCACGGGGATCATGCAGATCCCCGCGCGTACGCCCGCGATGACGGCGATGACGGCGATGACGCTCGACGCGCTGTCGGGCGGGCGCTTCCGTCTCGGGCTCGGTGTGTCGGGCCCACAGGTCGTCGAAGGCTGGCACGGCCAGCCCTTCGGCAAGCCGCTCGCAAAGACTCGCGAGTACGTGGAGATTGTGCGTGCGATCCTCAAGCGCGAGAAACCACTCGAGCATCGCGGCGAGTACTACCAGATTCCCTATGCCGGCCCCGGCGCAACCGGCCTCGGCAAACCGCTCAAATCCATCCTCCACGGCCGCGCGGCGCTGCCGATCTACCTGGCCGCAGTGGGCCCGAACAACGTCGCGCTCGCCGCGGAAATCGCCGACGGCTGGATTCCGGTGTTCTATTCCGCGCGCCGCGCCGCGCTGTTCCGCGAGTGGCTCGACGCGGGCTTCAAGGTGTCGGGCCGCGCGGCGCGGACGTTCGACGTGATGCCGATGGTGTCCGTCGTCGTCGGCCCCGATGCGGCCGCGTGCCGCGCGGTCGTCAAGCCGCGGATCGCGCTCTACGTCGGGGGCATGGGTGCGCGTGGACGGAACTTCTACAACGACATCGCGCGGCGCTACGGCTACGAAGACGCCGCGAAGACGATTCAAGATCTCTACCTCGCGGGCAAGAAGGCCGAGGCCGAAGCCGCCGTGCCGGACGCGCTCGTCGACGAGGTCGCGCTGTGTGGTCCGAAGGAGCGCATCCGTGAGCGGCTCGCCGAGTGGACCGGCGCGGGTGTGACGACGCTCATGGTCGCGGGTGACGTGACGGCCATGCGGACGCTCGCCGAGCTCGCGCTGTAGATCGCGGAGGAAGCTATGCGACTGGACGGCAGGGTCGCGGTCATTACGGGCGGGGGATCGGGGATCGGCGCCGCGACGGCGGTCGCCATGGCCGCGGAGGGCGCGCGCGTCATCATCGCCGACGTCAACGAGGCCGGAGCGAAGAGCGCCGCGCAGAGGATCGAGGCCGCGCGCGGGCAGGCGGTCGCGATGACGGCCGACGTCACGCGCGCCGCCGACAACCAGGCCCTCGTCGAGCGCGCCATGACCACGTGGGGAAGGCTCGACGTGTTCTTCGCGAACGCCGGCGTGCCGCAGTGGAAGACGGACGTCGAGCAGGTCGAGGAAAAGACCTTCGACCTGATCTTTGGCGTCAACGTGAAGGGTGTCTACCTCGGCGCCAAGTACGCGCTGCCCGTGATGAAGCGCGCGCGGCGCGGCGTGTTCCTCATCACCGCGTCGACCGCGGCGATCCGCCCGCGTCCGGGCGGACAGATCTACGCGGCCTCGAAGGGCGCGGTGGTCACGCTCGCCAAGGCGCTCGCGCTCGAGGCCGCGCCGCACCGTGTGCGCGTCGTCGCGATCTGTCCGGTGGCGACGCACACGCCGATGCTGCCCACGTTCATGGGCAAGCAGCAGGTCGACGACGAGGGCCTCAAGCGGTACGAAGCGACCGTGCCGCTCGGCCGCCTCAACCAGCCCGAGGACATCGCGCACGCGGCCGTCTTCCTCGCCTCGGATGACGCCGCCATGATCACGGGGACCACGATCGAGGTGGACGGCGGGCGTTGCATCTAATGGATGCGCGCCCGATGAAAGCCGCCGCCCGACGGTCGTTGAAATCGCCGTGAAAGTCATTCCACTTGCCGCGGAGTCCCTCGGCGTCCGGTCGATGGCCACGTACGTCGAGGTGGCGGATCTCTCCATCCTGATCGATCCCGGGGCGACGCTGGCGCCGGCGCGCTGGGGCCTGCCGCCCGCCGAGCCCGAGTGGGAGGCGCTGCGCCGCGCGAACGATCGCATTTCGGCCTATGCGGCGCGCGCGACGCTCGTGTTCGTCAGTCACTATCACGAGGATCATTTCCGCAGCGACCCGATCTCGTACGCCGGGCGAACCGTGCTCGCCAAAGACGCACGCCGCATGATCGGGGGCGCGCAGGCGCGTCGCGGGCTCGCGCTGTGGAAGGCGCTCGAGGGCCAGGCCACCGTCGAATCGGCGGAGGGGTGGCAGCGCCGTGACAGCGGCGTCGAGATCGCCGTCTCGCCCCCGCTGCCACACGGGGTGGATGGCACGCCGCTCGGCCACGTCGTCGCGCTCGTTGTCGCCGACCGCGCACAGCGCGAGCGCTTCGTGTTCGCGTCCGACGTGCAAGGACCGCTGTCCGCCGTCGCGGCGGCGTGGCTGATCCAGCAGCGGCCGACGCTGCTCTATCTGTCAGGCCCGCCCTCGTACGTCGAGCGCGATCTGCCAACGGGCGCCATCCAGCGTGGCATCGACAACCTTCGCCGGGTGCTCGACGCCACCGGCTGCCGCGCGATCATGGATCACCACGCGATGCGTGATCCGGGATTCGCGACGCGCTTCGAGCCGCTCTGGAGCACCGGGCGCGTCGTCACCGCCGCCGGACATCTCGGCGTGGAGGCGACACCACTCGAGGCGCGACGTCGCGCACTGTGGAGCGACGTGCGCAAGCCGCCGGCGCCGGCGCGCCGACCGGCCCCCGTGGCCGAGGGTGCTATCATCACTCGCGCAACCCGCACACTCGCGAGAAAGGGGACTGCCCAGTGACCGAACAGAAGACACTCAACGTCGGCGAACAGGCACCGACGTTCACGCTGAAAACGATCGGCATGAAGGACGTCAGCCTCAACGATTACAAGGGCAAGAACGTCGTCCTTCTCTTTTATCCGCTCGACTGGACGCCGGGCTGAAGCAAGTGCATGCCGGCCTTCGACAAGCGCGTGAGCGACTTCGAGAAGGCCAATACCCAGGTGCTGGGTATCTCGACGGACAGCCCGTTCAGCCACGACAACTGGGCGAAGTCGGTCGGCATCAGTCACTATCCGCTGCTGTCCGACATGCATCGCAGCGTCGCGAAGGACTACGGCATCTACAACGCGGACATGAACATCAACAACCGCGCGACGTTCATCGTCGACACGACGGGCAAAGTTCGCTACGCCGAGAAGCACGGCAAGGGCGAGCTGCCGGATCCCGACAAGATCCTCGCCGAGGTCAACAAGCTGTAGCGCGCAGGCGGAGGTGGCCGCGCTATGAAGATTGGGGGGGTCGAGACGACCCCCCCTATTCCCCCCCGATTCGCGTGACGCGCGACACACGCGTCGTCAACGCGACCCCACCTAACACCAGGAGCACTCCCGCGACCTGGCGGGGGCCGATTGGCTCACCGAGCAGCAGCACCGCAAGCCCCATCCCGACGAGCGGGGTGAGATTCATGAAGATCGCCGCGCGGGTCGGTCCCACGCGCTCGACGGCCGCGTACCACCAGAGGTGCGCGATCGCGCCGAGCACGGCGTGATAGACGAGCACGAGCCACGCGATCGGCGACGCAAGCCGCGGCCGCGGCATCACGGGTAGGGTCAGCAGCGCGAGCGGCACGATCACGAGCGTGCCGCACACGTACGCACCGGTCGTCGCGAGCGCCGGCGGCACGGTCGCGATGAGGCGCTTGCCATAGACCGTGTAGACGGTCCACGCGATGAGTCCCAGTAAGGTGAGAAAATCGCCGAGCCGCCACTCGGAGGGCGCGAGCTCGGCGAGGTTGCCCTCGGTGACGACCACGAGGACCCCGAGCATCGACACGGCGACGCCCGCCTGTTGCATGCGCCGCAGACGCTCACCGAGGTAGAGCCGGGCTCCGAGCGTGATCATGATCGGTGAGGCCGCCTGCAAGATGGCCGCGTTCGCCGCCGTCGTGGTGTAGATGCCCCAGTAGGCGATGTGCATCGAGAGCACGACGCCCGCAATGCCGAGCACGACGAACGCGCGCACCGTGTCGGGCGCCGGCGCGCGCACGGCGTCGGGCCCCGCGCGCAACAGCAGCGCAACGAGGAAGCTCGATGCGATCACCGCGCGCAGCGCCGTCAGGAGTGTCGGCGGCAGATCGGCCAGCGCGAGCTTCGAGGTCGCGGGAAACGTGCCCCACAGCGCCGCGATCAGCAGGAGCGCCACGTAGGCGCGCGTTTGACTGGGCCGGGGCACCCGCCTATCATAGCCCGCGCGTCATGGCCGACTACGTCATGGAGTCGCGCCTGTGGCTCCCGCGATCGCGCTCGGACGTCTTTGATTTTCTCGCCAACCCCTCGAACCTCTCGCGCGTGATGCCCCCGTCGTTACGCGTGCGGCTGCTCACGCCCGACGTGCGGATGGCCGCGGGCGCCGTGCTCGATTTCCGCCTGGCCTGGCTCGGCCTGCCGCTCACGTGGCGTCTCTTCGTGCGCGAGTGGGATCCACCGTATCGATTCGTCGACGTGCAGCTGCGCGGGCCCTACGCACGGTGGGAGCACCGGCACCGGTTGCTGATCGAGGGTGACGGCACGTGCGTCGAGGATCGCGTGACGTACCGGTTGCCGGGGGGCGCGCTCGGGCGCACCGCGCATGCGCTGCTCGTGGGCCGACAACTACGCGCGGCCTGGGCGTACCGCCGCGAGCGTCTGCAGATGCTCCTGGCGCCGCTCAGCGCTCCGGCAAGCTGATACCGAGGCGCTCGAGGCGCGGCCGCACGCGATCGCTGAGCAGGCCGATGCGCGCGAGATTCTGCACCATCGAGCCATGCATGTCCTTCCGGAAGTACTTACGGAACGGCGCGTAGTCGTTGGATGCGGCGGTCTCGCGGCGATAGCGGCGGATCTCGTCCATCTCCGCCGCGCTGAACCCCATGTCCTGGTACGCCTCGGCGGGGAAGAATCCGGTCAGCGTCTTTTCGAGCGCGAAGCAGGTGTAGTCTTCGAGCTCGCGGCGTTCGGTCTCCGACGCCTCGGCGACCACCCGGGGGAGCGACAGCATGCCGAACCCCATGTGGCGCGATTCGTCCTGCAGCACGCGCTTGCAGACCTCGCCGAGCACGGGATCACGCGCGCTCTCGCCCATCATCTTGAACAGCGCGACGGCGAACGTCTCGGCCACGAGCTGGAGCGCGATGGTCTTGAGGTACCAGCGGCTCTCGGTGAGGATCGAGTCGAAGAGGTCGCGCTCGTTCTTCGGCACGCCGTAGCGGATGCCCAGGCGCTCGGTGATGTACCGGTCCAGCACTTCGTTGTGCCGCGCCTCGTCCATCACCTGCGTGGCCTGGAAGAACTTGTGGTCCGCGCCCTGCAGTACGTCGACGAGCTGGCTGCAGGCAAGCATGGCGCCCTGCTCGCCGTACATGAGCGTCGACAGCCGCCACGCCGCGATCCGGCGGTTCAGCTCGACGCGCTGGCTCTCCGACAGCCGCTCCCACAGCGGCGAGCCATAGATGTCGATCAGCTCGTCCGCGATGATGCGGCCGTCAGGCGCCGCGGGGGCCGTCCACGGAATGTCCTTCGACGCATTCCACTGGTCGCGCTTGGCGTTCTCGTAGAGCCGGCGCAGATCGGCCTCGGCGGTGGCGTACTCGTACTCGAACGTGGTCGTCATCGTCGTAGGAATCGAACGCGGCTCCATGCGGACCTCCAGGCGAAACCGATGGGTTTTCTCGCGTACCGGATGGCTCGCATTATCTCACGCTCGATGCAAGTTGATAGGCTGTCGCCATGGTGGCGCGGCCGTGCGACGAGCTCGGGGCCCATGTGTCCGTGGCGGGGGGCCTGACGCTGGCGCCGGGCCGGGGTCGCGAGCTCGGCTGCGGCGCGATTCAGATCTTCCTCAAGAACCAGCGGCAATGGGCCGCGCCGCCGCTCGAGCCCGCCACCGCCCGCGCGTTCCGTGCGGCACGACGCCGCGCCGGCATCCGTCACGCGTTCGCGCACGGCAGCTATCTCGTGAATCTCGCGACACCGGTCACGACGGCGTGGCGCCACGCGGTGGACGCCTTCGTCGACGAGCTGCAGCGTGCGGAGGCGCTGGGGCTCGGCTGCCTGGTCGTTCATCCCGGCTCGCACATGGGCGCCGGCCGCGAGGCCGGGCTGGGCGCCGTCGCGCGGGCGGTGCAGGAGGGGCTCGCCCGTACGCCGCGAGCCCGCGTGCGGGTAGCGCTCGAGAACACCGCCGGCGGCGGGAACGCGCTCGGCGGGACGTTCGAAGATCTCGCCGGCATCATCGGCCGGATCGGCCGCACCGCGCGCGTCGGCGTGTGCCTCGACACTTGCCATCTCTTCGTGGCGGGCTACGACATTCGGACGGAAGCGGGCTATGCCGCGGCCATGGATCGCTGCGCGCGCACCGTCGGCGTGGGCCGCGTGCTCGCGTTCCACGTCAACGACACGAGCGCGCCGCTCGGCTCGGGGCTGGACCGCCACGAACACATCGGGCGTGGCCGCCTCAGCCTGCGCCCGTTCCGACTGCTGCTGAACGACGCACGGTTCGCGCGAGTGCCGAAGGTGCTCGAGACGCCGAAGGAGCCCGAACCCGCCGCGGACCTGCGCAACCTCGCGACGCTGCGCCGGCTGCGCCGACCTACCGAGACGTCGTCACACCGACGCGGCGGCACAGCGCGCTGACCGGGCACGTCGAGCAGCGCGGCGAAACGGGTGTGCAGACGTTCTGTCCGAAGGACACGAGCAGATCGTTGTAGCCGATCCAGAAGCGCCGCGGCAGGCATGCGCGGAGCGCCAGCTCGGTCTTGTCGGGCGTGGTGGTGCGCACGTAGCCGAGCCGGTTGGAAATGCGGTGCACGTGCGTGTCCACGCAGATCCCCGGCTTGTTGAAGCCCATCGTGACCACGAGATTGGCCGTCTTGCGGCCGACGCCCTTGAGCGTGAGGAGCGCGTCGATGTCGTCGGGCACGCGGCCGTCGAAGCGCTCCAGCAGGTCGCGGCAGAGCGCGCGGATCACGCGCGCCTTCGTACGATAGAAGCCGACCGGATAGATCAGCCGCGCGATACGGCTCGCGGGCAGGCGCACCATCGCCGCCGGCGTGTCGGCCACGGCGAACAGCCGCGCCGCCGCCGGCCCGGTGGTGGTGTCTTGTGTGCGCAGCGAGAGGATGCACGCGACGAGGACGCGGAAGGGATCGCGCGCCTGTTCGGCGATCAGCGCGAGCGCGGTGCGATTCCAGCTCGGCTTGGTTCGCCGGAGCCGGCCGATGACCGCCGCGATGTCTATCGCTTGTCCTTGATCGAGTCGAGCAGGCCGCGGGCGCGGGGAGCGTCCCTGACCGTCCAATCCGCCACGATCCTCGGCGCGCGCTCCTCGAGCACGCGCGTCAATTCCTGCCGTGCATCCTGATATCGCCCGGTGGCGACGTATAGCCGCGCCAGATCGACACGCAGCACCGTGAGGTGCGGGTCGATCGCGAGGCCCTTCTTGAAGTGTTCCTCGGCCCGCGCCATGTCGCCGCCGGCGATGCGCGGCAAAGTCATGTAGACGTTTCCGGCCAGCGAGTGCGCGCGGGTGTTCTTGGGATCGAGTGTCAGCGTCGTCTCGATCTCGCGCTGGACCGTCGGCAGCAGGAACAACGAGCGCATGATCCCGCGCGTCTGACCGTAGCGCGCCGTGTTGATCGCGAACCACACGTGCGCGTCCGGGTTCTTGGGCGCGAGCTCCACCGCGCGCTGGCCGATCTCACGGCCCTGATCGTACGCTGCGAGCTTCTCGTCGCTGTTCTTCGCGCGCAGATCGCCCCACAAGAAGTCGACGTACGAGAGATAGATCATCGTGTCCACCTGGCGGTCTTTCGCGAGCGCGGCCGTGAGCAGCTCGCGCGCACGGTCGATGTTCGCCTGGTCCTCGTGATAGCGCGCGATCAGCGCCCGCGCCGTTTCGACCGGCGTGTCGGCGCCAGCCGTCGCGACGGCGCCGAGCACGAGCGCGGCGGCGAGCAGGGGCGCGAGCATCGACGGCACTCTAGCATCGCTCCGCGGGGTCGCCCAGGGCGGCTCGGCCGCGACGGTCGGTCACGGCGCCACCGTGCCGCCGGTGAGCGCGGCCAGCGTCTTGAGACGATCGCTCACCGCCGCGGGCGGCTCCTTGGCCAGCGCCTCCGCGCCCGCGAGCAGCAGCCAGGCAACCGTGTCCGGTGAGCTCAGCATGCCGCGCGCCGACGGCGGCGTTGCTTCGAGGACCTCTTGGAGCGCCAGGCGTACCTGCTCACGCGCCCAGGCGAGTGCGAGGACACGGGTCTTGTCGCCACGCGCACCGAGAAACGCGCGCGCAACGGCTTCCGGCAGCGGCGAGTCCGGCGCGTATGCCGTCGCGAGCACGCGCAGCGCGCGGGGCAGGGCGTCGCGCCCGAGACCTGCCAGCTCGCGCGCGAGCGCGAGCAGCTCCCGCTCGGCCTCGCTCGGCGCGTTCGAGGTCGTCGGCGCGGTTCGCGGGCTCGGCCGGGTCCGCCGCGCGCGCCGCCGCTTCCGAGAGCGTGCCATGACGGTCGAACATAGCAAACCGGCGCGGCCACCGGCGCGCCGCGCGGCGACTACTCGTAGCGCAGCGCTTCGATCGGATCCAGCCGCGACGCTTTGCGGGCGGGATAGAAGCCGAAGAAAATCCCGATGGCGGCCGCGAAGCCGAAGGCGAGGAAGATCGCCGACGGCGCGAGGACCGTGCGCCACTCCGCGAGCGTGCTGATCGCATTCGAGCCGCCGACGCCGAGCACGATGCCGATGATCCCGCCGATGAGCGACAGCGTCACCGCCTCCACGAGGAACTGCGTGAGAATGTCGCGGGCCCGCGCGCCGACAGCCATGCGCAGGCCGATCTCGCGCGTCCGCTCCGTGACCGACACGAGCATGATGTTCATGATGCCGATGCCGCCCACGAGCAGCGAGACCGATGCGATCGCCGCGAGCAGATACGTCATCACCTTCGACGACTCCTCCTGCGTTTGCAAAACCTCGGAGAGGTTGCGCAGCCAGAAGTCGTCGTCCTGCGTGCCCTGCAGCCGGTGGCGCTGGCGGAGGAGAGCACGGATCTGCGCCTCGGCCTCGGTCATGTCTTCACCGGCGCGAACCTTGATCGAGATCGCACCCACCGAGCGCGCGTTGGCCTGGCTGACGCCGAGGACTTTCTTTTTCGCCGTCGAGAGCGGGATCAAGATGATGTCGTCCTGATCCTGGCCCCAAGAGTTCTGGCCTTTGCGGCTCAACAGGCCGACGACGGTGAACGGCACCTTCTTGATCCGGATGATCTGGCCGAGCGGATCGGCCTCGCCAAAGAGATTCAGCGCCGTCGTCTGACCGAGCAGCGCGACCTTCGTGGCGCCGTCGACGTCTTCCTGGAGAACCGGCCGCCCGGTGTCGACCGGCCAGTCGCGCGCCTCGAGGTAGTCCGCGGTGATGCCCTGGATGCCCGTGGACCAGTTGAGATTGCCGTACACGACCTGCGCGCTGCCCCGCGACGACGGCGCAGCGACCTGCACCGACGGTACCTCGCGCGCGATCGCGGCCGCGTCGTCCTCGGTGATCGTGAGCTGGCTGCCCTGTCCGAGCCGGACGCCCGCGGAGTTGGTGCTGCCGGACAGCGCGATGATCAGGTTCGAGCCGAGGCTCTGGATCTGCTCGGCGACTCGCGCCTGTGCCCCCGCCCCGATCGAGACCATTGCGATCACCGCGGCGACGCCGATCATGATGCCGAGCATCGTGAGGGCCGTCCGCAGCTTGTTGACCTTGAGCGAGCGAAGGGCGATTCGGAGCGCCTGCAGCACCATCAGACGATCGCCTCTTCTTCTTCCGCGGGCAGGGTGCGCAGCGCCTCGGACGCGTCGATCGCTTCGATGCGCTCGTCGGTCCGCAAGCGGCCGTCACGAAATACCAGGCGCCGGCGCGCATACGCCGCGATGTCGGGCTCGTGGGTCACGAGCACGATCGTCAGGCCCTGGCGGTTCAGCCGCTGCAGCAGCGCGAGAATTTCCACGCTCGTTCGCGTATCAAGGTTACCCGTGGGCTCATCGGCAAGGATCATGGTCGGATCGTTCACCAACGCGCGCGCGATGGCGACGCGCTGCTGTTGCCCGCCCGAGAGCTGGCTCGGATGATGATGCTCGCGCTCGGCGAGGCCGACCGCCTCGAGGCGCGCGCGGGCCCGCTGGCGACGGTCGCGCGCGGCGATGCCCCCGTAGAGCAGTGGCAGCTCGACGTTCTCCAGGGCGGTGGTGCGCGCGAGCAGGTTGAACATCTGGAAGACGAAGCCGATCTTCCCGTTCCGCACCGTCGCGAGCTGGTCGCGCGATAGCCGGGCGACGTCCTCGCCGTCGAGCCAGTAGCGACCGCTCGTCGGTCGGTCGAGACAGCCGAGCACGTTCATGAACGTCGATTTGCCCGAGCCGGACGGGCCCATGACCGCGACGAAATCGCCCGGTTCGATGGCCACCGATACGCCGCGGAGGGCGTGCACGGTGTGCGGACCGAGCCGATAGTCCTTGGTGAGATTCTCCGTCGCGACGATCGCCATCGCGCGCTTACAGCCTCAGCCGCGGTCCGCTGCTCGCGCCCGGACGATTCTGCTGCGAGGCGGCCGCGATACCGGTGATGACCTCCTGGCCTTCGTTCAGATCGCCGCGCACGACCTCCGTCGCGGTGCCGTCGCTGATGCCGAGGACGAGTGACACGGCCTTCGGTTTGCCGTCGCCGTCGACGATCCACGCCCGACCGGACGTCCCGGCGTCGCCGGCCGCGCGGACGGTGCCGCGCTCGGGGAGCGCCTCGTACTTCGCGCGCTGCTCCGGGGTGAGGATCTCGCGGATCTTCGCGCGCGTCGCGTCGCGCACGGCGGCGCCGCGCGCCTGGCGCTCGGTCTCCGGCAGGTCGCGCAGCCCGCTCATCTGCTGGCGGGTGTCGGCCAGGATGGCGTCGAGCTTCTGCTGCTGGGCCGGCGTCAAGCCGAGCGCCGAGACGAGATGGTCCCGCACCTCCCGCGACCGTCCGGCGCCGTCGGTACGCGGCGGGGCTGTCGTCGACGTCGATGGACCGGCACCGCGACCCGGGGGAGGGGGGCCCGCATCGACACCCGCGGGACGGAAGCGCAGCGCCGCGTTCGGGACCTTGAGAACGTTCGGCTTCTCCGCGTAAACCAGCTTCACGTTGGCGGTCATGCCCGGCAGCAGCCGGCCCCCAGGATTGTCGACGGCGATGACGACGGTGTAGGTGACGACGTTCTGGACGACCTGCGGCGCCTTGCGAATCTGTGCGACGAGGCCCGCGAATGTCTGCCCCGGAAACGCGTCGACGGTGAACGTGGCGCGGTCTTCGAGCTTGATGCGGCCGATATCGGCTTCGTCGACGCTCGTCTCGACCTGCATCTTGGTGAGGTCCTGCGCGATGATGAAGAGCGTCGGCGCCTGCAGGCTCGCCGCGACCGTCTGCCCGACGTCCACCGCACGCGAGACGACGACGCCGTCGACGGGTGCGCGAATTGTGGTGTAGTTCAGATTCGTCTGCGCCTGCGCCAGCGCCGCCGATTTCTGGTCCACCTGGGCGCGCGAGGACTGCAGCGCCGCCTCCTGGACCCGAAGCTGCGCCTGACTCGAGTCGATCGCGGCGGCCAGCGCGCGCTCGCTGGCGCGTGCCGACTCCGACTGGGCGACCGCCTGGTCGTAGTTGGCCTGGGCGGTGTCGCGATCGGCCTGGGCGATGAGCTGGCGCTTGAAGAGCTCTTGACTGCGCTCAGAGATCCGCTTGCTGTCGGCTTGCGCCGCGTCGGCCTTGGCGGTCTGGGCCTTGCCCTGGGCCAGTGCGGCCCGGGCGTTCTCGACGTCGGCCTTGGCCTTTTCGACTGTCGCCGTCTGGTTCAGAACCGCCGCCCGCGCGGTCTCGACCTCGGCCTTGGCCTGGTTGACCTGCGCCTCGAAAATCTGTGGGTCGATGCGGGCGATGATCTGGCCGCTATGGACGACCGAGTTGAAGTCGACCAGCAACTCCTTGATCTGCCCCGACACCTGGCTGCCGACCTGGACGGTGACGACGGCGTTGAGATTGCCGGTTGCCGAAACCGCGGCGGTGAGGGGTCCGCGCTCCACGGAGGCCAGCCGGTACTTCGGCGCGCTGTTGCGTCCCTGGGCGTACAGGTAGCCCCAGATGCCGGCGCCGAGCAGGAGGACGACGACCGTCAAGAAGATGAAGCGCTTCATCGCCCGTTGGACGACGACAAACACCGCAGTATTCGAAGTTTACCGACGGCCGACGGCGCGGTCCAGCCGGGCGAGCGCGATGCGGTAGTCGGCGAGGGCCTGGGCTTCCGTGTTCTGCGCCTGCGTCAGCGCCAGCTGCGCGTCGGTGAGCTCGAGGATCGTGCCGACGCCGGCGTCGAACCGGCCCTGCGCGAGGCGAAAGTTCTCCTGCGCGGACGCGACCGCGACCTGCGCCGCCTGGATGCGCTCGTCAGCCTCGATGACGTTGTTGATGGACTGCTCGACCTCACGGCTGATGTCGAGCTCGGAGGCCTTCACGCGCGCCTGCGCGGCATCGAGGTTGGCACGCGCCTCGCGATAGCGGGCGATGCGGTTGCCGCCGTCGAAGATCGTCCAGTTCAGCGAGAGGTTCAGCTCCCAGATCTCGTTCATGTCCGCGCGCGTGGCGCCATAAAAGCCACCGCCGGTGATGTCGGGGAAAAAGTCGCGGTGAGCCCGGCGCAGCCGCGCATCGTTCGCCTCGGCGTTCAGCCGCGCCTGTCGGTACTCGGGCCGCTGACGCAGCGCCTCCTCGCCCAGCCGGGCACGGTCCATCGTCACGGGCTGGTAGACGAGGTTGTCCTGGATCGCGAGCGCCGTCGTCGCAGGCAGGCCCATCGCGGTCGCGAGCGCCACGCGTGCGAGCCGCTCGGCGTTGCGCGCGCGGATCAGGTCGACGCGGGCATTCGCGACATCGACCTCAGCGCGCGCGACGTCGGATTTCGGGCGCGTGCCGACCTCGAAGAAGCCGCGCGCCGAGCGCAGGTTCAGCTCGGCGCGCTCGACGGCCTGCTGGTTCACCTGGATGAGGCGCACGGCAAAGTTGATGTTGGTGAAGGCCTCCTTCACGGTCTGCGTCACGAGCTGCCGCTGGAGCTCGGTGTCTTCGAGCGCGACGTCGGCCAGCTTGCGCGCCGCCTCTGTCGACGCGAAGTTCTTCCCGAAATCGAAGAGGATCTGCGAGAGCGAGATGCGCGCGATGGTCGTCGTCGTCCACGTCGTGACGGTGCGCGTGAGATCGGTTCCCGTGCTCAGCTTGCCGCCCGTGGCGTTCTGGTCGCGCGCGGCCGTCCAGCTGCCAGTGATTTGCGGGAACAGCGGTGAGAGCGCCTGGTCCACGCGAAGGGCGGCGGCGACGTAGTCGCTCAGCCGCGCCTTGATGTTCGGCTGCGTGTCGAGAGCGATCGCCACCGCGTCGTCGATTGACAACACCTTGCCGAACACCCTCGCATCGGGGCTCGTCACCGGCGGCGGCACGCTCGGTGTCACAATCGGTGGCGCCGGCGTCGTCGGCGCGCCCTGGGGAGGCGGCGGTGTCGGCGTTGCCGGCGCAGCGGGCGTCGGTGGCGGAGCTTGCGTCGCGGGCAGGGCGGGCGTAGGTGGCTGCGCCGGCGTCTGCGCGGCGGCGGTTGCGGTCGTGAGCATCAGGGCTGCGCCTGCCAGCAGCAACCGCCGGACGAGCATCCTCATCGTCGATCGCTCTCCCTGGGCGTAAGCACCATCCACCGGATGATTTGTCTGGACCGCGGCAACGCCGAGAATATCACGCGACCCCCGGACTCCGATGCAGATGACCGTCAGAGCGGCCTCAAACGCACGCGTGCCGCCTGTGCACGGCCGGTGGATAAGTCGGGGACTCCGCCGGAACGCGCGGTGGACATGTTTTCTCTTGACGGGCGCGAGATGCTGCGTGGTAGATTGCCCCTCACCACAAGATATAGGAGGTCCCGCGCATGCTCTCGGAGACGCGTCCCGCCAAAGTCGGCCAGTGGACTGAGCCCGCCCTGCGTGTGCTTCGCGAGCGTTATCTGCTGCGCAAGGATGGGCAGGTCGTCGAAACGCCAGAGGAGATGTGTTGGCGTGTGGCGGTCTCGATTGCGGTGGGGGAGGCGCGGTACGGACGCAGCCAGGCGGCGGTGCGGGAGGTCGCCGAGGCGTTCTACGACATGATGGTGGACGGCTATTTCATCCCCAACTCGCCGACGCTCATGAACGCCGGCAAGGGCAATGGGCTGCAGTACTCGGCGTGCTACGTGCTGCCCGTGGGCGATTCGATGCCGGAAATTTTCGACTCCGTCAAAGCCGCCGCCATCATCCATCAGTCGGGGGGCGGCACGGGCTTCGCGTTCTCACGCCTGCGTCCGAAAGACGACGTCGTGACGTCCACGGGCGGCCGCGCGTCGGGGCCGGTGTCCTTCCTCAAGGTCTTCAACGGCGCGACGGAGGCGGTGAAGCAGGGCGGCTCGCGTCGCGGCGCCAACATGGGAATTTTGCGAGTCGACCACCCCGACATCCTCGAGTTCATCGACTGCAAGCTCGATGGCGGCATCACCAATTTCAACATCTCGGTCGCCGCCACCGACAAGTTCATGGACGCGCTCGAGAAGGGTGAGGAATACGACCTCGTCAATCCGCGCAACGGCGAGGCCACCGGCCGGTTGTCCGCAAAGGAGGTCTTCGACCGGATCGTGCGGGCGGCGTGGCGCACCGGCGATCCGGGCATGGTGTTCATCGACCGTATCAATGCGAGCCCGGCCAATCCGACGCCGGCGCTCGGGCAGGTGGAGGCGACGAACCCGTGTGTCACGGGCGACACGCTCGTGGCCACGCCACAGGGCTGGCGTCGGGCCGACGCGATCCGTCCGGGCGACGTCATCACGACGCTCAAGGGTGCTCGACCGGTCCAGCGCGTCGAGGTGAACCTCGAGACGCCGATCTTCTGCGTGTACTTCGCCGACGGCGGCCACATCATGGCGACGGCGGCGCACCAGTTCTACGTGCGGGGCGACGGCGGCTTCGGTCCGGTGCGCCTCGATGCCTGCCAGCCTGGTGACGAGGTCCAGACGTTCCACGGCGGGACCGAAGGCGCCGCGAAAATCTTGAAGGTCGAGCCCGCCGGAACGGCGACGACGTATGACCTCTACGAGCCGGAAACCGACACGTGGATCACCGAAGGCTACGTGTCGCGCGGCTGCGGCGAGCAGCCGCTGCTGCCCAACGAGGCATGCAACCTCGGCTCGCTCAATGTCTCTAAATTCGCGCGTAAGGGTCCGGATGGCGAGATGTCGCTCGACTGGGACGAAATGGAGCGCGTGGTGCGGCTGGCCGTTCGCTTCCTCGACGACGTCATCGAGATGAACCCCTATCCGCTGCCGGAAATCGATCGCACGGTGAAGTCGAACCGTCGTATCGGCCTCGGCATCATGGGGTGGGCGGATCTGCTGTTCCTGCTCGGCATCCCGTACGACAGCCACGAGGCGATCGAGCTCGCCGACCGCCTGATGTCGTTCGTCAAGCAAAAGTCGCACGACCAGTGCGCGAAGCTCGCGGAGGAGCGCGGGCCGTTCCCGAACTGGGCGACCTCGATCTACAAGGACGTGCGCCCAATGCGGAACTCGACGGTCACGACGATCGCGCCCACCGGCACGATCTCGATGATCGCGGGTTGTTCGTCCGGTATCGAGCCGATCTTCGCGCTGGCGTTCCAGCACCGGGTCAAGCAGCCCGACGGCGAGCGCGTGCTCACGTTCATCAACGAAACGTTCGAAGCGATTGCCAAGGACAAGGGATTCTTCTCGGACGCGCTCATGGAGGAGGTCGCCAAGCGCGGCAGCCTTCACGGCATCCCCGGTGTTCCGGAGAACGCCGCGCGCGTGTTCAAGACGTCCCACGACATCGCGTTCGACTGGCACGTCCGGCACCAGGCGGCGTTCCAGCGCCACACCGACAACGGGGTGTCGAAGACCATCAATCTGCCGAACGACGCGACCGAAGACGACGTCGCCGCCGCGTACCGGCTGGCGTGGGACGTGGGCTGCCTCGGGATCACCGTCTTCCGCGACGGCTGCAAGGGCGAGCAAGTCCTGAACGTCGGCGTGAAGAAGGACAAGGCCATCCCCGCGGCCGTGCCCGTCACGGGTCCGGTCGTGATCAAGCCTCGGCCGCACAGTCTGGCCGGCAAGACATATCGTAAGGAGACGCCGATCGGCACCGCCTTCATCACGGTGAATCAGACCGACGCGAACGAGCCGTTCGAGGTCTTCGTGCAGGTCGGCAAGGGCGGGTCCGACACGATGGCGGTCGCCGAGGCGCTTGGCCGGTTGATTTCCCTCACGTTGCGGCTGCCTTCACCGCTGTCGGCTCAGCGGCGACTCGAAGAGGTCATCAGCCAGCTGTCGCGCATCGGCGGCGCGCAGCCGATGGGGTTCGGCCCGGGCAAGATTCTGTCGCT
>JBKOUQ010000091.1:0-30801 GCA_046723475.1 Candidatus Methylomirabilota bacterium
GAGTAGGGCGGCCGGGGCGTTAGCCGGACTGAGGACAGGCGGCGATGATCCGACGTGCGACAAAAGAAGTCGGAAGTCTTCTGCCGATCATTGGGCTGGGAGCCGCCGGATGTCGTGCTCCTGAGGCGTACGCTCGATACGGCGGCCGGCTAGCTTCGCAGTGGACGACAGCGCAACAGGCAGTCGCGCGGGTTCGGCGGCCGCTCAGCGTAGCGTTGAGGCCGTCGGCGTGGTCCCTCGCGCTGCGGCTTTTCGGTCAGCGCGCGAAATCATCGAGAGCGGTGATGCTCAGCTCCCGCATGGCAGCGCTGCCCTTGTGGCCGGCGTCGGATACGAATGTGAGCCGAGCGTCGGGCCAGGCGCGCGCCAGATGCCAGGCCGTGTCCGGCGGGCTGCTCAGGTCGTGACTTCCATGCAGGAGCACGCCTGGAATGCCGGAGAGGCGGTGCGCGTCGCGCAGGAGCGCACCTTCTTCGAGCCACGCGCCGTGCGCGAAGTAGTGTGAGGCGATGCGGACGAATGCGATGCGTGCCGCGGGCGCTCTGTCGGCGTACGGAGTGGCTGGCCCGTGCGGCTCGCGGGAGAGCACAGCATCTTCCCACGCGCACCACTCGGCGGCCGCCCGTGCGAGCACGTGGGGATCGTGACTGTTCATGATGCGCGCGTAGGCGGCGACGATGTCACCGTCCCGCTCGATTTCGGGAACGCCCGCCCGGAACCGCTCCCACGCTTCGGGGAAGAAGCGGCCCAGGCCACGGTAGAGCCAGTCGATCTCGGAGCGCCGCGTTGTGCCGACGCCATTGAGAACGATCTCGGAGACGCGCCTGGGGTGCTGCTCGGCGTAAGCCAGAATCAACGTCGAGCCCCACGAGCCACCGAACAACAGCCAACGATCGAGGCCGAGGTGTGCGCGCAAGCGCTCGGTGTCGGCGATCAGGTGGGCGGTGGTGTTCTGGCTGAGATCCGTGGCCGGGTCACTCGCGTGCGGCGTGCTGCGTCCGCACCCTCGTTGATCAAACAAAACGATGCGGTAGCGGCTCGGGTCGAACAGCCGCGCGGTTCCGGGGCTGGATCCGGAGCCCGGACCGCCGTGCATGACGGCGGCGGGCTTGCCCGAAGGGTTGCCGTACACCGCCCACTGCACGCGGTTGCCATCGCCGACGTCGAGCATGCCCTGCTCGTACGGCTGAATCTCTGGATACAGTGTGTCCGTCACCGGCGAGGCAGCTGGCGCGCTAGTCGGGCGTCGCCGCCGCCAGCGCCGCCACCACCTCGCGCAGGCACGCGCGCAGGCGCGCGATGTTGTCCGTGTTCTTCGCGGGGATCTCGCCGCGCCGCACCTGGGTGATGAACTCGTCCGCGGTGCACGTCATGAGCAGCGCGGCGTTGATCTCAAGCTGCAGCGCGTGCACGCACGCGTGCGGCCGGCCGAACGTCGCGACGATGTTGCCGCCGGTGTAGCCGCTGACGTTGTCGTGCACCTCGAAGCCGTGGCCCTCGAACACCAGACGCACGACACGCGGCAGCGCGCGCGAGCAGCTGGCGTCGCGGCAGCTGCCGATGATCACCTGGTGATTGTTCATGCGACGCGGACTGCCGGTGTGGCCGTCGAGCAGCAGCGCGTGGCCGTACATTGTGCGCACGCCGCCGAGGAGCTCGCCGAGCGTGGCGTAGTACGGGTCGTAGAACGCCCGCAATCGCGCCTCCAGCTCGGCCGGCGTGAGCGGGCGAGCGAAGATCGGTGTCTCGCGCATCGTATGGGTGCGCACGACGCCGCGCTTGGACCACACCTCGTCGCCGCGGCGCTCGACGTCGTCGCGCCGGCGGTTGACGTCGACGAACATGCGCGAGAGCGGCGTGGCGAGCACGGTGGCGCCGTGCTCGTGCAGCGCGCCGTACAGATCGCCGGCGAACGCGTCGGCGAACCCGTACGCAAACGTCGCGAAGGACGGCTCGCGGTAGTCGGCCGCCGTGGTCTGCGGCAACGGCTCGGTGCCGTAGTGCGGCACGCTGACCACGATCGGCGCGCGCCGGCCCGGCGCCGGATGTCGCACGATCGGAAACACGCCGCCCGCGCCGCTCGTGTGAGCGGTCGTCGACTCAGCCCCGCGCGGCATCCATGAGCGGCTTCTGCTGGCCACCGTCGATCTCGATCATCGAGCCGTTCACGAAGTGCGCGAGCGGCGAGGCCAGGTAGGCGACGAGGTTGGCGACCTCGTCGACCTCGGCGATGCGGCCGAGCGGAATGCTGCGCGGCGCGAGCTGGTCGGCCTCGGCGTACGACAGCTTCATGTCGCGCGCCATCGCCCGCACGAGCCCGTCCCAGCGCTCGGTGCGCACCGGCCCGGGGTTCACGGCCACGAACGTGATGTTGAACCGCCCGTACTGGCCGGCAAGCGCCTTCGTGAGGTTCTGGCCCGCGGCATTGCAGGCGCCGGGCACGATCTCCCAGTAGGAGTCTTTCACCCCGTCGTTGCCGATCAGGTTGACGACACGTCCGCCGCCCTGCGCTTTCATGATCGGCAGCGCGGCCTTCAGACACCGCACGTAGCCCATGAACTTCAGCTGGAGCCCCTGCTGCCACGCGTCGTCGTCGAGCGCCTCGAGAATGCCGCCGGGAGCCGATCCGGCGTTGTTGACGAGGATGTCGACACGCCCGAAGTGCCGCGCCGCACCGTGGACGAAGCTCTCGGCGTCCTCGCGCCGCGTGAGATCGGCCGGAATGGCGAGCACGCGGCGGCCCGACTCGCGGCGAATTTCTTCCGCCGTCGTCTCGAGCGCGTCTTTGCGCCGCGCGCAGATCGCGACGTCCGCGCCCTCGCGCGCCAGCACGCGCGCGATGCCCTTGCCGATGCCGAGACTGCCTCCCGTGACGAGCGCCACTTTGCCGCCGAGCTGCAGATCCATGCTCCACCTCGTGGTAGGATTCGCCGCGATTGTACGTGAACTCCGATCCAGAACGCTCATCGGTCACGTCGGCCCGCGGCGCGCGTCTCGTGGGCGCGGCCGTCCGACGCGCTGAAGATCGTCGCCTGGTCACGGGCGCCGGCCGCTACGTCGACGACGTCGTGCTCCCGGGGCAATGCCACGCGGTCGTCGTCCGCAGCGAGATGGCTCACGCGCGCGTGGTCGGGATCGAGACGAGCGCGGCCGATCGCATGCCCGGTGTGCTCGCCGTGTTCACCGCCGCCGACTTCGGTGAGCTGCAGACGGCCATTCCGATTCGCATCGCGCCGTTGCCCGGCTTCGACCGGTATCTGCAGCCCCCGCTGGCGCGTGATCGCGTACGCTACGTCGGCGAGCCCGTCGCGCTGATCGTGGCGCAGGATCGCTACGCCGCCGAAGACGCCGCCGCGCGTGTCGCCGTGAGCTACGAACCGTTCGAGGCGGTCGTCGCTGCGCGCGACGCGGTCGCCGACCGCGTGCTCGTCCACGAGGCCAGCGGCACGAACGTCGCGACGCGGTATCAGGTCGCGCGCGGCGATTGCGACGCGGCGTTTGCCGGGGCACCGTACACGCGGCGCGAGACGTTCCGGTGTCACCGGCACAGCGGCGTGCCGCTCGAGACGCGCGGCCTGGTCGCCGCGTGGGACGCGCAGACGCGGCGGCTGACGGTCTTCGGGGCGACGAAGGTGACGTTCTTCAATCGCCGCGTGCTGGCGCGCATGCTCGGCCTCGACGAGGCGAGCATCGAGCTCGTGGAGGTCGACGTCGGCGGCAGCTTCGGCGTGCGCGGCGAGTTCTACCCCGAGGACGTGCTGATTCCGCTGGCGGCCGTGCGGCTCGGACGTCCGGTGAAGTGGATCGAGGGCCGCCGCGAGAGCTTCGTGGCCACGAACCACTCGCGCGAGATCGAGTGCGAGCTCGAGATCGCCGCCGATGCGGACGGCACCATCCGCGCGCTGCGCGGCCGCGTGCTCGCCGACATGGGCGCGTACGTGCGGACCAATGGCGGCGTGGTCCCGGCCAAGGCCGCGCAGTTCTTGCCCGGTCCGTACCGCATTCCGAACTTTGCGTGCGAGGTAGAGGCCGTCGTCACCAACAAGACGCCGACGGGCACGTATCGCGGGCCCGGCCGCTTCGAGGCGAACTTCTTCCGCGAGCGGCTGCTCGACCTGATGGCGGCGGATCTCGGCCTCGATGCCGCGGAGGTCAGGCTGCGGAATCTGCTCACGCCGGCCGAGCTGCCGTGGTCGATCGGATCGCTCGTGCCATACGAGGCCTCGGGCGCGTACGACACCGGCGACTACGCCGCGGCGCTGCGCCGCGCGCTCGAGGCGAGCGACTACGCGCGCGTCGCCAAGGACAACGGCGCGCTCGTGGACGGCAAGCGCCACGGCATCGGCATCGGCTGTTTCGTCGAATCGAGCGGTGCCGGTCCCGCCGAGACGGCGCGACTCGTCGTGCGCCGTCCCGAGCGCATCGAGCTCTACACCGGCTGCGCGTCGTCCGGTCAGGGCCACGAGACCGTGATGGCGCAGATCCTCGCCGACGAGCTCGGTGTGCCGTTCGATGCCATCACCGTCTACCACGGCAGCACGAGCTTCGTCGCGGAGGGCTGGGGCACGTATCACAGCCGCGCGGTCGTGGTCGGCGGCAGCGCCGTGGCCGCGGCGGCCGCGGCGCTGAAAACACGGCTGATTGCGCTGGCCGCCGAGGGATCGGGACTCCAGCCGTCCGAGCTCGAGTGCCGCGGCGGCGACGTGGTTCGCCGAGGCGACGGCACCGCCGTGCTCACACTCGCGAGCGCCACGGCCGCGGGGCCCGTGGAAGTCGCCGAGAAGTTCACGACGACGGCGTTGACGTATACGTACGGCGCGCACGTGGCGCACGTGGCGGTCGACCCGGAGACCGGCGCGACCGAGGTCGTGCGGCTGGTGACCGTCGAAGACGTCGGTCGCGCCATCAATCCCGCCCTCGTGCACGGCCAGGCGCTCGGCTCGGCGGTGCAGGGCCTCGGCGGCGCGCTCGTCGAGGAGCTGGTGCACGGCGAGACCGGAGCGCTGCTGACCGGGACGCTCATGGACTACGCGCTGCCGACGGCGGCAAGCTTTCCCAGCATCGAAAGCATCACGCTCGAAGACGCGCCGTCGCGCTCCAACCCGCTCGGCGCAAAAGGTGCCGGCGAGGGCGGCATCGTCGCCACGGGTGGCGCCGCGGCCAACGCGGTCGCCGCCGCGCTCGCACCGCTGGGCGTCGTGGTGCGGGAGCTGCCCCTGTCGCCAAAGAACCTCGCGCGCTGGCTGGCGGCGGCGCGGGCGCGCCCGTGATCGACGTCCACGCGCACTATATGCCGGCGGCGTTCATCGATCGCCTGCGGCGTGAGGGCGCGCGCTTCGGCGTATCCGTGCTCGACGGCGAGCCGGCGTGCGCGCTGCAGTTCGACTACGGTCTGCGGCTGCGTCCGTTTTTCGCGAAGCTCATCGAGGAGCCCGCGCGGCGTATCGACAGCATGACGAAGACGGGGATCGACCGCGAAATCCTCTCCACGTGGACCGACGCCCACGCGCACGGCCTCGATGCCGAGCGCGGCGCCGCGTGGCATCGCGCGCTGAACGAGTCGATCGCCGAGCTCGCTCGACACCACGACGCGCACTTCTCGATTCTGGCGTCGGGGTATCTGGGCGATGCGGCCCGCGCCGCGCGCGAGCTCGAGTTCGCCGTGAGAGAGCTCGGCGCGATCGGCGCGGTCGCGGCCACGAACGTCGAGGGCACGAATCTCGGTGAGCTGCCGCTCGACGAGTACTGGGCGGCCGCGGTGCAGCTGGGTGTTCCCGTGTTCCTGCATCCCATGCAGCCGAATCCGACGCCGCGCACGCGCCGCTTCGCGATGAACCAGGTCGTGCAGTACACGGTCGACACCACGCTGTGCGTCGGCTCGCTGATCGGCGCCGGCGTGCTCGATCGGTTCCCGACGCTCGAGCTGATCCTCTCGCACGGCGGCGGCACGCTTCCGTGGGTGATCGGCCGCTTCGACGTGATGTTCGAGCGCAGCGACCGCGCCGGCACGGGCATCACGGCGACTCGCCCACCGTCAGCCTATCTCGATCGTCTGCACTACGACACGATCCTGCACGACCCGCGCGCGCTGCGTTATCTGGCGAGTCGCGTCGGGGTGGAGCGCCTCGTGATCGGCAGCGACGATTCGTTCCCGCCCGCCGATCGCGATCCGCTGGGCAGCCTGCGCGCGGCCGGCTTCAGCGCCGCCGAGATCGAGCGCATCGGCGAGACGAACCCGCGGCGGTTGTTCCGCCTCTTACGCTAGCCGACTCACACGAACGTCAACGGCTCGACGTGAGCCTCGCCGCGCGCGAATCGCGCGAGGTCCAGCGGCGCGGCGTCCATCGTCACCGCGCGGCCGTGCACGAGCATCTCCGCCATGAGCTGACCGGCGATCGGCCCGTGCATGAAGCCGTGGCCGCTGAAGCCGGCGATGACGTGGAGGCCCGCGACGCCGGGCACCGCGCTGACGATGCCCGTCTGGTCCGGCGTCATCTCGTACAGCCCGGCATACGCGCGCATCAAGCGTGCGTCGGCCAGGGCGGGGGCCCGATGCACCGCGCGCTCGACGACGCCGGGCTCGAGCGTGCGATCGATCTCGGTGCTGAAGCTCTCGGGCTCGTCGCGCCGACCGTGCCCGAGTAACAGCCCGTCACCCTCGCGGCGCATCGAGAAATTGCGATGCGGATCGATGACGAACGGCGTGCCGGCCGGGATGTGCTCCACCGGGAACGCCGCGGTCATGAACTTGTGCCGCCGATGCGGGCGGACGGGGATGTCGACGCCGGCCAGGCGCCCCACGACGCCCGACCAGGCGCCCGTCGCGATGACGACCGCGTCGGCTTCGAACGCGCCGGCGGCGGTCGTCACGCCGCGCACGCGATCGCCATCGCGCAGGAAGCCGCGGACCTCGTGCTGCTGCCGGATGATGACGCCGAGCTCGCGCGCGCGCGCGGCGATCGCGGTGGCGCAGAGATACGGATCCGCGTAGCCGTCACGCGGCGTGTACGTCGCGCCGAGCAGGTCGTCGGTGTTGAGATAGGGGCACAGCTTTCGGATGCCTGCCGGGTCGAGCAGCTCCACGCTGACGCCGAGGCCTTGCTGCAGCGCGACGCTACGCCGTGCGGTGGCGAGCTCTTCGTCCGTCGCGATCAGGATCAGATAGCCGTGCTGGCGGAAGTGCGGATCGACGCCGAACTCCTCGGCGAAGCGCTCGTACGTGACGATGCTGTGCGTGGTCAGCTCGATGCCGAGCCGGTTGGCGTACTGATGACGGATGCCGCCGCTCGCGAGCGCCGTCGAGCCGGAGCAGACGGTGTCGCGCTCCAGCACGATCACGCGCCGCACGCCGAGCCGGGCGAGATGGTACGCGGTGCTGGCGCCCATGATGCCGGCGCCGACGATCAGGACGTCTGCCGTCTGCGTCATCGTTCGCCACGATAGTATCGCGGGACGGGAGGTCCCCACCATGATCGGCATCGAGTTCACGACGTTCTCGCTCATCGGCCGTTGCGAGCGCACCGGCATGATCGGGATCGCCATCGCGACCAGCGAGATGGCGGTCGGCTCACGCTGCATTCACGTGGCGCCCGGCGTGGGCGCCGTGATCACGCAGGCCAGCACCAATCCGCGGCTCGGCCACCTGGGGCTGAACCTTCTGCGCGCCGGCTATTCCGCGACGCGCGTGCTCGACGAGATCGCCGCGAGCGACGCGCACGTCGAGCGCCGGCAGCTCGGGTGCCTCGACACGAGCGGGCTCGGCGCGGGACGCACGGGCAGCGGCAACAAGCCGTGGGCGGGCCATCGCGTCGAGCGCAACGTCGTCGTCGCCGCCAACGCCGTCGTCGGCGCGCGGGTCGCGGACGCGATGCTCGACGCATTCGATACCAGCGCGGAGCAGCCGCTCTGGCAGCGGCTGCTGCGAGCGCTCGAGGCGGGCAAAGCGGCCGGCGGCCAACCCGACGGCGAGACGTCCAGCGGGCTGTTCGTGGTGGACCGCGAGCCCTATCCGATGGTCGATTTACGTGTCGATCTGCATCCCGAGCCGGTGCGCGAGCTGCGCCGGCTGGCCGACGCGTACTTCCCGCTGGTGGGCTACTACAACCTCCGCCCGCGCGATCCGAGCGTGCCGCCGGCGGCGGAGTGGCTCGCGGCGCAGCGCCGGGCGGGTGGCTAGCGAAGCTCCGCCGGCCGGCGCTGGCAGACGTCGAGCGCCGTCACCGCCAGCACCCGCGTGACCGTCTCCATCTCACTGACGAGCACGCAGGCGTCGTCCTCGTCGGCGTTGCCGCGGATGGTGCCGGGGCCATAGAGCAGGCAAGGGATGCCGGCCTTCCGGAGATGGCAGGTGTCGTCGGCGCTGTACGAGTGTGGAAGCACCGTGCCGATGGCCTTGGGCTCGTGGCCGGTGACGCGCCGATAGCCACGCGCCACCGCCTGCACGATCGGCGCGTCCACCGGAATCTCGAACGGATCCATCACGAGCCGACGCCGGCCCTTGAAGTGCGCGGGCGGCGGGATCTCGATCTCGTAGCGGAGCGCGGGATCGGCGGCGACGAGCGTGTCGAGCGCACGCCGGAGATCGGCCACGATGCCGTCCACCGTCATGCCGGGCACGAAATGCACGTCGACGATGATCGTGCAGACGTCGGGAACGTACGGCGGCTCCACGAGCACGTACTCGCGGCCGCGTCCGCCGAGGATACCGCCGACGTTGAGCCGCGGGAACGCGGGCAGGTCGGGCCGCGGCGTGTGCCGAAACTCCACGCGCTGCAACGCGCCGATCACCGCCGTCATCTTCTCGACCGCGTTCACCGTGCCCTCGAGCCGTCCGATGTGCCCGGTCACGCCGTACGTGTGGATGGCGAGGTGCACGATGCCGGAGTGCACGGTCACCAGGTTGTCGGCGCCGAACGGCTCGGCCACCACCGCGGCATCGGTGCGAAACCCCGACTGCATCAGATAGTGCGTGCCCTCGCCGCCCTGGGTCTCGCCGGCGACGCACGCGACGACGAGATCGCCGGCGAGCCGGACGCCGGCGCGCCGGATGGCCTCGGCGACCATGATGATGGTCGCGAGACCGCCCTTCATGTTCTGCACGCCGTGGCCGTAGAGCCGATCGCCTTCGAGCGTCGGCGTCCACGGATCGCGGCGCCAGCGACGCGTGAGCGCGTTGATGTCGGTGTGGCCGTTCAGCATGAGGCTGGCGCCGCCGCCGGATCCGCGCAGCGTGGCGATCGTCTGCCATCGCCCGGGCTCGATCTCCTGCATGTCGACGCGATACCCCCGTTCGTCGAAGAAGCGCTCGAGGAAACGGGCCACCGGCGTCTCCTCCGTTTTGAAGCTCGGGATGCTGACGAGCGCGCCGGCGAGGTCGATGAGCTCTTGCCGATCGACCTGCGCGAGCACCGCGCGTGCGGCGTCGCCCATCGAATCGGCTACGCCGCCGCGTCGTTGCGACGGATCACGCGCCGGTGACGGCGCAGGCGCACGATCACCAGCGCGCCGACCATCACCGGCAGCCAGAACGAGAGCACGCGGAAGAGCAGCGTCGCCGCGATGCCGCTCGCGGCCGGGATGCCCTCGGTGATGAAGAAGGCTGCCATCAGCGTCTCGAAGCTGCCGCCGCCGCCCGGCACGCCGATGGCCGAGGCCCCGCCCATCGCCACGACGAAGCCGAGCAGCACGATCCAGAACCGTGGCCAGTCGCCGAGGGCGACGAAGGAGGTGTAGAGCACCGCGGCGTCGCAGCCGACCGCGACGTACTGCAGGCCCATCATGCCGATGAACGCGCGCGGCCGCCGTGCGATCAGCGCCTTGCCGCGATAGAACTCCTCGAGATATTCGTGCACCGGCTCTTCGCGCCAGCGCCGGCCCAGCCACGTGACGACGCGGCGGCCGACGCGCAGCACGATGGGCGTGAGGCGCTGTCGCTCGCGCTGCAGCCAGTAGAGCCAGCCGCCGACCGCGAGGAACGCGACGCCGGCGACGAACAGCGTCTGGAACGCGGCGATGTGCAGGTTGCCCGTGACGGCGAGCCACACGAGCGCCGTGATGACGAGCGTCGCCACCGCGAATGCGTACGAGAGCGTATCGATGAGCGCCACCAGCGAGGCGCGGCCCGCGGGCACTCCACGCTGGTGCATCGCGTACGTCAGAAACGCGTACCCGGTCGCGGGCCCGGCCGGCAGCACCTGCTGCAGCGCGCTCGTGGTGATCGCGGTGCTCCAGAGGAACGACAGGCCCGCGGAATAGCCGAGCAGCCGGAGCGGCACGCGATACACGAGCGCGCGACAGCCGTAGAGCACCGCAACCGCGAGCACGCCCGCAAGCACCCAGCGCACGTCCGCGCGCCACAGCAGATGCAGCGCCTCCGCCACGAGCGCGCGGTGCGTATACGCCACCCACGCGGCGGCCGCCGGCACGACGAGCCAGAACAGCGTTCGAAGCACGGAGAACGTGCGGGTTCGGCGCAGAGCCATCACGGCCAGCTTACCTGAAGAAGAATTGCGCTCAGTCCGATCCTGCTTCAGTCTGTCGGGTCAGGAGGCGTCCATGTCCGTCATTCTCGTCACGGGAAGCAGCACCGGCATCGGCCTGGCCACCGCCGCTCACTTCGCGCGGCTCGGACACGACGTTCACGCGGGCGTGCGCAATCCCTCGGCGGCCACCGAGCTCACGAAGCTCATCGCCACCGAGCGGTTGCCCATCCGCGCCGTCACGCTCGACGTCGACGACGACGCATCGGTGACGCGGGCGGTGCGCGACGTGCTTGCGAAAGCAGGACGCATTGACGTGCTGGTCAACAACGCGGGGATCGGCGGCGGCGGGCCGATCGCCGATGTCCCGCTCGAGTTCGCCAAGGCGATGTTCGAGACGAATTATTTCGGCGCCATCCGTATGATTCAGGCCGTGCTCCCCGCCATGCGCGAGCAGCGCGGCGGCGCGATCGTCAACGTCAGCTCGATTGCGGGGCGTGTGGCGGTGGCGGGCCATGGCCACTACTCCGCGGTGAAGCATGCGCTCGAGGCGGCCAGCGAGGCGCTGGCCCAGGAAGTCGTCGCGCTCGGCATCCGGGTGGCGATCGTCGAGCCCGGCGTCGTCGTCACGCCGATCTTCGCCAAGGCGCGGCGCTTTGCCGACCCGGCGTCGCCCTATGCCGTGCACACGCGGCGCCTGCTGCTCTTCTATCAGATGCAGATGAAGACGCCGAGCCAGCCCGCGGACGTCGCCCGCGTCATCCACGAAGCGGCCACCACGACCACGCCAACGCTGCGCTATCTCGTCGGCGAGGATGCGCGGAAGCTCGTCGCCGGGCGCACGCGGATGACGGACGAGGAGTACGTCGAGACCGGCCGCGAGATGTCGGACGAGGCCTATCTCGATCTCATGCGCCGGCGCTACGGCTTCGACTGGTAGTCATAGTCGGACCGGCACTTCTGCATGATCGTGCGCAGGTCCTGGCGCAGCTCCTCGAGCGTCGGCCGGCCGACGAACCACCAGCCGTTGTAGATGCGATGGATCGTCAGGTCGGGATGCAGCGAAAACGTGTACGGCACCGCGACGAGGCCGTGCGCAAAACCCGGCGCCGTCTGCTCCACGATGTCGAGCTCTCGGATCGCGCGCCGCTCGTGGTCGCTCAGAAACGTGAAGGTCGCGCCGAGTCCGGCGCGGAACGCGGCCGTCACCTCGGGCGGATCCGTGCTCACCACCGCGAGGTGGCAGTAGTTCACCCCGAGCTCGTCCTGCATCGCCGTGAGGTGCCTGACCTGCACCTGGCACTTCGGTCACCAGTAGCCGCGGTAGAAGCTGACGATCAGCGGATAGCCGCCGGCAAGTGCCGACAGCTGGACGGCATTGCCGCGGTGATCCGGGAGCACGAGATCGGGAAACCGGCTGCCCACGACGAGCTCGGCGCGCATACGAGATCCTCCGTGAGGAGTCTACAACCGCTTGCCTTCGCGGCCGGGAGGGCGGATAGTCCACGCACCGCAACCCTGGAGGGCACCGCAACCCCGGAGGGACGTCCATGGCGCGACTGACGATCAACGGAAAAGCGCTCGACCTCAACGTCAGCCCCGACACGCCGCTGCTGTGGGCGATTCGCGAGCAAGCCGGGCTCACCGGCACGAAGTACGGCTGCGGCATCGCCGCGTGCGGCGCGTGCACCGTCCACATCGACGGCGCCGCCGTGCGGTCGTGCGTGACGCCGGTATCGGCGGCGGTCGGCAAGAAGATCACGACCATCGAGGGTCTCGCCAACAACGGCACGCTGCACAAGGTGCAGAAAGCCTGGGTGGACCACGAGGTGCCCCAGTGCGGGTATTGCCAGCCGGGAATGATCATGGCGGTTGCCGCGCTGCTGCACGAGAAACCGAAGGCGACCGACGCCGACATCGACGCGCGCATCACGAACATCTGCCGATGTGGAACGTTCCAGCAGGTACGCGAGGCGATTCACGCCGCGGTGAAGGCGTAAGGGGGCCGCCATGATCACCACGATGAATCGCCGCTCGTTCGTCGTCGGCAGCACCGCAGTCGGCGCCGGGCTCGCGCTCGGTCTGAAAATCCCCTTCGGCACCAGCGTCGTTCGCGCACAGGACGGCTCGCCCGAGATCAACGCGTGGGTCGTCGTGCGGCCCGACGACACCGTTGTGATCCGCGTCGCGCGCTCGGAAATGGGGCAAGGCACGCTCACCGGCCTCGCGCAGATGGTGGCCGAGGAGCTCGAATGCGACTGGTCGAAGGTGATCACCGAGTATCCGACGCCGGGCGAGAGCGTGAAGCGCAAGCGGGTGTGGGGCGATTTCTCCACGGGCGGCAGCCGCGGCATCCGCACGTCGCAGGAGTACGTCCGCAAGGGCGGCGCGGCGGCGCGCATGATGCTGGTGCAGGCGGCGGCGGATGGCTGGGGCGTGCCGGTCGCGGAATGCAGCGCGGCCAACAGCGTGATCACACACAAGCCGTCGGGTCGCACCATCACCTACGGCAAGGTCGCGGAGGCGGCGGCAAAGCTGCAGCCACCTGCCGACGTCCCGCTGAAGGACCCGAAGGAGTGGAAGCTGATCGGCAAGCCGATCAAGCGCCTCGACACGATCGGCAAGGTGACGGGCGCGCAGGTGTTCGGCGCCGATCTGAAGCTGCCCGGGATGCTGAATGCGACGGTCAAGGAATGTCCCGTGTTCGGCGGCAAGGTGAAGAGTTACGAGGCGGCCAAGGTCACGGGCATGCCTGGCGTCCGTCACGTGCTGCAGGTCGGCGACACGGCCGTGGCCGTTGTCGCGGATACGTGGTGGCAGGCGAAGACCGCGCTCGACGCGCTGCCGATCGTCTGGGACGAGGGCCCGAACGCGAAGGTCTCGAGCGCCGAGATCGCCGAGATGCTGAAGGAAGGCCTCGACGCCAACCAGGCGTTCGTCAACAACCAGAACGGCGATGCCAAGGCCGCGCTCGCGACGGCCGCCAAGAAAGTCGAAGCGGTCTACGCGTATCCGTTCCTGAATCACGCGCCCATGGAGCCGATGAACGCGACGGCGAAGTACACGCCGGACCGCTGCGAGGTGTGGGTACCGACGCAGAACGGCGAGGCCGCGTTCGCCGCGCTGCTCTCGGCCTCCGGGCTGCCCGCGGACAAATGCGACGTGTACAAGATCAACCTGGGGGGTGGTTTCGGCCGGCGCGGCGCGTTCCACGATTACGTCACGCAGGCGGTGCTCATCGCCAAGCAGGTGCCCGGCACGCCCGTCAAGCTCCTGTGGACGCGCGAGGAAGACATGACGCAGGGCCGGTACCACCCCGTCATGCAGGCGAAGATGCAAGGCGGGCTCGACGCCAGCGGCAATCTCGCCGCGCTGCACATGCGGCTGTCGGGCCAGTCGATTCTCGCCTCGGTGTTCCCGCAGAATCTCCAGGACGGCATGGACCCGGCGACGTTCCAGGGGCTGCAGAGCAAGGGCGACTTCGCCATCGGCTACACCGTGCCGAACCTCCTCATCGACCATGCGATGCGCAACACCCACGTGCCGCCCGGCTTCTGGCGCGGCGTCAACATCAACCAGAACGCGATCTTCCTCGAGTGCTTCATGGACGAGCTCGCGCACGCGGCGGGCAAGGACCCGCTCGAGTTTCGGCGCGCGCTGATGACGAGCCATCCGAAGAACCTCGCCGTGCTACAAGCGGTCGCGGATCGCGCGGGCTGGGGCAAGCCGGCGCCGCGCGGCGTGTATCGCGGGCTGGCGCAGATGATGGCGTTCGGCAGCTACGTCGCGGCGTGCGCGGAGGTCTCCGTCAAGAACGGCACCCAGGTGAAGATCCACCGCATCGTCGGCGGCACCGACTGCGGGTATGCCGTCAACCCGGCGCAGATCGAGCGACAGATCGCCGGCTCCTTCGTCTACGGGCTGTCCGCCGTCTTCATGGAAGAGTGCACGGTCAAGGACGGCCGCATCGAGCAGACGAACTTCAGCAGCTTCGACTCGATGCGGATCGCGCAGATGCCGAAGGTGGAACCGGTCGTCCTGCAATCGGGCGGATTCTGGGGCGGCGTCGGCGAGCCGACCATCTGCGTGGCGGCGCCGGCGGTGCTCAACGCGTACTTCGCGGCGACGGGCAAGCGGATTCGCACGTTCCCGCTGAAGAACCACGGCATCACACTGATCTAGCGCCATGCGTATGGTTGTGACCGCCGCGATCGGGCTCGTCTCGATCGCGGCGGCGGCGGTCGCGTTCGCCGAGCCGCCGCCCGGCGCGGCGTCCTGCACCGGCTGCCACCCTTCCTCCGCGCGCGTGTCGTCGCCGGTGCGCCGGCTCGCGGGCCTCGATCGAGATGCCACCGTGAAGGCGATGCAGGACTTTCGCTCGGGTCAGCGCGCGGCGACGGTGATGGACCGCATCGCCAAGGGATTCAGCGATGCGGAGGTCCAGGCGATCGCGGCCTGGTTCGCCTCGCAGAAATGATCACGAGTCGGCGGGGTTTTCTCAAGACGGGCCTCGCGGTCTCGACGGCGCTGCTGCCGTGGCCCGCGCTCGCGCAAGGCGCCGGGCCGCGCGTCGTGGTCGTGGGCGGCGGCTTCGCCGGCGCGAGCTGCGCGCGTGCACTGCGCCAGACGGATGCGCGCCTCGCGGTGACGCTGGTCGAGCCGAATGCGACGTTCACCGCCTGCCCGTTCAGCAATGCGGTCATCGTCGGCCTGCGCGAGCTCGCGGCGCAGCAGTTCACGTACGAGCGCGTCGCCGCCGACGGCATCACGATCAGCCGCACGATGGCGACCGGCGTCGATCCGCAGGCCAAGACGGTCGCGCTGAGCGACGGCGCGCGTCTGGCGTACGACCGGCTCGTGCTCGCCCCGGGCATCGACATCCGCTGGGGCGCGCTGCCGGGCTACGACGAGGCGGCCGCTTCGAGCATGCCGCACGCGTGGAAGGCGGGCGAGCAGACGCTGCTGCTGAGGCGTCAGCTGGAGGCCATGGACGACGGCGGCCTCGTCGTCATCTCCGCTCCCGCGAATCCGTTCCGCTGTCCGCCGGGACCGTACGAGCGCGCGAGCCTCATCGCGTACTATCTGAAGACGAAGAAGCCGAAGTCGAAGCTGATCGTGCTGGACGCGAAGGACTCGTTCTCGAAGCAGCGGCTGTTCCAGACGGCCTGGACCGAGCTCTATCCGGGACTGCTCGAATGGGTGCCGCTGTCCAAGGGCGGCGCGGTCACGTCGGTGGAGCCGGCGACGCGCACATTCGTCACCGATTTCGGGCGGCACGAGGCGCGCGTCGCCAACGTCATCCCGCCGCAGAAGGCGGGCCGCATCGCCGAGCTCGCCGGCGTCGCCGACCGGACGGGCTGGTGTCCGATCGATCCGGTGACGTTCGAGTCGAAGCTTCAGCCGGGGATTCATGTGATCGGCGACGCGGCGATCGCCGGGGCGATGCCGAAGTCGGCGTTTGCCGCCAACTCGCAGGCCAAGACGTGCGCCGCGGCGGTGGCGCAGCTGCTGCACGGCGCGACGCCGAGCGCGCCGAAGCTGATCAACACGTGCTACAGCCTCGTCGCCCCCGATTACGGGATCTCGGTGGCGGGCGTGTACCAGCCGTCGAACGGTCAGCTCGCCGACGTGCCTGGCGCCGGCGGCGTCAGTCCCCAGGAGGCGCCACGTGCGACGCGTGCCGCCGAGGCCGTGCTGGCGGAGGCGTGGTTCCGCACGATCACGACCGAGGTCTTCGGGTGAGATCGCCGGTGGGTACCCCGTCGGCGTCACGTCGCAGCAGCGACTCCGTGTGACGATTCGAGTCGCGTTCGTCGCGGCGCTGTTCGCGGTCTGGGCCATGCTCGGCGTCGCGAGCGCGCAGGAGGCAATTCCAGAATCGCTCACCGGCGCCAAGGGCGATCCGTCGCGCGGCCGCGCGATCGTGATGAACCGCCAGGTCGGGCTGTGCCTGCTCTGCCATAGCGGCCCGTTTCCCGAGGAGCGGTTTCAGGGCAACATCGCGCCCGATCTTCGCGGCGTCGGCGCGCGGTGGACGGAGGGCCAGCTGCGGCTGCGCATCGTCGATTCGAGCCGCATCAATCCCGCGAGCATCATGCCGGCGTATCATCGAACCGAAGGCCTCGTGCGCGTGGCGCCGGCGTGGCGTGGCAAGCCGGTCCTCAGCGCCGAGCAGATCGAGGACGTGGTCGCATTCTTGACGACGCTGAGGGAGTGAATGCATCGCCCCGCATCCCGCCGTGAGTTTCTGAAAGGCGCCGGCACCGCGGCCGTGGGGCTCGGCGTGGCGGCCATGATTCGTCTCGAGCCCGCGCACGCCACGCCGGATGAGCTGCGGGCGGCGATTCGCACGGTAGTCGGCTCGGCGCCCGTCACGCCGGGCAGGGTCAAGCTCGACGTGCCTCCGCTCATCGAGAACGGCAACGCCGTACCCCTCACGCTGAGCGTCGAGAGTCCGATGACCGAGGCCGACCACGTGCGGGCGCTGCACGTGTTCACCGAGAAAAATCCGCAGCCGTACGTCGCGAGCTTCCATCTCGGCCCGCGCAGCGGGCGCGCGCGGGTGACGACGCGCATGCGGCTGGCCGACACGCAAGCGATCACCGCGATCTGCGAGCTGAGCGACGGCTCGTTCTGGTCCGCCAGCGCGTCCGTCGTCGTGACGCTGGCCGCGTGCCTCGAGGGCGGAGTCTGAGGCATGTCGACCGCGCTCATCAACGTGCCGTCGCGCGCGCGCCGCGGCGAGATCATCGAGATCAAGACGCTGATCTCGCACGTCATGGAGACCGGCTTTCGCCGCACGCAGCTCGGCGAGACCATCCCGCGCAACATCATCCGGCGGTTCCTGTGTACCTACAACGGCGCGGAGATCTTTCGCGCCGATCTGCATCCCGCGATCTCCGCCAACCCGTTCCTCGTGTTTTCGACGGTCGCCGTAGAGAGCGGCACGCTCGTGTTCACGTGGACCGGCGACAACGGCTTTGCCGTGACGGAGTCGGCGCCGATCACCGTGGAGTAGTGCGCCGGCTCGTGCTCGTGCTCCTCGCCGGCGTGCTCGCGGCGGCGGCCGGCGCCGCGGCGGGCGAGCTCGCCGCCTCCGATCGCCGCTCGGGCTACGAGCTCATGGGCCGCGACGTGCGGGCGATACAGGACGACGACACCGCCAATCCCGGCATGCTGTGGGTGCTGGAGGGCGAGACGCTGTGGCGTCAGAAGACCGGCGCGGCCGGTCGCGCCTGTGCCGACTGCCACCAGGATGCGGCCAGCAGCATGAAGGGCGTGGCCGCGCGGTACCCGGTCTTCGACGCAGCGCGACGCCGGCCGATCACGCTCGAGCAGCGCATCAACGTCTGCCGCGTGGAGCGCCAGCAGGCGGCCGAGCTCGCGTACGAGAGTCGCGAGCTACTGGCGCTGGCGGCGTACGTCGCGCGGCAGTCCCGCGGCGTGCCGATCGCGGTCGCCAGCGACGCGCGCACGCAGCCATTCCTCGACGCCGGCCGCGCGATTTACGAGCGACGCCAGGGCCAGCTCAACCTCTCCTGCAGCCAGTGCCACGACGCGAACTGGGGGCGCCAGCTCGCGGGGAATCTCATCCCGCAGGCGCATCCCACCGGATATCCGCTCTATCGCCTGGAATGGCAAACGCTCGGCTCCCTCGAGCGGCGACTGCGCGGTTGTCTCACCGGCATTCGCGCGGAGCCCTATCCCTACGGCGCGCCCGAGCTCGTCGATCTCGAGCTCTATCTGATGTGGCGCGCGCGCGGGATGCCCATGGACGCGCCGGCGGTCCGGCCGTAACGGTCACCGCGTTGCGGCGGAAACGCGCCCGCACCTGACGGACTGCGCTCAGAACACGATGACGCCCCGGCCGACGGCCTCGCCGTCGATGTCGTCGTAGGCGCGGTTGATTTCGGCCAGCGCGTAGCGCCGCGTCACCAGGCCCGCGACGTCGACGCGACCGCGCTCGACCCAGTCGGCGATGCGCGGCATGTCCTGGCGCGGGTGCGCCGAGCCGTAATATGTGCCCGTCACGGTCTTCTCGCCGCGCGTGAGCACGACGGGCTCGATCGCTGCGGTGTCGCCGATCGGCGCGATGCCGACGATGACCGCCGTGCCGCGCTTGCGAAGCATGTCGACCGCCATGCGCGTCGTCGCGCCGCTGCCATACGCCTCGAACGCAAAATGCGCTCCGCCGCCGGTGAGGGCCTGCACGCGAGCCACGGCGTTTTCGGTGCGCGCGTTCACGGTGTGGGTGGCACCGAACTTCTGCGCGAACGCGAGCGCCGCGTCCTTGACGTCGACGGCCACGATCGTCGTGGCGCCGGCCAGGCGCGCACCCTGGATGACGTTGAGACCGACCCCGCCGCAGCCGATCACGGCGACCGCGTCGCCCGGCTGCACGCGCGCGTTGAACACGGCCGCGCCGACGCCGGTGGTGACGCTGCAGCCGATGAGCGCCAGCTGGGCCCAGTCGAGCGAGGCGGGCGCGGGCACACACCCCATCTCCGGCACGACCGTGTACTCCGCGAAGCACGCCACCTTGCCCATGTGCGCGCAGTCCTGCCCGCTCAGCGTGTGCAGCCGCGACGTGTTGTCGTAGAGCCGACCGGTGGTGCGCGCGTGCTCGTCGCAGAGGTGCGGCCGGCCGCTCTCGCAGGAATGACAGTGGCCGCAGTTCGGCACGAAGCTCAGGATCACGCGGTCGCCGGGCTTTACCATCGTGACGCCCTCGCCGACGCTCTGCACCGTGCCCGCGCCCTCGTGGCCCATCACCGCGGGCAAAGCGATCGTCGCCTCGCCCTTCTGGAAGTGCAGGTCGCTGCGGCACACGCCCGCGGCACCGACCTTGATGAGCCCCTCGCCGCGCTTGGGCGGATCCAGCTCGACGGTCTCGACCGCGTACGGCTTGTTGACGTCGTACAGCACGGCGGCGGTGATGCGCATGGAATCGCCTTTGATCGTCAGTCGAACGCGGGGAGCTTAGCCGAGATCGGCGCCGGCGGGAAGCGGCCGTCGGGTCAGTCGAGATCGAGCCAGGCGAACCACACCGGGTGGTTCGCCTTGTACCAGCGCAGCACCTCGCGGATGCGCGCCTGCCGATCGCGCGGCAGCACCATCTCGTTGATCCGCTCGAATCGCACGCGAATCCGCTCGCCGTCGTGCTCGAGCGCCTGGGGGATCATCGTCTGCAGCTCGTTGCGGATGCGACCCGAATCGGAAATCTTCACCGGCCGCGTCGTATGATCCACGCCGGAGAGGAACCGCACGAGCAGCGGGCTGAAGATCTGCCGCGTCGTCTCGAACGGTTCCATCAGCCGCAGCGTGAAGCTGATCCGGCTGGACGCCTTGCGCGTGGCCAGCCGCGTCGTCACCCGATAGCGATCGTCCGCGAGCTTCGTCACGCCCGGCGCGCCCGTGTACGGGTCCTCGCAGATGTAGCCGATGCTCGCCAGCACGGACCAGTTCTTTCCCGGCAAGAAGTCGTCGGCGCGGAGCACCGTGCGACCGAGCGGCATGTTCGACGCGGCGGCATCGCGAATGGCCTCCGCATATGCCCGCACGCGGCCGACGTCGAGATCGCTGCGCGCGTCGAGCGCGCGCAGGCGCTCGGCGAAATCCCCCGTGCTCGGATCGAGCTGCATGAGCCGGCCCTCGACATCGGCCGGCAGCTCGAACGTCGGCGAGAACAGCGACATCGTGCTGTGCACGCCGAGCACGTCGCCCAGGCTCGCCGCCTGCAGCGCCTCGGCCGTCGCCGCGTAGCCGTCGCAGATGAACGCGTGCGTCGCGCCGGCGGAATCTTTCCAGCTGCCGACGAGGAACGTCGGCGCGTATGTGCCCGAGTCCGTGAAGACGGCCAGACCCGACGGCGCCGTCCAGCCGTCGTCGACGAGATGGACGCCGGCCTTCTCCCACTCGTCCCACAGTCGGCCGAGGCGGTGCACCCGGCTCTTGCCGCGCAGCGTCCACACGTGGATGTTCTCGCGCCGGATCCCCGGATACGCGGCCTCGATCGCCTCCGCCACCTGCTTGCGCGGTGTCCGATAGTCGAGCAGCACGGACGCGTTCTCGGCCGCCTGCGCCACGCGCTCGGGCACGGTGAGGCAGCCCATGTACGACTCGTACGGACGCGACAGCCGAAGCGGCGAGTCGAACAGATGAAAGACGGCCATCGGGCCCGTGGGTTGGCCGTCGGCGAAGCGCGAGGTGTTCTCGAGCGTGTCGACGGCGGCGCCCCACAGCGTGATGCCGCGGCTCTTGAGCCAATCGTGGAACTGCTCGAACGTGTGGCCGGGCTCGTTCAGCAGCCGACGCACGCGACGGTCGACCGTCCTCGCCAGCTCGGGCCGCGCGTACACGCGTCCGAAGCCGAGCATCGGATTGGCGCCCATCTCCGGCGTCTCCCCGACCTTCGGCATGAGCCCTTCGCCGAGACACACCATCAGCGCGTGGTTCTCCGGCAATGTCCGCGTGAGATGCCAGAGCCCCTCGCTCATGACGTAGGCGCTCACCGCGTCGGCGGCCTTCTTTATCTGGTTGACCGTTGTTTTGTCGCGGCCGGCGCCGCCGCCGTAGTGGCCGAACAGCCGCGTGCCGAGCGCGGTGGCGGCCGACGTCATCGCCAGGCACCGCGCGATGCCGCGCGGCGCAAATGTGTGTGCAGACACCGGCTCGGCCTGCAAGCGCTCCACCTCGACGTCCTCGAGCCAGAGATGGAAGCGCAGCAGGACGGGGCGGGTGTCGAAGGCCCACTGGGCGATGAGATCACGCTTGGCGCTGTCGGTCATGACGAGCCTGGCGACAACTGTAACCGAATCGGCAAGCGCCCGCGGCCGGGTGGTGTGGGGGCGCGATCTCGTGTGGCGCCGCCGCCGCAGCCGGGACGACGACGCCCCATCCGCGCAGGGCATCGGCCGCGTAAGTGCGGATCTCCGCGCGTGCCGAGCGTGGCACTGGCCTTGCTGACGCTCGATGCATGATCGAAGCGGAATCGGGCGAGATTCCGGCAGTTCTGCCATCGGTGCGTCCGCTGGCGCCGGTTCGCCGGCATCTCGCCACGCTGTTCGTCGACATCGCGGGCTCGACGAGCCTGCTTGTCCATCATCCACCTGAGGTTGTCCTCAGCGTCGTGCAGGGGTTCATGACGCTCGTCACCGAGGTCGCGGTCGCGCACGCGGGCACGGTCAAGGACTTCGAGGGCGACGGCGCCCTCGTGTTCTTCGCGTCGGTGAAGAATGCCGTGAACGCGGCGCTGGCGATCCGGAAGAAGCTCGCCGAGGGGCATTGCGACGTCGCGTGCGGTGACGGACCCGGCATCGCCGCACGGATGAGCATCACCGTGGGCGACGTGGTCGTCGGCACCGTGGGATCGTCGCTGCGCCGCGGACTCGCGCTGATCGGCCCGAGCGTCAACATCGGCGCGCGGCTGCTGAAGCACGCGCCGCCGGGCGCCATCATCGCGAGCGCCGACGTTGTCGATCAATTGCGCGACGGCGCCGCCCGCGGCGACGAGTTCCAGCCGCTCGACGCTGCCTTCGTCGTGCCGGGTGCCGACGGCATGACGATCGCGACGTACATCGTGCCGCCGGTTGCACCGGCGGCGGTCCCCGTCGCGGCGACCGCCGGCTGTCCGCCCGCGTCCTGAGTATCACTGATCACGTCGATCGTCCGCCGCGTGTCAAAGCGGCTGGCGGTGACAGCCTCGTGACACGCGACTGACACCGCCTCGCGAGCCCGCGAGCGTCCCGGCGCCGTGGATGTCTCGGAACCCCGCGCCGGGGCGGCATCCGACGGACCTCCGCGGCTGCTCCGGGCGATGTGGCATACCCCTTGGACTCCGGTCCTCTTTATAAGGAGGCCGCCATGAAGATTGCGCTGTTGGTTGCCGCGGCAACCGCCCTGGTGCTGGGGCCCGCGACGGCTTCGCACGCCGGTGTCAGCCAGGACGTGAAGGACTCGTGGATCACTTCCAAGGCGAAGACGAAGTTCGTCTTCAACGGCGACGTGAAGGCCCACCGGATCAAGGTCGAGACGCAGCAGGGCGTCGTCACGCTGCGCGGTAAAGTCGGCACCGCGGAAGAGCGCGCGACCGCCGAGCACATCGCTCGTGACCTCAACGGCGTGACGTCGGTCCGCAACGCGCTCGAGGTCGTGCCCGACACGATCCGCGACAACGTGAACGCCAAGGACGATCAGCTGACCCAAACGGTGCGCGAGCGTCTGGACGGCGACGCGCAGTTCAAAGAGGCCGAGATCCGCGTGCGCACGGACAATGGTGTGGTCACGCTGATGGGCAACGTTCCGAACGCCAAGGCGAAGGACCGCGCGATCGAGATGACGCGCAAGACGCCCGGCGTGCGGGGCGTGCGCAACGAGCTCCAGCCGAAGAGCTAGCGTCCGGTCGAAACGGAGCCCCCGGACCCGGGGGCTCCATCGCTCCGTCTCGTGCTCGCAGCCGCCGCAGTTGACCGCATCGTCGTTCGGGTTGATCCTCGTGCGCACCGACATGGGCGCGCGAACGGGTCAGCAGTACATCAAGGGTCTGCAAGATCAGCCGCGTGAGGTCTGGCTGGGTGGCGAGCGCGTCAAGGACGTCACCACGCACCCCGCGCTGGCGGGCGGCGTCCGCTCCGTCGCCTCGCTGTACGACATGCAGCACGATCCCTCGCTGCGCGACGCGATGACGTACGTGTCGTCCACGACGGGCGAACCCGTGGGCCTGTCGTTCATCGTGCCGCGCACGCGCGAGGACCTCGAGCGGCGCCGCGACATGATGCTGCATTGGGCGCGCGCGACGTGCGGGATGATGGGCCGCTCGCCCGATTTCATGAACGTCACGTTCGCCGCGTGGGCAGGCGCGGCCGAGTATTTCGCGCGCGGTCGCCCGGAGTTCGGCGACAACATCCGCCGCTACTATGAGCACATCCGCGAGCACGATCTGACGCTGACCCACGCGCTCATCAACCTGCAGCGCAGCCGCGACGCATCCGGCGTGTTCAATCTCGAGGCGGGCACGGCGCTCAGCGTGGTGCGCGAGACCGACGCCGGCATCGTGGTCCGCGGCGCGCGCGTGCTGGCGACGCTCGGGCCGATGTCGGACGAGATCGCGGTGTACTCGCCGCGCGTGGCCCGCCATACCGCCGGGCACAGCCCGTTTGCCATCAATTTTGCGATTCCGTGCGGCACACCGGGATTGAAGTTCCTGTGCCGCGAGAGCTTCGACCTCGGCCGCTCGCGCTTCGACCATCCGCTCGGCTCGCGCTTCGAGGAGATGGACTGCGTCGTGTTCTTCGACGACGTGCTGGTGCCGTGGGAGCGCGTGTTCGTGCTCGGCGACGTCGATCTCGTCAACAACACGGGCATGGCCACGCACTCGGCCGCGCATAGCGCGCATCAGAACGCGGCGAAGAATCTCGCCAAGGCCGAGTTCGTCCTCGGCGTCGCCCTGCACATGACCCGGACGCTCGGCAACGCGCACCTGCCGCACTCGGAGGAGCGGCTGGCCGAGCTCACGATGTACACCGGGCTGCTGCGCGCATGCATGCGCTCGGCGGAAGCCGACGCCACACTCGACGAGTGGGGCGTGATGTGTCCGGTGCCGCTGCAGATCGAGCTCACGCGCAATCTGTTCATGACGGCGTACCCCCGCATGGCCGAGATCCTCGAGCTTCTCGGCTCGAGCAGCTTCTTCATCACGCCGAGCGAGGCCGACTTCGCCAGCCCGCTCGCCGCCGATATCAATCAGTACCTCGCAACCGATACCGCGAGCGCGCGCGACAGGGTGCGGCTGTTTCGGCTGGCCTGGGACGTCGTGGGGAGCGCCTTTGGAAGTCGGCAGGTCGTATACGAGCGATTCTTTGCCAGCGATCCGCTCACCCGCGCGCGTGCGCTCAACGCGCTCTACCCAGACAAAGACATCGTGATGGAGCGCGTGCGGCGGTTTCTGGACGCGGATCGGTAGTCGCGGGCGGCCGCCGCTCAGCTCGTGCCGCCACCCACCCCCTTGACGTTGCGTCGCCGCAGAACGAGTCGGCTGTCCCAGCGTAACTTCGACAGGAGGTGCGTGATGCACCGGGCCGTCTCACGGTTGATCGGCGTCGTTCTCCTGCTGTTCCCGCTCGCCGCCCACGCATTCCCGACGGCGACGCCCGAGGATGTGGGGCTCTCGCGCGAGCGTCTGGCCCGGATCACGCCGGTGCTGTCGCGGCAGATCGAAGCGAAGAGCTTTCCCGGCGCGGTGGCGCTCGTGGCACGCAAGGGCCGGATCGCGTATTTCGAGGCCATCGGCCAGCTCGATCCCAAAACGGGAATGCCGATGTCGAAGGACGCGATCTTCCGTCTCTACTCGATGACGAAGCCGTTCACGTCGGTGGCCGCGATGATGCTCGTTGAAGACGGACGCCTGCGGCTGAACGATCCGGTCGGGATGTACCTGCCTCAGCTCGCGAAACTCGAGGTGCTGAGCGCCGACGGCGCCGGAACGTCGGCGGCGACGGTAGCGGCACAGCGCCAAGTGACCGTGTACGACTTGCTGCGCCACACGTCGGGGATGGTCTATGCGACGTTCACGCCGAACGCGCAGCTCAAGGAGCTCTACACCAAGGCGAATGTCGCCTGGCAGGGCGTGACGCCGGCCGAGCAGCTCGAAACGCTCGCCCGCGTTCCGCTGGCACGTCAGCCCGGAACGATGTGGGAATACGGCATGTCGACGGACGTGCTCGGTCGTGTCGTGGAGGCGGTGATGGGCGCGCCGCTCGGCCGCGTGCTGGACGAGCGGGTATTCCGGCCCCTCAAGATGACGGACACGACGTTTCACATTCAGGGGCAGCGGGTGAAACGACTGGCCCAGCCGTTCGAGACGGATCGGGCAACCGGCAACCCCATCGCGCTGTACGACGTGACCGTGGCGCCAAAGAACGACGCCGGTGGCGCGGGCGCCGCCGGCACCGCGGTCGACTACGCGCGGTTTCTTCAAATGATGGCCAACGGCGGAAACCTCGAGGGTCGACGCCTGCTCGCACGCACGACCGTGCGCCACATGACGTCGGACCATCTCGGCGACATCAAGCCGGCGCACGCCCTGCTGCCTGTCGGATACGGCTTCGGTCTCGGCTTTGCCGTCCGTCGCGCCGACGGGTTGAACGGGACGGTCGGCTCGGCGGGTCAGTACACCTGGGGCGGCGCCGGGGGCACGACGTTCTGGGTCGATCCCAAGGAACAGCTCGTGGCCGTGTTGATGACTCAGGCCCAGCCCGGCGCCTGGCAGCGCGAGTTCACGGAGCTGTTTCGCCAGCTGGTCTACCAGGCGATCGCCGAGTAGCCGGGCGCATCACGTCCGGCTCCCCTCGTACGCCGCGTGCACCGCGCGCACGAGCTCGTCAGGATCGACGGGCTTGGCGAGGTAGCCCTGGAAGCCGCCGGTGAGCGCGCGCCGCCGGTCCTCACTGCCCGCGTGCGCGGTCAGCGCGATCGCGCACACGGGCGCGCGCTTGGCCTGCCGCTCGCGCTCGCGCACCCGCATCACGAAGTCATAGCCGTCGACGTCCGGCATACCGATGTCGGTCACCACCACGTCGACCGCGCGCTGGCGCAGCATCGCGAGCGCCTCGAGGCCCGAGGCGGCCAGCGAGACCTCGGCGCCGGCGGCGTCCAGGACGGTCCCGACGAGCGTCCGCGCCTCGGGGTTGTCGTCGACGAAGAGGACGCGGACGCCGGCCAGCAGTCGCTGCGCCGTGCTCGCCGCGACCGGCATGACGATCGCGGCGCGCTCGCGGTCCGGCAGCGCGGGCAGGCGCACCGTGAACGTCGCGCCGTGTCCGCGGCCGGCGCTCTCGGCGCGCACGGTGCCGCCGTGCGCCTCTACGAGATGGCGCACGATCGCGAGCCCGAGCCCGAGCCCGCCGTGGCGACGCGTGCGCGCGCGGTCGACCTGGTGAAAGCGATCGAAGACGTGCGGCAGCTGGTCGGCGGCGATGCCCTCGCCGGTGTCCCGCACGACCAGCTCGACCTCGCCGTCCACGCGGCATAGCCGCGCCTCGACCGCGCCGCCGGCCGGCGTGAACTTCACCGCATTGTTCACGAGGTTCGTCACCACCTGGTGCAGGCGGTCGCGATCGCCGCGCACCATGCAGTCGGGCTCGACCGACGGCGGCGACAGCAGCGCGGCCGCGCGCGGGTCCTGCCCGGCCAGCGCGAGCACGTCGCCCAGCAGCGCACCCAGATCGAGCGGGCGCAGATCGAGCTGGATCTTGCCCGCGACGATGCGCGAGATGTCGAGCAGATCGTCGATGAGACGCGTCTGGACGCGGGTGTTCCGATCGATCGAGGCCAGGGCCTCGGTCACGCGCGCGGGCGGCAGCCGGCCCGTCAGCAGCAGGCGGATCCAGCCGAGGATGGCGGTGAGCGGCGTGCGCAGCTCGTGCGACAGCACGGCGAGGAATTCGTCCTTCGCGCGGTTGGCCTCCTCGGCCGCGGCCTGCGCCGATTCGGCTTCGGCGCGGCGATGCTGCGCTTCCTCGTAGAGCCGCGCGTTGTCGAGGGCGACGGCGGCGTGGTACGCGAATGCCGACACCAGCTCGATCTCGCGCTCGGTGAAGCGGCGGCCGCGCACCGCGCCCACCGCGAGCGCGCCGAACACGCGCTCCTGCACGACGAGCGGCACGGCGAGGAGCGCGCGGTACGCGGAGCGCTCGAGGCGCGCGCGCGCGTCCGGCGGATAGAAGACGTCGGCCTCCTCGAGCGCGTCCGCGGCGACGACGACGGCACGCTGCCGGACGGCGCGGCCGACCATGCCGGCGCCCTTCGGGAGTTGAGGCGTCCAGTCGAAGTGCAGCCCGTTCTCCGTCGAGACCGCGACCGCTGTCATGTCGCCGGCGGCGTCCAGACGATAGAGCGCGGCGGCCGGCGCGTCGTCCAGGAGCGTGCGCACGCCGGAGGCGATGCGCTGCCAGACGAGCGCGGGATCCAGCGTCTCGGCCAGTACCCGCGCGATTTCCGCCATCGCGTGGCCCTCGCGGGCGCGGCGCTCACTCGCCTCGGCGAGGCGTGCGTGCTCGATCGCGAGGGCCGCGCGGTCGCACAGCTCTTCCGCGACGGCGAGATCCGAGGCGCGGAAGCGCTCCGCCGACCCGGTGCGCGCGAGCGTCAGGACGCCGATCGCGCGACCGCGCAGCAGCAACGGCGCGTGTACCACGGAGACCATGCCCATCGCGCTCAGCAGCGAGAAGTGGGCGTCGTCGCGCGCGACGGTGCGCAGCCATTCGGGCGTCACGCGCGGCACGAGCACGGACTCGCCCGTGCGCAGCACGCGAGCGACGGCGGAGCCCGGGGTGTACGCGGACGGATCGGCGTGCGCGGCGTAATACTCGTCCATCGCCCGCGCGGTCGTCGCGTGCTCGGGATCGGCATAGATCGCCGGCAGCCGATGCAGCCGGCCGTCGGCCTCGAGCACGCGAATCACGCACCAGTCCGCGAGCGCCGGGACGGCGGCGCGCGCAAGGAGATTGAGCGTGGCGGCGTAGTCGGGCGCGGCGCCGAAGGCCCGGCCGGCATCCGCGACCACGCGCAGCCGCGCCTCCGCGTCGCCGCCGCGGGCGGCCGATCCGAACCAGGTCGGCTGGCCCGCGAACAGGCGGGGATGCGCCTGCTCGACCGTCTGGATCTCGCGCAGGACGCAAACGACGCCGTCGACGGTCCCGCGCTCATCGCGGAGCGGATACGCGTCGACGCTGACGTCGCGGCGTCGGCCGTCGGCGGCGATCAGCGCACACCGGACATCGCGCACGGTCTCGCCGCGCAGTCCGCGCGCGCTTGGTGAGGCCTCGGCGGGCATGAGCCGTCCCGCCTCGTCGCGAAACGTCCAGCGCTCGGCGCGGCGGGCGGGCGAGAGCCCGGCGATGTCCTCTGCGAACAGACGCCGCGCCGCCGCGTTGGCGTGCACGACGTCGCGTTGTCGATTGAACACGAGGACAGCGTCGGGTCCGACGTCGAAGGCGGCGCGAAGGAGAGCCTCGGACTCCATGCTGCGAGGAGCATTTTACTCCACCCAACGGCGGCGGTGTTCCGTCGGTGGCATTCTCCTTGCGACCACGGGCTCCACGTCCTCGGTGGACGTCGCGGCGACAATCGTGCGCCGCGATCATCAAAAGCATGGCAAGCGACCGACGCGGCATCCCGTCGTGTCGAACGGAAGGAGCTTCGCAGTGGCAATCAATCTCCTGCGTGACGCAGGCGTGGCCCTGGAGCAGCAGCGATTCACCTGGCGCGAGCTGGTCCAGGCGCCCTACAACAAGCTGATGAACGACGCGTTCACACGCGTGCGCGTCATTCTCATGAATGGCATCGAGTCCGAGGCCCTGCGCTTCGGTCATGCGTGTGCGCGCATGAACGGCCCGCTGCAGAAGGCGCTGGCGCAGGTACGGCGCGTCGAGCAGCACCAGCAAACGCTCGTGAACTGGCTGAATCCCGCGGATCAGAACCCGCTGGAGACGACGATCGGCTTCGAGCAGGTCGCGATCGAGGTGACGGCGAGCATCGCCGAAAAAGAGCCCGACGAATATCTCGCGCAGGTCTATCGCTTCGGGCTGCTCGAGGACTTCGACCATCTCTATCGTTACTCGGCGCTGATGGATCGGCTCTTCGGTAAAGATGCCAACACGCTGATTCAAAGCTACACGGACATCGTCCCCGGACGGCCCACCGCCGTGGAGCACCGCCATCCGCTCGACGATCTGCGCCGACCGTACGACCGCCAGCGCGCCGTGCCGCTGACGAAGCTGCACGCGTACACGTTGATGGCGGGGGAGCACCAGACACACGACTACTACATGACCATCGGGCCGATGTTCGCCGATCCGGTCGCGCGGCAGCTCTACGGCGAGATCGCGTCGATCGAGGAGCAGCATGTCACGCAGTACGAGTCGATCATCGACCCGAGCGAGACATGGCTCGAAAAGTGGCTGCTGCACGAGGCGGGTGAGGTCTACAACTACTGGAGCTGCGTGGAGTCCGAAGACGACCCGCGTATCCGCGCGATCTGGGAACGCTTCCTCGACTACGAGCTTGGCCACGTGCGCTTCGTCGCGAAGATCTTCGAGGACACCGAGCGTCGCGACGCGGCCGAGGTGCTCCCGGAGCGCTTGCCGGAGCCGATCCGGTACACGAGCCACCGCGAGTTCGTCCGCGAGACGCTACGGCGCGAGCTCACGCTCAGCGCGGCGGGGACGGAGTTCGTGAGCCGCGACGAGGAGACGGACGCGACGCGCGAGTATCGCGAGTACATGAACGCCGAGGGATCGCCGACGGAGACCGTCGCCGCCGGCTTCGAGTGGCGGCCGGGCACCGAGCTGACGGACCCGGCCAAGCGCGTGCGCACGATATCGCCCGAACGAGAAAGGAGGGCCGCGTGATGCGCCAATCGGCACAGCTGGGCAACAATCGAACGGGCCTCATGCACGCGGGAGCGCGGGCCGACGAGATGGTCGCGGCACCGCGCGAGTTTCCGCCGTCGTCACCGGGGGATGCACAGGCGATCGCCGCCGTGCGGGTGGCGTATGCGCAGGAGAGCGACGGGCTCGGCGAGACGCCGCCGCCGGCGTCCCTGGTCGGCATGGCGAAGGCGACGGTCTCGGCCGCGACGGGCGGCCAGCCGACCCTGTTCATGGACAAGCTCGGCGAGCGTCTCGCGTTCGAGCACGCCGGCGCCCGCCTCTACGAGGCGCTCGTCTCGAAGTTCCGAGCGTACGGCTCGTTTGACGGCGGGCCGAGCGGGGAGGAGCTGCTGCACATCCTCACCGAGGAGTATGAGCACGCCGACATCTTGACGACGGCGATCAAGGAGCTCGGGGGCGACCCCACGGTGCTGACGCCCGCCGCGAACCTGGCCGCAAACATCTCGGCCGGGCTGCCGCAGGTGCTCAGCGACCCCCGCACGAACCTGCTGCAGTCGCTCGAGGCAATCGTCGTCGCGGAGCTCACGGACAACGAGTGCTGGACCGCCCTCGCCCAGCTCGCGGAACAGGAGGGCCAAGACGAGCTCGCACAGCAGTTTCGCGAAGCGATCGGACACGAGCGCGACCATCTGCTGAAGGTTCGCCGATGGATCGCGGCGGGGCAGGGGCGCGAGGTGTCTGACGACACCGGGGACGATGCGGACGAGGACTCGGACGAGGAATACACGTTCGCGCCCGATAGTCCGGCCGACGCCGAGGGCTTCGCGATCAGCGACGAAGAGCGCGCCGAGCAGGGAGAGGCGGGCAAGAGCGGTAAGCGTCGTTCTGGCCGGCGTCGGCCCGGCGCGTAAGCCGGCCGGCCCGGCGCGTAAGCC
>JBKOUQ010000200.1:0-57493 GCA_046723475.1 Candidatus Methylomirabilota bacterium
GCTCAAGTACGTCGCCGTCGATGACTGCGGCACCGTCATCAATCCGTTGCTGGCCGAGGGCCAGGTGCTGGGCGGCATCGCGCAAGGGCTCGGCCAGGCGCTGCTCGAGACGGTCCGTTACGATGCCGACGGCCAGCTCGCTTCGGGCACGCTCATGGACTACGCGATCCCGCGCGCCGCGACGATGCCGGGCGATATCATCACCGCGCACACACGCACGCCGAAACCCGACAATCCGTTGGGCGCCAAGGGGGTCGGGGAAGCGGGGACGATCGGGGCGATCGCCGCACTCATGAATGCGGGGCTCGATGCGCTGCGCCCGCTCGGCGTCACCGAGCTCGACATGCCGTATCAGCCGCACCGCGTGTGGCACGCGATTGGGGAGGCAGCACGATGAAGGGATACGTGATCACCGATGCGACGCTCGTCGACGGAACCGGCGCGGCTCCCCGACCGGGCGCCGCCGTGCTCGTGACGGGTGCCCGGATCGAGGCGGTCGGCACGACGGCCGAGCTGCGAGGGCGCGTCGGCACGGGCTACGAGGAAATCGACGCCGGCGGTAAGACGGTGATGCCGGGGCTCATCGAGGGTCATGTCCATCTCAATTTCACGTATCCGAAGAACTCGAACGAGATCGACATGAAGTATCCGGCCGTCTGGATCGGCATGAGTGCGCTCCGCCACGCCGGGCAGCTGCTGGAGGCCGGTTACACGAGTGCGGTGAGCGGCGGCTCACAGTTCGCCGTCGACGTGTGGGTCAAGCGTGCCGTCAAGACCGGCCTCGGCCGCGGGCCGCGGCTGCTCGCGTGTGGCCCCGAGATCAACACCACGGGCGGCGCGGTCGACTGGCATCCGTCGTGGCAGAAGATCGGTGGCGAGACGCTCGGCATCATCGCCGACGGCCCGCAGGAAGTGTTGAAAGCGACGCGCCGCGTGCTGAAGGAAGGCGTCGATGCGGTGAAGATCTACACGAGCGGCGAGGGCTCGCACGTCGCCGACTACCACCCGCAGATGTACGACTGCCTGCAAGACCGCGAGTGCATGACACCGGACGAGATCCAGGCCGCGGTGGACGAGACGCGGCGCTGGGGCAAGACGATCATCGCGCACACGCGCGACGCCAGGTCGATCAAGAACTGCGTCCGCGCCGGCGTCGACATCATCATGCACGCCACCTATCTGGACGACGAGGGGCTCGACCTCATCGTGAAGTGGCCGCCGCTGGCCGTCGTCCCCGCGCTCATGCCGCCCAAGCAGTTCATCAAGGCGTACCACGCGGGCCGCATCGCCAAGGACCACTTCGATGCGACACGGTACGCGGAGGACTTCGAAGTCGGCGCACGCAACGCCAAGCGCCTGCACGCGGCCGGCGTGCGCGTCGTGCCCGGCGGCGAGTTCGGCCTGGCCGCCGAGATGCCCCACGGCGCCAACGCCATGGATCTGCAGCTCTTCGTCGACGACCTCGGCTTCACACCGATGGACGCCATCTGCGCGGCCACGCGGGACGCCGCGTATCTGCTGCGCATGGAGCGCGAGCTCGGCACGCTGCAGCCGGGCCGGATCGCCGACCTGCTCGTGTTCGACGGCGACCCCCTCCGCGACATCTCCCTGCTGCAGCAGAAGGACCGGATTGCCCTCGTGATGAAAGACGGGGCGATCCACGCGCGGCAGGGCAAGCTGCTCCCCCTGTGATCAGAGCCCATTGAATGGAGGCTTCGATGACGACGCGACGCACGTTCCTGACGCACGCGGCGCTGGTGACCGCCATGGCGGCGGCCCGGCCGCACCCGCTCTACGCCGCCGGCAGACCCTCGGCCTTCGACCGGATCGAGAAGGACAAGCTCCTTCGCGTCGGCTGGGCGGTGTGGCATCCGTACGTCTTCCGCGATCCCAAGAACAACCAGGTCGAGGGCGTGAGCTACGAGCTCGTGCAGGACATGGCGAAAGCGTTCAACGCCAAGGTCGAATGGATCGAGGACAGCTGGGGCACGCTGCCGGCGGGCATTCAGGCCGGCAAGTTCGAGATCACCAATCTGATGGCCATCACGCCGCCGCGCGCGCAAGTCGTCGACTTCTCGGAGCCGGTGACGAAGCACGGGCTCTCGCTCCTCGCGCCGAAAGACGAAGTCGCGAAGACGAAGAGCTGGGAAGACTGGGACAAGCCGGGCGTGAAGATCGCGGTCACGCTCGGCGCGAACTCCGACATGTTCGTCACCGAGAAGTTCAAGAAGGCCGACATCATCCGGCTCAAGACCGTGCCGGAGAACGTGCTCGCGCTCGTCAGCGGGCGCGTGCAGGCGCATGCCAGCACGATCGACGCGCTGAAGACGATCCAGCGAGAGCACCCGCAGATGGCGATCGTCCCGGGCTCGTTCGGGGCCAGCGAGGTGGCGTTCGCGCTGCCGCAGGGCGATACGACGCTGGCCGCGCGCGTCAACGGCTTCGTCCGTGAGGCGAAGAAGAGCGGGCGCGTCAAGCAGCTGCTCGAGAAGTACGGGCTCGACGCGTCGTTCGCGGCCGACTGAGTGCCGTATACCTTTCGGTTCGACGTCGTCGCGGCGAACCTGGGCTTCCTGCTGTCCGGCATCCGGGCCACGCTGCTCGTCACCGTCGCGGCGCTCGCCGCCGGGCTGGTGGTCGGCCTGGTGGTGGCGCTCGGCCGCATGTCGCACCGCGGGTGGTTCTATGGACCGGCCACCGCGTACGTCGAGGTATTTCGCAACACGCCGGCGCTGGTGCAGCTCATCTGGTTCTACTACTGCTTGCCGATCCTCACGGGCATCAACCTCAGCGGCCCCGTGTCGGCCACGCTCGCGCTCGCCGTCAACGGAGCCGCGTACATCGCGGAGATCATCCGCGGCGGCATTCAAGGCGTCGATCGCGGCCAGGTCGAGGCCGCGCGAACGCTCGGCATGTCGTACGCGCAGACGATGCGGAAGATCGTGCTGCCGCAGGCCTTCCGCCGGATGATCCCGCCCTTCGTGAACGAGTCGGTGTCGCTGCTGAAGTTTTCGTCGCTGGTGTCCGTGCTCGGCGTGGCGGACCTCACCTACCAGGCCCAGGTGCTGTCGACCACGACGTTCCGGCCCATCGAGATCTTCAGCTTCATCGCCCTCGTGTACTTCGTGCTGTGTACGGCGATGTCGTACGCCGCGCGACTGCTCGAGCTGCGCCTGGCGGCCTCGGACTGAGCATGGGTCGCGCTCCGTCGGCGATGGTGCGCGTGGAGAAGCTGTCAAAGTCGTTCGGCGGCCTCGAGGTGTTGCGCGACATCGACCTCGAGGTGAAGACGGGCGAGGTCGTCGTGCTGATCGGCGCCAGCGGCTCGGGCAAGACCACGCTGCTGCGCTGCCTCAATGGCCTCGAGGTTCCCTCACGCGGCCGCATCTGGGTCGACGGCGAGCCCATGGGCATGTTCGGCGACGACGGGACGTTCCGGCCCCTGGCCGAGCGCGCGCTCAATGCGCACCGGGCGCAGATCGGGATGGTCTTTCAGCGCTTCAATCTGTTCGCGCACATGACCGCGCTCGACAACGTCAGCCTCGCGCCGATCATGGTGAAGCGAATGCCGCGTCGTGAGGCCGAAGCGCTGGCGGCCGGCATGCTCGCCAAGGTGGGATTGAGCGACAAGCTCGGCGCCTATCCCTCGAAGCTCTCCGGCGGGCAACAGCAGCGCGTCGCCATCGCGCGCGCGCTCGCGATGAGTCCCAAGCTCATCCTCTTCGACGAGCCGACCTCGTCGCTCGACCCCGAGCTGGTCGACGAAGTCCTCGAGACGATGCAGCAGCTCGCGGAGGACGGCATGACGATGATCGTCGTCACGCACGAGATGCAGTTCGCCCGCGAGGCGGGCGACCGAATCTTGTTCCTGCACGAGGGGCGGATTCTCGAGGAGGGCACACCCGAGACGATCTTCACGCGGCCGCGCGAGGACCGCACACGCGCCTTCCTCAGCCGGGTCCTCAGGCACCACGAAAGGAGTGCTCCATGACGAGCTTGCCGTCGCTCTTCGACAACGACGCGCTGCGCGTGCTCGACCTTCGCCTCGGGGGCGGGTCCGGGCCGGTGAAGGTCGCGTACGACAACGGGATCCTAATCGGCATGGACGATGGGACGGGCTACGCCGTGGCTGCCGGCCAGGGCGCTCCGCGGTTTTTGCCCATCGCGCGCGGCCGCGTCGATGCCCTCGGCGGCGGGCAGCTGGAAGTTCACGCGGGTCCCGGCGCGTTCGGGCGGGCGGTCCTCGTGGACGTGAAGCGGCTCCCCGAGCCGGGCGTGTCGCGAACGTTCGGCGATCGCGTGCTCTACAAGGACGCACACACCTGCGTGTACGAGGAGCTGATCGGCCCGTCGCAGGTGCGCCGCATGCACAACCACGGCCCGCGTCTGGTCCTGTGTCTGTCGGACCTCGACCTCCGCAACACGCTGCCCGATGGCGGCAAGCTCGAGGTGAAGCGCAAGGCGGGCGTGGTGACCTGGAACGCGGCGGTCGTGACGCACGAGGTGGTCAACGTCGCGGCGGCGCCGTTCTGGTGCATCTGCGTCGAGCACGCGTGACCGCTCGAGAGCACGCGTGACCGCTCGACGCCGGCGTCAGAGGCGCCGGCCCTCGCCCTTCAGCACGCGCTCCTGCGTCATCAGCACGTGATTGACCATCGCGGAGCGCGCGCGCACCGGGTCGCCGGCGCGAAGCGCCGCGAGAATCTCGTCGTGCTCGTTGGCGACGTAGCCGATCGCGATCAGCCGCATCCCGTCGTCGAGCACGCGCTGGATCAGTCTGAGGAGACGACCGTTGCGCGCGGCGGCGGCGATGGCCAGGTGGAACTGCCGGTTGTAGTCGAGCAGCTGCTGCATCGCGTCCCGGCCGAGGCGCGCTCCGGCCACGCGTAGCAACGCCTCGCGCGGATTGTTGAGGCCTTCGAGGCGCTCCAGGTCCTCGGTCGTCATCCGCGTCGCGGCCAGCTCGGCCGCCACGCCCTCCAGCGCTGCGCGCACCTCGAACATCTCGTAGACGTCGGCCGCCGTCACCGCCGTCACGAGATAGCCGCGACGCGGAAGGACGGACACGAGGCCGTCCTGCTCGAGCAGCGCCAGCGCCTCGCGCACCGGCGTCTTGCTGACGCCGAACCGGCGCGCAAGCTCATTCTCGACCACCAGCTCGCCGGGCTTGAGCGCGAGCGTCAGGATGTCTCCCCGGAGGCGCTGATAGACGCGGTTCTTCTGCGACTGCGGGGCGCGCCGCTTCGACCTGCCGCGTCTCATGTCAGCGGCCAGATCGAGGCGGTGATCTTCTCGAGGCCGGCCCGCCGGACGAGCCAGGCGGCGCGGTCGCGCGCCTCGTCGTAGAGATCCGCCTCGTTCAGCGTCAGCACCCGCCCCGCTCGCATGATGACGCGGCCGTCGACGATGACCGTATCGGTGGAGCCGCCGTGCGCGGAATAGACGAGGTTGGCGATCGGGTTGTGCACGGGCTGCCACTCAGGGCGTCGAATGTCGAGGATCGTCAGATCGGCCTTCTTGCCGACTTCGATGGAGCCGAGGTCGGCGTCCCACAGCATGGCGCGGGCGCCGTTGATCGTGATCATCTCCACCGCGCTCTCGGGCCGAATCACTTTCGGGTCCAGTCGTGCCTCGTGATAGCCGCCGACCAGCAGAAACGTCTGCCGGATCGTATCGAGGAAGTTTCCCGACATCGCGGCGTCCGAGCCGAGCGCGACGGTGATCCCGAGCTCGAGCATCTCGGGCGCCTTGCCGTGGCTGATGTTCCCCATCGCCTGGTGAAACGTGGCGCCGGGGGCCAGCGAGACCTTGACGTCGCGCTGCTTGAGCAACAGCAGCTCCTTCGTGTCGACCCAGCCCACGTGCAGCAGCAGAAGCCGCGGTCCGAGCAGGCCGAGCGTCTCGAGGCGCGCGACGTCGCCCATGCCGTACTTGAGATGCGAGGCGACGATCTCGTCGCGGTTCTCGCAGGCGTGCCCGATGACGCCCACACCGCGCTTGTCGGCGAGCGCCGCGATCCGCCGCAGGAGATCATCGGAGCAGGCGACGGGCACGCGCATCGAGAACCACGCCTTGAGGCGCCCGCGGAGCGCGCCGTCGTACTGCTGGACCATCTCGTCCGCGCGCTCGAGCGCGGTCGCCGTCGGCTCGTGAAAATTGGCAGGCAGCGAGCCCATGGCCGTCTGGCCCATGTCGAACACCGTGCGCGCGATGATGCCGCGCAGCCCACTCTCTTCCACGGCCCGCGCCGTCTCGGCCGGGAAGTAGTTGCCCGGGTCGGCGAAGCACGTCGTGCCCGCTCGGATCATCTCGAGCTGGCACAGCCGGGCGGCGCACAGCGCATCGCCGGCGTCCATGTGCGATTCCGTCACCCAAAGCCGCCGGAACAGCCGTTCCGGCCCCGAATACGCCTCGTCGCCGAGCCCGCGGCCGAGCTGCTGCGCATTGTGGATGTGCGAGTCGATCAGCCCCGGCAGCACGAGCTTGCCGCGCGCGTCGATCACCTCGGCATCGGCGAAGCGCGGCGCGACCTCGGCCGTCTTCCCGACCGCCACGATGCGGTCGTCGCGCACGGCGACGGCACCGTCGCGCAGCATCCGTCGCGTCGCGTCGATGGTCACGAGATAGTCGGCGTTCCTGATCAGCAGCGTTGGCATCGGCTCACCTCGCGCACGCCGGGATCAGCCGCGGGACGACGTCCGCGGTGAGACGCTCCAGCTGCTCACTCTCGTCGAAGACGGGGTTGAGGATCACGAGCGTCGCCCCCGCGCCCACGACCCGCCGTACGCCCTCGGCGCAGCGATCGGGCGAGCCCCAGATCGCGACACGACGCGCCAGCGCCGCATCGCCATAGAACCGGCCGAACCACGCCTCGAGCCGCGCGATCGCGCGAGACGCGTCCTCGTCCACGGCGACGTACACGCGCTTGCTGATCGGAAAGCTGGCCGGGTCGCGGTCCGCTCGCTCGAGCGCCGTCCGGAGCGTCGAGACGACCGTTGCGAAGTCGTCGATGGAGGACGCGCCGGCGCCGATGAAGCCGTCGCCGAGCTCCACGCTGCGCCGAATGGCCGCCTCGTGATGGGCACCGAACCACAGCGGCGGGTGCGGATGCTGCAGCGGCTTCGGCTCCATCGCGACGCCATCGAGACGCCAGAATCGCCCGGCAAAACTCACCGTTGGCTTCGTCCACAGCTCCTTCATGATCTGAAGGCCCTCGACGAACCGGGCGACGCGATGGGCGCGCTCGATGCCGTACGCGGGATAGCGCGCGATGTTGCCGCCGAGCCCCACGCCCACGATGAGGCGTCCGCCGCTCAGCTGATCCAGCGTCGCGAGCGACTTCGCCAGATGCACCGGCGCGCGCAGCGTCGTCAGCAGCACGGCGACGCCGAGCTTCACGCGCTCGCTGAGCGCGGCAACGTAGGTGAGCGTCTCCACGGGCTCGAGACTCGCCGTGGTACCGATGATCTGCTCCTGCACCCAGACGCTGTGCAGGCCGAGCGACTCGGCGCGAGCGAGAACGCGGCGGACCAACCCCACGTCGACGTGGCCGTCGAGGAACGTCTGGGGAAGCGCCAGACCGAACGCGACGCCCGGCGTGCTCATCCGATCACACGAACTCGTTGTGGACGCGAACGTGGAGGTCCGTCACGCGTCCCCCGTTGCAGAGATTCAGGTCCATCGGGCAGGCGGAGATGACGGCGAGGACATCCGTGGTGGCCCGAAACGTGACGTGATCACCGGCCTTCGACACCGGCGCCTGGATCGAGAGGCGTCCCTCGGCGTCGACCGGCACGTTCATGAAGAGATTGACGGGATCGTACAGACGCGGGACCGTCATGCCGCGCTCGCGCAGCGCCTCTTCGGCATTGCCGACGCAGCTCCGGTGCTCGGCGACGCCGAAGCTCGCGTAGCGCGCGGGATCGCAGGACGCCATGAGCAGGTCGTGGACGCCGACGGTGTCGTGCACGAGGACGAGCATCGGGCGCCGCCGATTGCTGACGAAGCGTGAGCCGACCGGCGGCACCAGTGCGCCGGCCAGCAGCCGCGTGTTGTGCGGGCTCATGAACTCCGTGCGGTCGTGCAGCCGCCACGCGAAGAAGTCCGCCACCTGCTGGCCTTCGACGTCGGTGACGGTGAGGAACTGGCCGCAGCGGACCACGAACGCGACGCCGTGACCGCCGCGGATCGCGCGCGCGCTCTCGGTCGGCTCGTCGTACGCCGTGAGCTTCAGCATGGCTCGACGTCGGAGACGCGGATGCGGACGTCGGTGATCCTGAACCCGTTGACCGGCAGGAAATCTTGCGGACAGGCCGACACCGCCCCGACGATATTCATGAGCGCGCGAAACACGATGCGATCGCCGGGCTTGGTCACGGGCGCCACCAGCACGAGCGCGCCCTCCGGCGACGTGGGACTGTTCTGAAAGATGTTGAACGGATCGCGAATCTGCACACGGTCGACGCCGTACGGGGCGAGCGCCTCCGTGAGATTGTCCTGGCAGTTGCGGTGCCCTTCGATACCGAAGAACAGCTCGTAGCGGCTCGGATCGCAGGCGGGGACGGAAAAGTCGTGGACGCCGGCGGTGTCGCGGACCACCTGCAGCATCGGCCGGCGGCGCGACGTGACGAGGACGTTGCCGGCCGCGATGCGCATCGACATGAGCGCCACGCGCGTATGCGAGGGCGAAAGCCACTCGCCCGGCTCGTCCGCGTTGAAGGCCACGAGATCGGCGATCTGCTGCCCCTCGACGTCCTCGATCGTCACGATCTGTCCGCGGCGCGCCTCGAACGCGCGGCCGTGGCCGCCGGGCACGATGATCTCGACCGCCGAGGCGTCGCGGGGCATGCGGCGCTCAGTACTCCCGCTCGCGACGCACCCGGTTCTTCAGCGGGCGACCCGCCAGAACGCGGGCGACGTTGGCGAAGACGAGGTCGAGCGTCCTCGGGATGTACTGCGAGGCGTCGTCGGACGAGACGTGCGGCGTGAGCACGAGGTTCGGCGTTGCCCAGAGCGGCGAATCGGCGGGCAGCGGCTCCGGGTCGAAGACGTCGAGGATCGCGCCGGACAGCTCGCCGCGCGCGAGCTTGTCGGCGAGCGCGTCGTAATCGACGACGCGCGCCCGCGCCATGTTGATGAGCCCCGCCTCGCGCTTCATCAGATCCAGCTCGCGCTTGCCGATGAGCTGCCGCGTCTCGGCGGTGAGCGGGACCGACACGAGGACGATGTCGGCGAGCGGCAAAATCTTCTCGAGCTCGTCCGGGCCGAACATGCGATCGACGTGGCGGTGGGACCGACGACTGCGACGGACCCCGAACACCCGCATGCCGAGCCCCTTGGCGCGCTCGGCGGCGGCGCCGCCCATCGCGCCCACGCCGACGATCACGAGCGTTTTCTCGCGCGCGGGCGTGCTGAAGATCCGGTGCCAGCGTCCCTCGCGCTGCGCCGTCATCAGCGCGGGCATGTGGTTGCTGATCATGAGGATCGCCATCGCCGCGAATTCGCCGGCCTTCGGCGCGTGAACCCCGCTGTTCGTCGTGATGGTGATCGTTTCGGGCAGCCAGTCGAGCGGCATCAGATGCTCGATCCCGGCTCCGGTCATGTGGATCCAGCGCAGACGCGGCGCCCGAACGGCGAGGTCCTCCTTCGGAAACCGCCACCCGATCAGCAGCTCGGCCGTGCGCATGCATTCGTCGAAGCGCTCGAGGTCCCAGCCGATGGTGGCCTCGACGTGGCGCGCGAGCCGTGGGTGCCGTCCCAGCGCCGCCTCCCATTGCTCGGGCCGGATCTGAAAGACCGGCGCCTGCGCCGAGACGTTCTCGATGTGAATCCGAACGCGTCGCGACGGCACCGCGGTCAGCCCGACAGCACCACGCGAATGGGCGTGGGCTTGAAGTCGTTCGCCGGGTTTCGAGTCTGGGGGCAGTTCGAGATGACGGCGACGACGTCCATCTCGGCGCGCAGGTCCACGCGGTCGCCCGGCTTCGAGCGTCCCTGCACGATCGCCATGCGACCGTCGGTCTCGACCGGCACATACATGAACCAGTTGACGTTCGCGACGATATCGCGAAGCCCCAGGCCAAATGGCGCCAGCGCCTTCAGGAAATTGTCGCGGCAGTTCGGCGTGCCGCGAACGCCATAGCGCACGAAGTTCGATTCCTCGCTGCAGCAGCCGCCGATCGTGTCGTGAAAGCCGACGGTGTCCTCCACGACCGTGAACATTTTTCGGCCGAGGCCGGAGTAGAGCGCGACCCCCTTGCTCAAGAAAATCGAGCCGGCGATCTTCATGGTATCCGCGGCGTTGTAGCGCTCCTCCTGCGGCCGTGTCGCGCTGTAGCACAAGAAATCGACCGCCTGGCGTCCTTCGAGATCCACGATGGAGAGGGTTTGCCCGGCGGTGAGGCGCCGGCCCCAGTGTTCTCCTGGCGGAATGACGACATCGTCGCTCATCCGTGCAGCACCTTTCCGAGGAACGCGGCCGTGCGCGGATGGCTCGGCCGGGTGAAGATCTCCGCGGGCGACGCCGACTCCACGACCACGCCGTCGTCCATCATCACGACGCGATCGGCGACCTCCCGCGCGAAGCCCATTTCGTGCGTCACCACGACCATCGTCATGCCCTCCGTGGCGAGCTTCTTCATCACGTCCAGCACCTCGCCCACGAGCTCCGGATCGAGCGCGGAGGTCGGCTCGTCGAACAGCATCGCCTCCGGGCGCATCGCGAGCGCGCGCGCGATCGCCGCCCGCTGCTGCTGGCCCCCCGACAGCGTGCTCGGGTAGACGCCGGCCTTCTGGGTCAGGCCGACCTTGCCCAGGAGCTCCAGGGCGAGGTCGCGGGCCTCGGCCAGCGACTTGCGCTGAACGATCGTCGGCCCCTCGATCACGTTCTCGAGCACGGTCTTGTGCGGAAACAGGTTGAAGTTCTGAAACACCATCCCGATCCGCGCGCGCAGCGCGGCCAGCGTCGATTCGCGCTCGCGGACGCGACGGCCGTTGGCGAGCGTGCGGTAGCCGACGAGGGCGCCGTCGAACCAGATGTCGCCGCGGTCGTATTCCTCGAGGAAGTTCAGACAGCGGAGCAGCGTGCTCTTGCCCGACCCGCTCGGGCCCACAACCACGAGCACCTCGCCGCCGTGGATTTCCAGATCGATTCCGCGCAGGACCTCGTGCGTGCCGTACCGCTTGTGCAGGTCGACCACGCGGATCATCGCCTCGGCCATCATGAGTGCGCCCCCCATGCGTACTCGAGGCGCCGCGACAGATAGATGATGGGAAAGATGATGGCCGCGAACGTGATCGCCAGCGTCGTATAGACCTCGAGCGGGCGGAAGGTGTTCGTGATCAGGTTCTGCGACTCGTGGAGGAGCTCGGCCACCGCCAGCACCGAGGCGAGCGTGGTGAGCTTGATCAGGTTCGCGACCTCGTTCATGAAGGGCGGCACCATCCGACGAATCGCCTGGGGCAGGATGATGCGCCGCATGGCTTGCGAATAGCGCATGCCGATCGATTGCGCGGCGTACATCTGGCCGCGATCGATGGACGCGATGCCGGCGCGGAAGATCTCGGCGAAATAGGCGGCGGCGTTGAGCCCGAGCCCGACCATGACGGCCAGGATCCCGCTCAGCTGCAGCCCCGTCAGGATCGGAAGCGAGTAGTAGATCCAGACGAGCTGCACGAGGGTTGGCGTCGACCGGAAGAACTCCACGTACACTGTGGCGGGAATGCGCAGGATGGGGAGCCGCGAGCCCTTCGCCATCCCCAACACGAGCCCGAGGACGAGACCGAGCACCAGCGCCCCGCCGGTGAGCTCGGCGGTGACGATGGCCCCGCGCTCGAACACCGCCCGGTAGTCCCAGACGACGTCGAATCGCCACGTGTACGGCATCGAGCGTTCAGCGTCCCGTCGGGTTCGCCGGTCCGGCCTCGCGCGACGACGTGCTGACGCCCACCGGGTCGTAGGTGCGTCGGAGCTCGAACCGTCCGCTCGGACCGTATTTCGCGGCCAGCTGATCGAGCCGGCCGTTGATCATCATGTAGTCCAGCGCGGTGTTCATGAAGGTCAGCAGATCGTATTCGCCCTTGCGCATGGCCCACGCGATCGGCAGCACGTTGTACGGCCGCTCGGCGAAGAGGTCGACGACCTCCGGGTGCGCGGCGGCGTACCGCTTCGTGGCCCACGCATCCTCGATCCCCACGTCGGCTCGTCCGGCGGACACCTCGACGAACGGCGCGGTGAGATCCGCGGTGGCCAGCGTGACGAGCTGCACGTTCTTGAAGTTCTGCTTCGCGTATTCGTGGCCGGCGGCGCCCTGCACGACCGCAACCTTGATCCCGGAGCGATCGATGTCGGCGAGACTCTTGAACCGCGTGTCGCCCTTCTTCACGATCGCGCTGTAGCCGAGATAGTGGATCGGCCGTGTGAAGTCGACGGCGAGGGCGCGAGGCACCGTGGCGAACGTCGCCGCGATCGAGAGGTCGAACTGGCCGGACTGCAGGCCGGCCACGAACGTGCCCCACGCCGTCTCGACGAACACGGGCTTGACGCCCATCTGCTCGCAGATCGCGCGCATCGTGTCGACGTAGTAGCCGGACAGCTCACCCGTCTTCGGATCCTTGATGACGCCGGGCGGCGACGCGATGAAGCCGATCTTGAACGCCTTCTCCTTCTCGATTCGCTCGAGCGTGCCGGCCGCCGGCGCCATCGAGGGCAGGCCGCCGACGAGCATCACCAGCACCAGCCCCACGCCAATCGATCGCCGCATCACGCACCCCCCTTGCCGTCCGGCCCGAGGACCCGGTCCAGCACCCAGTTGTCGATCTGATGCACCACGCGCTCGCGGAAGCAGAGCCGGCCCGGACCGCCGATGCGCGACGCGACGCCGCGCTGCTGCATCTCGCAGATCGCGTTGTCTTCCTCGATCGTGATGTCCCAGCGCTTGTAGTAGTTCTTGGCGACCTCGTGGAAGTCGCCGCGCTCGGTCACCGCACGTGGAAAGCACGCGCCGTGGATCAGCGTCGTACGGTCCGGCCCGTGCGGATGCAGCTCGAGGTACCACAGCGTGTCGATGGTCGCGGCGATGTAGGTCGCGGGAAAGATGAAGGGCGAGTACGTGCCTTCCCGCGTCCGGCCCGTCAGCGTGCCCATGATCGGAAAGCCGTCGTCGCCCTTCAGCAGCGCCATGCTGCCCGGGTGCTTGGCGTAATTCATCGAGTACTGCCCGCGGACGTCGACCCACTCGTATCCCGCGATCTCGGCCGACGCATACTGATTGATCGTCTTCCGATGCACGGTGGCGATGTGGTACGACTCCTTCGCGTTCTCGGCGAAGAGCTTCCAGTTGCAGTTGAGCTCATACGCCTTGCGCCGCACGCACACGAGGTCGCTGCCCGTGTGGCCGGCGAGATTGTCGGGAAGATCACCGAGATACGCGGCGAGTGGCGCCGCCTCCGGATCGAAGTTGATGAACAGGAAGCCCGCCCAGGTCTCCAGCCGAATCGTGCGCAGCGGAAAGTCCGCACAGTCGAACCCGGTCGTCTTCTGCATCTCGGGCGCGCCGAGCAGCTCGCCGTCGAGCGCGTACACCCAGCTGTGGTATGGGCATTTGAAGGCGCGGCAGCTGCCCTCGCCCTCGACGATCACCGTGCCGCGATGCCGGCACGAGTTCACGAAAGCGCGCAGCCGTCCCTGCTCGTCGCGCACGATGATGATCGGCACCCCGACGAGCTCGAGCGTGAAGTAATCGCCGGGGTTCGGGATGTGATCGGCCCGGCCGATGAAGTTCCAGACCTTCAGGAAGATCGTCTCGACCTCGCGCTCGTAGAATTCCTGCGAGGTGTACGCCCACGGCGGCAGCGTCTCGGCCTCGAGACTTCCCCGCCGAACGGCCGCGTAATGCGCGGGATCGAAGATGTCGGTCGGCATGCCCGCTCCTTCCGCCGCTCGCCCTGGGCATATCAGCGGAATGTTAGAGAGATGTCAGTAGGACGGTGACGCCAAGGCTCTATGAGGTATCACCCGCGCCTACAGGTGTCAACGACCGACGCGGCCAACGACGACGCTCACCCCATCACAACAGGCCCATCGCGCGCCACACCGGGACGCTCGCGCACAGTGCCAGAAGCGTGCAGACGCCGTAGGCGAGGGCGGCCACACGTGCCTGCCGGTGTGTGAAGAGGCCGCCTCCTGTCCCGTGGTACAGCGCGAGATACGTCGTGCTCTGATAGGGCAGGAAGAAGCCGTTGCACGCGATCAGCGTGACGAGCCCGACGACGAACGGGCTGATGCCGGCCGCGGCGGCGACCGGCGCGAGGGCGATCGTGAGGAGAGGCGCCGCCGCCTGCCAACGCAGCACGAGGCTCACCGCGAAGCAGAGAACCGTCACGACAGCGACAAAGACCACGGGCACGCCGGCGAGGCCCTGCACCGCCGCCGAGACGACGCCGGCCATCCAGTGATCGACCCCCGCCCTTCCGAAGACCGCGGACAGAGACGCGAGCGTGCCGAACAGCAGCACAAAGCTCCAGTTGACGGAGCGGAGCGTCTCACCGTTCACCACGCCCGTCAGCGCGAGCGCGCCGAGCGTCAGGGCCGCGATCCAGCCCGGCTCGATGCGGTGCCACGGCTGCGTAACGAACCCGAGCACCAGGGCGATGGCCGCCAGCAGCGAAAGCCGCTCAGCGCGCGAGGGTGGTCCGAGGAGCGCGCGTTGGAGCGCGAGCGCGCCCGACCTCGGCTGCATCGCCCGCTCGGCCCCCTGCGGCCGGTAGAGCCAGATGACGACGGAGACGAGTCCGCCAAGAAGAATGACACTCGTCGGCGCGGCGTGAGCCGCCCACGTCAGCCAGCTGAGGTCACGCCGCGTCTCGGCCGGCAGAACCGCGAACACGAGCAGCGCGGTCGTCGAGCTCGTGAGAAAGACGCCGACCATCTGGCCGAAGCCGATGAGCGTCGCCATGGCGAGTCCCGCCGCCTGCAGCGAGCCGGGCGCGTATCCGAGCGCGTCGACGAGCTCGCCCAGCGCGGGTGCGATCAGCGTGACGCGTCCGGTTGCGTTCGGCACCGCGGGTCCGATCAGCACGCCGCCGACGGTCAACGCGGCGACCTGGCCCGCGAACCCGCCGCGGCTGTGGGCGACGATCCACAAGGCGATGCGGTACAGCAGTCCCGAGGCGGCGATGGCGGCGCCGAGCACGAGGACGCTGACGAGCAACACCCAGCTCGTCGAGGCGAAGCCGCTCAGCGCGACGCTGACCGGCGCGACGCCGCCCAGCACCCACGCGGCCGTGAGAGCCAGGGCAAGGATGCCTTCGGGCACCGCGTCCAGAGCGAGGATCGGCACGGCGGCGACGAGCGTGCCGACCGCCCGCCAGCCGGCGGGCGTCAACCCGGACGGCGCGGACGTGAGCCACGTGCCGAGCACGACGGCGGCCGCGACGGCGATACCGGCCGTGCCAAACGTGGGGCGGCGAGCGGGCCGCGCCGCCGGCATGACGATCGCGGGCGTGCGGACGTCGGGACCCGCGGTGACGGCTTCGCTCACGTCAGCGCTTGGAACGTGGGCGCGGCGGAGACGCTCGCACAGCGTCGCCGCCAGGGCGAGCCCGATCTGCGGCTCTCGGCGCACGAGGTCGAGGAATCGGCCGCGCTCGAGGCGCAGCACCTCGGCCGGCGTCTCCGCGCGCACGCTCGCCGAGCGCGGCCGCCCGGTGAGCAACGCCATCTCGCCGAACGGAGCGCCGGGCCCGAGCGCGTTGACGCGGCTCTCTTCGCCCTCCGGCGGCGCGACATAGACGCCGAAGGCGCCCTTCACCACAACATAGAACGCGTCGCCCGGATCGCCCTGACGCACCACCGCGGCCCCGGCGTCGACGGACACGATCTCGAGGTGGGCCGCGAGCTTCGCGAGCGTGACGCGATCGAGCCCGGCGAAGAGATCAACGCGGGTCAGGACCGTTGCGTACTCGAGGCCGGGTGTCTGGCGAACCGACATCGACGATGCGCGAGCTTATCAGAAACGTGCGAGCATGACGGACACGAGGATCCTCGCAAGGAGTCAGCATGGCGACCACAGCTCCCCATTCGGGCGACGCGACCCGCCGACGGCGGGCGCTGCGTGAAGTCCTGGCCAGTCGTGACGGCGTCGTCGTTCCCGGCGCGTATGACGGGGTGTCGGCGAAGCTCGTCGAAGCCGCGGGCTTTCCCGTCGTCTACATGACCGGCTACGGCGTGTCCGCGTCCCGGCTCGGACTGCCCGACCTCGGCTTCGCCGGGCTCGCGGAAATGGCCGACCACGTCCGCAATCTCGCGAGCGTGCTGAGCGCCCCGCTCATCGCGGATGCCGATACGGGATATGGCAATGCGCTGAACGTGCGGCGCACCGTCGAGGCGTATGAAGCGGCCGGCGTCTCCGGTCTGCACCTCGAGGATCAGCAGCTGCCGAAGCGCTGTGGCCATCTCTCCGGCAAGACGGTGGTGCCGACCGCCGAGTTCGCGGCGAAGATCCGCGCCGCCGTGGACGCGCGCCGCGACCCGGAGCTCGTCATCATCGCGCGCACCGATGCGATCGCCGTCACGGGTTTCGACGATGCGCTGCGCCGTGGTGAAGCAGCCGTGAAGGCCGGCGCCGACATGCTCTTCGTCGAGGCGCCGACGACCGAGGAGCAGATCGAGCGCATCGCGAGCACCTTCGATGCGCCGCTGTTGTTCAACTATGCGCCCGGCGGTCGCTCGCCGCTGCTGCCGTTCTCACGCCTGCGCGAGCTGGGCTACGCCATCATCCTGCTGCCGGTCGATACGCTGTTCGTCGCGGCCCGCGCGATGCAGCAATTCCTGCGCGACCTGCGCGACGGTGACAGCGTGCAGCCGCTCGCCGGGCGCTACATCTCGTTTGCCGACTTCGGTCAGCTGATCGGCGTGAACGCACAGATGGCGCTCGGCGAGCACTACGGCGCCTGAGCGCCGAAGCGCACCGGTTCAGCGGCCGGAGTCCCCTGGCGGTGGAGACTGGTGGGCTCGCCGGTGCCACTCTTCGAACGCCGGCGGCACGCCGCGCTGCCACGAGCCGCGGCCACCAGCACACCAGCCGCGCCAGAAGAGCGCGCGCGCCACGGCCACGATGACGAACACACCGAGGAGCGGGAACAGGAACGCGAATGGCCCCGGAAACCAGAATGGTCCGTGATGGAGCCACGGCTGCGGAACATTCCCCGCATCGGCGAGCCCGCGAGCCACGCCGGCTCGATAGGCCGTGGCGCCGATCACTCCCGCGAGCGCGACTGCAACGAGCACCAGCGCGACCACCAGCGCAACACGTCGGTTCATGGCTCTCTCCTCCGGGGCCGCTTGGCCGTCCGCTGTCGGCCCCCGGTGAGGAGCATGACGCCGGTGTGTGAAGCCACGATGTTCGAGAGGTGAAGAAGTTGTAAGCTGTGTGCCGCATTTGACCCATTTCGCACGAGGAGCTCGGCATGATCGTCAAGAGCACGACACCTGATGTAGCCATCCCCGACGTATCGATCGTCGACTACGTGCTCCGGCATGCCGATCGCCTCCGCGACAAGCCGGCGCTGATCGACGGGCCGAGCGGCCGGACGCTCACGTACGGCCAGCTCCGGGATGGCGTGGCGAGCGTCGCGGCCGGGCTCGCCCGCCGCGGATTCAAGAAAGGCGACGTCTTCGCGATCTACAGCCCGAACGTGCCCGAGTACGCGACCATCTTCCTGGCCGTCGCGGCGGTCGGCGGCATCAACACGACCGCCAATCCGCTGTACACGGCCGATGAGCTTGCCAAGCAGCTGACCGACTCGGGGGCGCGCTTTCTGATCACGGTGCCGCCCTTCCTCGACAAGGCGAAGGACGCGGCGCGCAAGAGCAACATCGAAGACGTCTTCGTGTTCGGATCCGCAGACGGCGCGCGATCGTTCACAGAGCTCGGCCAGGTCGGCCTCGAGGCACCGTCGCCACGAATCGATCCCCGCACCGATCTCGTCGTCCTTCCGTATTCGAGCGGGACGACCGGGTTGCCCAAGGGCGTGATGCTGACCCATCGCAACCTCGTCGCCAACCTGTGTCAGTGCGAAGGCATGAAGAACTGGGACGCGTTTGCCGAGCGCGACGTCACCATCGGCGTGCTCCCGCTCTTTCACATCTACGGCATGGTCGTCATCATGATGCTCGGCCTGGCGTCCGGCGGCACGATCGTCCTGATGCCGCGGTTCGACCTCCAGGAATTTCTCGGGCTCGTCCAGAAGTACCGCGCGACGATTCTGCCGCTCGTGCCGCCGATCGTGCTCGGCCTGGTGAAGCATCCGGCCGTGGCGCAATTCGACCTCTCCAGCGTGCGCCTGGTGTTCTCGGGTGCGGCGCCGCTCGGCGAGGACGTTCAGCGCGAGCTGTCGAAGAAGCTCGGATGCCCGGTGGTGCAGGGCTACGGCATGACCGAGGCGAGCCCGGTCACGCATCTCAGCCCGACCCGCAACGCACCGATCAAGCCCGGCGCGTGCGGATGCGTCGTTCCCAACACGGAGGTCAAGATTGCGGACATCGTGACCGGCCACGAGCTTTCACAACATCAGGAAGGCGAGCTGCTGATCCGTGGACCACAGATCATGAAGGGCTATCTCAACCGGCCCGACGAGACGGCGGCGTGTCTGGACGCCGACGGCTGGTATCACACGGGCGACGTCGGGTATGTCGACGAGGACGGATACTTCTTCATCGTCGACCGCACCAAGGAGCTCATCAAGTACAAGGGCCTGCAGGTTGCGCCCGCCGAGCTCGAAGCCTTGCTCGTGACGCATCCAGCCGTCCTGGACGTGGCTGTCGTGCGCAAAGCCGACGAAGAGGCCGGCGAGGTGCCGAAGGCGTACGTCGTGCTCAAGCCCGATGACGGATCGCGCGCGACGACCGCGGACGCGATCATGCAGTGGGTGGCGGCGCGCGTCGCGCCCCACAAGCGGATCCGTCATCTCGAGTTCATCGACCAGATCCCCAAGTCCGCATCGGGCAAGATCCTGCGCCGCGTCCTGATCGATCAGGAGAAACGGCGCTGACGCGCTGATTGTGATCGGCGTCGAGGGGTCAGGTCAGGCGGTAGCCGACGGCGGCCGCCGCTGCGACCGCGGCGGCGATGTCGCGCTCGAGGGCGCGAAGCGCCTGCGGAGCCGGTGACGCGTCGACGGCGAGATCGAGCAACTTTCCAAGCGCCATCCACCACACGAGCCGCTCGAACGGCTCCTTCACGAAGTACCGCACACCCTGATACTCGTGGACGCCCGTCAGCCATGCGGCGTCCGGATCACGAAGCCAGTCGAGCGCAACCGCAGGCGTCGGCCTGGCCGTCGTCGACCCGACGTCGGATGCCGTCGTCCGCACCGTGCTCGGAGTCGATGAGCCGTGAGCGAGCGCCAGGCGAACGCGCGCGGCCGCGCGCCAGCGGTCCTCACCGGAGAGCCCGAGCCGCTCCTCCGCCTCGGCCACGACGCTGCGAATGCGCAGCACGTCGAACAACTGCACGGCGGACTCGGCGGCATGCGCCGGGTCGTACGCGCGCCCGAGAGCTTCCATCACGCACCACGTGAGGACCGCGCCGAACGCGGCCGAATCGTCCGGCGCGAACAGCCCCCGCGCGTCGCTCGGCCAGGGTGATGTGAAGCGCGACTCGAGCGCGGTGATGCGCCGCGCGGCGTCGAGCCGCTTCTCGAACGCCTGCACCGCGCTCCCGAGGTCGCCGCGCAGCTCGTTGATCGCCAGGTGCGTCCCGCGCTTGGCGAGATCCTGGACGGCACCGAGAAACGCGCGTACGTGATCGGCGGCGTCCACGGGCGTCGCCGTGCCCGCGGCCACGGAGGCCACCACGTCCGCATCGAGCAGCGCGCGCAGCGGCGCATGGACGGGCTCGAGCACCAGCATCACCATCTCGTGCTCGACGCTCGCCACGCCGCGGCCGCCGAGGCGCTCGGCCAGCGTGTCCCAGCGGCGCGTGCCGTCGACGACGACCTCACGCCAATCGAGCAAGACACGACAGGTGTACGCCTCGAGCTCGAGCCGCAACCCCTCGATCGCGAGCGCTCGTGACGAGCGAAGGTGCTCGAGGTCCGTGACGACGTCGCGGAAGATCAGGAACCGCGCGGGATCGTGCGACAGCCCCAGCGCCTCGCCGAGCGTTTGCTGGGCGAGCCGTCGGCCGCCCCCCGACTTTTCGGCGTACGCACACGACGTGCGGATCCAGCCGCGCGTCTGCGCGTACCGGTTGTGATAGACGACGAGAGCCCGCTCGCCGCCGTCGCGATTCGAGTACGCGAAGACGTCTTCGTTGACCCAGCCGTCGTCAGTGACGAAGTCATAGAGGCGAAAGTCGCGCGACTGGGCGAACAGCTCACGGCGGTGCAGCAGCGGCGCGATCTGTCGCTCGTGTCGCGCCACCAGCTCACGGTCGGACGCCTCGTCGTAGTAGGCGCGGCGATATTCCATGCCGTACCGCTCGGTGAAGCCCTCGACCTGCCCGTGGCCGAACATGGGCAAGCCCGGCATCGTCGCCATGAGCGTGCAGATCCCGAAATACTTGTCGCCCTTCCCGAACTGATCCACCGCGGTCCGCTCGTCGGGATTGTTCATGAAGTTGACGTACCGCTTGAGGATCTCCGGATCGAACTCGACGGTGTTCTTCACGACCAGGCGGTACTGCGCGTTGTCCTCGTCGCGGAGCATGATCATGAACGCGCTGTTGTAGACACGATGCATGCCGAGCGTTCGGACGAAGTAGCCCTCCATGAGCCAGAACGCCTCGGCCAGCAGCAGCGTCCCCGGCGCCTCGGTCGCCACGCGGTCCACCACCTCCCGCCAGAACTCGACGGGCATGAGCGCGTCGAACTCCCCGCGGCTGAGCCCGCGCTCGGCGCGCGACGGGATGGCGCCGCCCGTGCCCGGCTCGGGAAACCAGAGTCGCTGGAAATGGCGCTTGGCCAGCGTCATCGCGGCATCGAAGCGGATGATCGGAAAGTCGCGCGCCACGCGCAGGATCGTCTGAATCACCGCTTCGCGGACGTCGGCTCGTGTGAAGTCGAGCTGGGCGGTGTCGTTCCAGGGAAAGCTCGTTCCGTCGTTGCCGTGATAGATGAAGCGCGTGTCGCCCGTCCACCGGTCGAGCCGCCGGAACACGACCGCGGCATCGGAGCGATCGTAGTAGTGGTCCTCGATCTTGATCTCGACGCGGCCGTCATCGGAGAGATCCGGCCCATCGAAGCGATACGCCGGGAACGGGCTTGCCGGCAGGGACAGAAAGCGCTCGGGATGCTCGATCACCCACCGCGAGTCGATCCCCATGTGGTTCGGCACCATGTCGCTCGCAAGCCGGATGCCGTGCGCGCGGGCACGATCGCGAAGATTGTCGTACGCGGCGGCGCCGCCGAGGTCGGCGGCGATGGCGTAGTCGTGCAGCGAATACGCGGACGCCACGGCCTCGGGATTGCCGCACAAACGCTTGATGCGCTCGGACGCGCGACTGCGCTCCCAGAGCCCGATGAGCCACAGCGCGTTGAACCCGCGTCGAGCCAGCGTGGCGAGCTCCTCGTCGGGAATCTGATCGAGTCGGGTGATGGCGCGGCCGTGGATGCGCGAGAGCTGATCGAGCCACACGTACGTGCTCTTCGCGACGAGGACCGTCCGCGCCATCCACGCCTCGTCGTGGCTGAACCGCTCGGCCTCGGGGTCCTGCCCGGCGTAGCTCGGGATCGTCGCGGCCGGTTCGAGCTGTGCGGCGACCGCGCCCGGACGCGGCCCCGGCGGATGAAAGCGCAGCCAGATGGCCACCTGCTCTTCCTTGAGCACATCCATCGCGCGGAGCAGGCGCCGGAGAAAGTCGCCGAGCAAGTCGGCCCAGTGTCGGCGGATGTATTCGAGCTGCCCGTCCAGCGAGTCGGGCGACGCCAGCGCGGGTGCTCGCAGCATGTCGATGAGGTTCTGCTCCGCCGGACCGAAGCGCGGCCGCGACTCGAAGTACTCGTGCAGCGCCGCGCCGATCGCGCGATAGGACGTGGCGTCGGCGATCGCCGCGTCGCCGAAGAGCTCGCGAAACGGTCCGAAGGCAGGATTGAGGTTCGCGAGCCAGACCGTGATCAGCTCCTCGAGCGCGATGGCCCGGTGGGGGATGGCGGCGGTTTCGCGCGCCAGCCAGTCGCGCGGCGATTCGAGGCCGCGATACACCGCGGTCGTCGGAAACTGCTCGGCGAAGGCGAGCAGCGTCGTATCGAGCGCCTCGCGTCCCACGCGCGCCTCGAACCAGCCGAGCGCGTCGAGAATCGCGCGCGGGTCCCGGCGCTCGCGATACAACGCGAGCACCACATGGGTCACCTCGTCGAGGATTCCCATCGCATTCAGCGCGCCCGGGTGCACCGCGCGGTCGGGATGCCGCTCGGCATCGCGAACGCGGTTCATCCGGTGCGCGAGCTCGCGGCTGGCGGCCAGGTCGACGAGGACGACGTTCGCGGTCAGCGAGGACAGCGCATCGCCGAAGCCATACCGATCACGTGCGGCGCGGGCGATGTGGAACTCGAACGCGGAACCCTCCATCGACAGTAAAGGTACACGACGTCACGTGGCTTTACGCCCTCATCGAAGGACTCGCCGCAGCATCCGCGCCTTCACCGCTTCGACCAGCGCCAAATACGTCAACGTCGCCGCCCCGAGAAACAGGAAGAAGCCCGGCGGGAGCGGCACGAATCCGAGGAGCGCGGCGAGCGGGGTGAACGGCAGCACCGCGCCCGCCGCCACCACGACCAGCGCGGTGCTCGTCAATGCCAGACTCGGCCGGCTGGCCCATGGTCGCCGGGCGGTCCGGATGACGAAGATGACGAGCACCTGTGTGGCCAGCGACTCGACGAACCAGCCGGTGTGAAACAGCGCCTCGTCCGCGTGGAATACCCGCAGGAGCACACCGAACGTGAGCAGGTCGTAGACCGAGCTGATCGGACCGATCGAGAGCATGAAATTCCGGATGACGGGCACGTCCCAGTGCCGCGGTCTCTGCACCATCGCCTCGTCGACGTGATCCGTGGGAATCGTCACCTGGGCGAGGTCATATAGGAAATTGTTGAGCAGGATCTGCGTGGGCAGCATCGGCAGGAAGGGCAACAACACGGCCGCCAACGCCATGCTCACGACGTTGCCGAAATTCGAGCTCGTCCCCATCAGCAGGTATTTCATGACGTTCGCGAACGCGCGGCGCCCTTCGAGGATCCCCTGATGCAGAACGCCGAGCGACCGCTCGCGCAAGATGATGTCGGCCGCGTCCTTCGCGACGTCGACGGCGTTGGCCACCGAGATGCCCACCTCGGCCAGGTGCAATGACGGCGCGTCGTTGATGCCGTCGCCCAGGAAGCCGACGACGTGGCCGCGACTGCGGAGCGCCTGGATGATCCGGCTCTTCTGCCCGGGCGACACGCGCGCAAAGACGGTCACCTTTTCCGCGGTGACGGCGAGCGCCGCGTCGGTCATCCGCTCCACCGCCTCGCCCAGAACGATCTGTCCGACATCGAGCCCGACCTGACCGCCGACGTGTCGGGCGACGACCTCGCTGTCGCCGGTCAGGATTTTCACGGTCACGCCATCCGCGCGCAGCGCGCACAGCGCCTCCGCGACGCCGGGCATCGGAGGATCGGAGAATGCGAGGAAGCCGCGCAGCGTGAGCTCGCATTCGTCATCCGCGGTATAGCGAGGTTGTGCCGGAACCCGCCGCTCGGCGACGGCCAGCACGCGAGCGCCCCCGGCCCCGAGCCTCTCGTACACGCCACGACACATTGCGCGCGCCGCGGCGTCGAGCGCCTTCGGGGCGCCGTCGACGTCCCAGATCGTGCAGCGCTCGACGATCGCTTCGGGTGCGCCCTTCGTGATGAGCCGGCGTCCACCGGCTCGCTCGACGACCACGGACAGACGTCGCCGCTCGAAGTCGAACGGCACCTCGTCGACCTTGTGCCACGCCTCGTCGGGCTTCGCGCGCGCGAGAATGGCGGCGTCGATCGGGCTGTGCAAACCCGTCTGGAGCGACGCGTTCAGCGCCGCGGCGGCGAGCAGACTGTCCGACGCGCCGCCGGCGGGATCGATCGCAGCGTCGAGCTGCATGGCGCCCGTCGTGAGCGTGCCGGTCTTGTCGCTGCACAACACGTCCATGCTGCCGAAGTCCTCGATGGCCGCGAGATGCTTCACGATCACCCGGCGCCGCGCCATACGCACCGCGCCCTGCGCGAGCGTCACCGTCGTGATCACCGGAAGAAATTCCGGCGTAAGCCCGACGGCGAGCGCGAGCGCAAACAGCAGCGACTGCAACGGCGCACGATGCGTGAGGACGCCGGCCATCAGGACGAACAGCACGAGGAAGACGACCGTCTTCATGATGAGCGCCGCGAAACGCGCCAGCCCCCGCTCGAACTCGGTTTGCGGCGGACGTGCCGACAGGCGTGCGGCGATGTCTCCGAACGCCGTCGCCCGGCCGGTGGCGGTGACCACCGCCACCGCCGTCCCACTCACCACCGACGTCCCGAGGAACACCGCATCGTTCGCCGTTCCCGCTTCCTTCTCCGCGGGCATGGATTCACCCGTCAGCGCCGCCTCGTGCACGTGCAGATCGCGCCCCTCGACGAGGCGCGCGTCGGCGGGAATGCGATCCCCTGCGCAGAGCCGGATGACGTCGCCGGGGACGAGGTCGCGCCGCGGCACGTCGACCCACGTATCGTCACGAAGAACGCTCGCTTGCGGCGCCACCTCCTCGCGCAGGCGGTCCGCGGCGCGCTGCGAGCGATGCGTCAGGACGAAGTCGAGCGCGACGCCAAGCAGCACCATGAGGATGATCAGCGTCGCGTTGACGACGTCGCCTAGCGCGGCGGAGACGACACACGTGATGACGAGAATCGCGGCCAACGGATTGGTCAGAAACGCGAGCACGCCGGCGAGGCCGGCGTGGCTCGGCGGTGGCGCCGGCTCGTTGGCTCCGTTGGTCTCGAGCCGGCGTCTCGCCTCGGCGGAAGACAGCCCCTCGATCACCGCATCATGGGTACGACACGATGATCTCGGCGACGTCTTTGCTGCACGCGTCGTCGCCCACGATGCGCCGCAGCAAGTCGGTTTCCGTCACGATGCCGACCAGGCGTCCGCCGTCGGTCACCGGGAGCGAGCCGAGCTTGCCCTCGAGCATCACGCGCGCCGCGCCCTCGAGGGGCTCGTCGGCGGCCACGGTAATCACCGGTGTCGTCATCACGCGGGACACCGGCATCGACTTGAGCAGCTTCTCGGCGCCGACGGTGCTGACCTGTCGAAACGTCTCTGGCTCGAACAGGTAATGCCGCAGGTCGCGGTCGGTGACGATTCCGCACAGCGCGCCATGCCCCGTGACCACGGGCAGATGCCGCACGCGATGCCGCACCATCTTCTCCGCGGCTTCGTGACACGTTGCCGTCTCGTTGATCGTGACGATGCCGTCGCTCATGATGTTTCGGATCTTCATCGCGTTGCTCCTCCGTCGCCGGTGCGTGTCATCCGTGCGCTCAGACACCGCTCCATCGCGTCTCCCACCCATGCGCGGTGCAACGGGGGTGCCGCAAGAAAGATCAACTCGTGCGGATAGTTCCGCTGCGGTTCCCGCCTCGGACGTGAGGCAATGGCGGGACGCCTGGGGCGTGAGAGTCCCATCAGCGCCGTCACCGCGCTCGTCGCGGCCTGCTGCGTTTCGTTTGATCACGCGGACATGCGAACGCTGTTGCCGTGGCAGTGAGCTTGCTCGATTCCAGGCGAGGAGAAGCGAGCGATGGCATTCAGAAAGCGCAGCATGATCCGGCAGTCGGACGAGCGCCGCCCCGTGGATTCCCGGATGGCGCCGCCAAAGCGCGCCGAGCGCCAGCATGCGCGGCCGGGGGCGGGGATCAAGCGTGCGCGCGCCGCCATGGCGCCCAAACCGAGATCGCGCGGCTAGCGGCGACGACCGGACGGTCGCGTGCCCCCTGAACGCATCGTCATCCTCGGCGCGGCCGGCCGGGACTTTCACAACTTCAACGTCGTCTACCGCGACAATGCCGCCGCCCGCGTGGTGGCGTTCACCGCCACGCAGATTCCCGGCATCGCCGCGCGCCGATATCCGCCCGTGCTGGCGGGGCCACACTACCCCGCCGGGATCCCGATCGAGGCCGAGGACGAGCTCGAGGCGATCTGCCGGCGCGAGCGCGCGACGCTCGTGGTGTTCGCGTACAGTGACGTCTCCCACGCTCACGTCATGCGCCTGGCGTCGCGCGCGCTTGCCGTCGGCGCCGACTTCGCCCTGCTCGGCCCCGATCGGACGATGCTGACCACGACGGTGCCCGTGGTCGCCGTCTCGGCGGTGCGCACCGGCTGCGGAAAGTCGCCGATCGCACGCTGGCTCGGGCGGCATCTGCGCGACACCGGGCGTCGCGTCGCGGTCATTCGCCATCCGATGCCGTACAGCGACCTCGAGCGCCAGCGCGTGCAGCGCTTCGCCAGCCGGGCCGATCTCGACGCGGCGGGCTGCACGATCGAGGAGCGCGAGGAATACGAGCCGCACGTCGATGCCGGACACGTCGTCTTCGCGGGCGTCGACTACGGCGACATCGTGCGTTGCGCGGCCGCGGAAGCCGACATTATCGTCTGGGACGGCGGCAACAACGACTTCCCGTTCGTTCGGCCGGATCTGTACATCGTCGTTGCGGACGCACTGCGCCCCGACGATGCGAGCGGCTATCACCCGGGCGAGGCCGTCCTTCGCACGGCCGACGTGGTCGTGGTGAACAAGACCGACGCCGCATCGGCCGGCGCGGTCGCGCACGCGATCGACGCCGTCCGTGCCGTGCAACCGCGCGCACCGGTCATCCGTGGTCGCCTGCCCGTGCGCCTCGACGACCCGAGCGCCGTGCGCGGGCGCCGCGTCCTCGTCGTCGAGGACGGGCCGACGATCACCCACGGCTCCATGCCGTACGGCGCGGGCTTCGTGGCGGCGAAGGCCGCCGGGGTCGCCGCCGTGGTCGACCCGCGGCCATTCCTCGCCGACGCGCTGCGGGACGTCTTCGAGCGCTACCCACACATCGGTCCCGTACTTCCCGCCGTCGGCTACGACCCGGCGCAGCGTGCCGCGCTTCGCGAGACGATCGAGCGTGCGGATGCCGACGTCGTCCTCGCCGCGACTCCCGTCGACCTGGCGCGACTGCTCAGCCCGTGCAAGCCGGTCGTTCGCGCGCGTTACGAGTTCGCCGACGATGCGGACGCGCCGCTCGCGGGTGTGGTGGACCGCTGGATCGCACGGCTGCCGCCGCGTCGCTAGGGCCCGCGGGCGTCACTCCCGCAGCCGGGTGGCGCCGGTGCTGGTGCCGGGAGGCGGGCGGAGCTGGGACCCCGTCGATCCTCGCCGTTCGGAGAACGGCGTGTGGATCGAGTGGGTGACGGAGCCCGCCGGACCGGCACCAAACCGGCGCCAGGCCCTGGCTGCGGGCGGGCCTGCCTGGGCTGCTAGCTGACGAGACGGACGGTCGCCTGCGCGATGACGAGCTCCTCGTCGGTCGGGATGACGTACACACCGACGCGGCTGTCGGCCGCGGAGATTCGCTGCGCATGCGTCTCGTTGGCGTCCTCGTCCAGCTGCACGCCGAGCCACCGCAACCGCCGGCACACGTCGGCGCGCACCGGCGCCGCATGCTCGCCGATGCCGGCCGTGAACACGAGCGCATCGAGCCCGCCGAGCGCGCTGGCCAGCGCGCCGACCTCCCGCGCGATGCGGTCGGCGAAATACTCCAGCGCGAACCGCGCACGTGGCGCATCGCTCGCGAGCAGATCGCGGACGTCGCTGCTGACGCCCGACAGACCGAGCAGGCCGGAGCGCTTGTAGAGCAGCGTGCCGACGTCCGACGGCGTCATACCGCGCTCGGCGATCAGGTAGAGCACGACCGCCGCGTCGAGATCGCCGACACGCGTGCCCATGGGTAGGCCGTCCAGGGCGCTGAACGACATCGTCGTGTCGACACTGCGTCGCGCGCGCATACCGCAGAGACTCGCGCCGTTGCCGAGGTGGGCCACGACGACACGCCCGTCGGCAACGCGCGGCGCAATCCCGGGCAGCACCATGGCGATGTACTCGTACGAGAGCCCGTGAAAGCCGTAGCGCCGCACGCCGCTGTCGAACAGGTCGTGCGGCAACGCAAACGCCTCCGAAAGCTCGCCGCGGCCGTGGTGGAAGGCGGTGTCGAAGCACGCGACCTGCGTGACGTCGGGCCAGTGGTTGCGGACGCCCCGAATCGCGGCCAGGGCCTGCGGCTGATGCAGCGGGGCCAGCGGCGTGAGTTCCTCGAGCACGGACAGCACGCGATCATCGACGACCACCGGACGCGCATAGCGCGTGCCGCCGTGCACGACGCGATGGCCAATCGCGACCGGTCGGGCGCCGCGCAGGTGATCGTCGAGCCACCGCGCCACCGCTGTGAACGCGCCGGCGTGATCCTTCGCCTCGGGCACCGGTCTCGGCTCGCCGTCGCCGATGACGAGCCGCGGATGAACGCCGATGCCGTCCACGACGCCGTGCACGAGCACATGCGGTCCGGATGCCGCGGCCGCGTCGAAGAGCGACAGCTTCAGCGTCGAGGAGCCGGCGTTGAGAACGAGCAGTGGGCGTTCAGCGGCGCGCGCCTGCATCACAAGGCAGAATAAGCCATGGCAACACGCAAGCCGTTATCCGCCGACGAGCTCGCCCGGATCGATGCGTACTGGCGCGCGGCCAATTACCTCTCGGTCGGGCAGATCTATCTCTATGACAATCCGCTGCTCAAGCAGCCGCTGTCGGCCGCGCACATCAAGCCCCGGCTGCTCGGCCATTTCGGGACCACCCCCGGGCTGAACCTCATCTACGCGCACCTCAACCGGATCATCCGGGCCCGGGATCTCGACATCATCTATATAGCGGGCCCGGGGCATGGCGGCCCCGGCCTTGTCGCCAATGCGTACCTGGAGGGCACCTACAGCGAGGTCTATCCGGAGGTGTCGCAGGACGAGCCAGGCATGAAGCGGCTCTTCACGCAGTTCTCGTTTCCCGGCGGCATTCCGAGCCACCACGCGCCGGAGACGCCGGGATCGATCCACGAGGGCGGTGAGCTCGGCTACGCGCTGTCGCACGCCTATGGCGCGGCGTTCGACAATCCCGATCTGCTCGTGGCATCCGTCATCGGCGACGGCGAGGCAGAGACAGGGCCACTGGCGACGTCGTGGCACTCCAACAAGTTCCTCAATCCGGCGCGCGACGGTGCCGTGCTTCCGATCCTGCACCTCAACGGCTACAAGATCGCCGGGCCCACAGTGCTGGCACGCATCAGTCGCGAGGAGCTCGACGCGCTGCTGCGCGGCTATGGCCACACGCCGTATTTCGTCGAGGGCGACGACCCCGGCCCGGTGCATCAGGCGCTCGCGGCGGCGCTCGACGCCTGCTGCGACGAGATCGCGCGCGTGCAGAAGCAGGCGCGCCGGCGCGGGTTCGAGTGGCGCGATCGACCGCGCTGGCCCATGATCGTGCTCCGCACGCCGAAGGGCTGGACCGGCCCCGAGCACGTGGACGGCAAGCTCGTCGAAGGCACGTGGCGATCGCACCAGGTGCCCCTCGCCGACGTCGTCGACAATCCCGCGCATCTGGCCCTGCTCGAGCACTGGATGAAGAGCTATCGCCCCAAGGAGCTGTTCGACGAGGCCGGTCGGCTGCGGTCAGAGCTGGCGGCGCTCGCGCCGGTGGGCGAGCGGCGCATGAGTGCCAACCCGCACACGAACGGCGGCCTGATGCTCCGCGACCTGCGCCTGCCGGACTTTCGCAAGTACGCCATCGACGTGTCTCGGCGCGGCGCGGTCGTGACCTCCGCCACCCAGGTGCAGGGCACCTTCATCCGCGACGTCCTGAAGGACAACCTCGAGAGCCGAAACTTTCGGATCTTCGGACCGGACGAGACGACCTCGAACCGGTGGGGCGCCGTCTTCGAGGTCACCGATCGCATGTGGGCCGCCGAGATCCTCGAGAGCGACGTCAGCCTGTCGGTCGACGGCCGCGTGATGGAGATGCTCAGCGAGCACCAGATGCAGGGTTGGCTGGAGGGCTACATCCTCACGGGGCGCCATGGCTTCTTCAACTGCTACGAGGCGTTCATCCACGTCATCGACTCGATGTTCAACCAGCACGCGAAGTGGCTGAAGACCACACGGCACATCCCGTGGCGGCGGCCGCTGGCCTCGCTGAACTATCTGCTGTCTTCGCACGTGTGGCGCCAGGACCACAACGGCTTCAGCCATCAGGATCCCGGATTCATCGACCACGTCGTTAACAAGAAGGCCGAAGTCATCCGCATCTATCTCCCGCCGGACGCCAACACGCTGCTCTCGGTGACCGATCACTGCCTGCGCAGCCGCCACTATGTGAACGTGATCGTCGCAGGCAAGCAGCCGGCGCTGCAATACCTGACGATGGACGAGGCGGTGAAGCACTGCACCGCGGGTCTCGGCATCTGGGAGTGGGCGAGCAGTGATCGCGGCGGGGAGCCGGACGTCGTCATGGCGTGCTGCGGCGACGTGCCGACGCTCGAGACGCTCGCGGCCGTGAAGCTGCTACGCGAGCATGTTCCGGCGCTGAAGGTCCGCGTCGTGAACGTCGTCGACCTCATGGCGCTGCAGCCCCCCCGCGAGCACCCGCACGGCCTCTCCGACAAGGACTTCGACGACATCTTTACCCGCGACAAGCCGATCATCTTCGCGTTCCACGGCTATCCGTGGCTGATCCATCGCCTCACCTACCGGCGAACCAATCACGACAATCTCCACGTGCGCGGCTACAAGGAAGAGGGCACGACGACGACACCGTTCGACATGGTCGTGCTCAATGACCTCGACCGCTTCCACCTGGTGGGCGACGTGATCGATCGCGTCCCTGGGCTCGGTACGCGGATGGCCTATGTGAAGCAGCTGCTGCGCGACCGGCTCATCGAGCACACGGAGTACATCGCCGCGCACGGCGACGACATGCCGGCGATCCGCGACTGGACGTGGGAGTAGGGGCCGGTCGCGCCGACCCGTGGGAGTAGCCCCGGGCCGGTCGCGCCGACCCGCAGTTACACGACGCTCATGCCGCGCGCTGACGCAACCGCGCGACCGACCGCATCCGGTACTCGCGACTGAAGGAGCGCGCTGCCAGCATCACCGCGGCGCCGAAGACGATCGCGTAGCCCGCCATCACGTGCACCATGCCTGCGACGTCGGCCGCCGGCAGCATCTCGATCAAGATCGCCAGGAACAAGGAGCTCACGCCGGCGGTACCGAGCAGCCACGACCCCACGCGCTCGCGCGGAATCGCGGCGGCGCCGATGATCTCGAGAATGCCGGTCAGCGCGCCCCAGCCGGCGACGAGGTGAATGAGCTCGCGCGGCACCACTGGCCACATCAGCGCCAGCGTGCCGAGCGTGAACGAGACGAGGCCTCCCGCGATGACAGCGAGCGAGCCGATCGCCCGCCTCTCGGTGAGAAACAGTGACGTCAACGTCCACATGCCGTCGACGATCGCGTACACGCCGAACAACAGCACGGCGACCGGCAGCCCGACGCCCGGAACGCTGAGCGCGAGCCCGAACAGGATGGCGAGGCCGCCGCGAACCGCCATCATCCACGCGTTGCGTGCCAGCGTTTCCATCGTCATGGCCGCCTCCGGCTCAGTCGATCTCGGGCGAACGATCGGCCTTCTTCTCGGTCACCTCCGTCATCGTCGCCTCGGTCAGCAGCAGGAGGCTCGCCGCCGACACCGCGTTCTCGAGCGCCACACGCACGACCTTCGTGGGATCGATGATGCCGGCCTCGACGAGGTCGACGTACTCCTTGCGTGCGGCGTCGAACCCATAGGCGCCTGCGCCGGCGCGCATGCGCTCCACGACGACGCCGCCGTCCACCGACGAGTTTTCGGCGATCTGGCGCGTCGGCGCCTCGAGCGCCCGGCGCAGGATCGCGAGTCCCGTCCGCTCGTCGCCCTCGGCGGTCGTCTCGGCCTTCTCGAGCGCCGGAATCGCCCGCAGCAGCGCGAGGCCGCCGCCCGGGACGATGCCCTCGGCGACCGCCGCCTTCGTGGCGTTGATCGCGTCGTCGAGCGCTTCCTTGCGGCTCTTCATCTCGGCCTCGGACGGCGCGCCGACCCGAATCACCGCGACCCCACCCGACAGCTTGGCGAGCCGCTCTTCGAGCTTCTCGCGATCGTAGTCGCTCGTCGTCTTCGTGATCTGCTGACGGATCTGGTGACGGCGGCCCTCGATGGCCGTCGGGTCCCCCGCGCCGCCGATGAGCGTGGTCTTGTCGCGATCGACGACGATGCGCTTCACGCGCCCGAGCGCGGCGAGCGGCAGGCTCTCGAGCTTGACGCCCGCTTCCTCGGACGCCACCTCGGCCCCCGTCAGCGTCGCGATGTCGGCGAGCATGTCCTTGCGGCGGTCACCGAACCCCGGCGCCTTGACCGCCACGCAGCGCAGCGTGCCGCGCAGCTTGTTCACGACGAGCGTCGCCAGCGCCTCGCCCTCGACGTCCTCCGCGACGACGAGCAGCGCCTCGCCGGCACGCGCGATCTGCTCGAGCAGCGGCAAGAGGTCCTTCATCACTGCGAGCTTGCGGTCCGTGAGCAGCACGCGCGCGTCCTCGAGGACGACTTCCATCTTCTCGGGATCCGTGACGAAATAGGGCGACAGGTAGCCGCGATCGAACTGCAGCCCCTCGACCACCTCCAGCTGCGTCTCGGTCGTCTTCGCCTCCTCCAGCGTGATCACGCCCTCGTCGCCGACCTTTTCCATCGCGTCGGCGATCAGCTCGCCGACCGAGGTGTCGTTGTGGGCGGAGATCGCGGCCACCTGCGCCTTTTCCAGCCGGCTCTTCACCGGGCGAGAGAGCTCGCGGAGACTGTCGACAACCGTGCGCGCTCCGCGGTCGAGCCCCCGCTTGATGTCCACGGCGCTCGCGCCGGCGACGACATTGCGCAGCCCCTCGGCGAAGATCGCGTGGGCAAGCAGCGTGGCCGTCGATGTCCCGTCGCCGACCGCGTCGCCGGTGCGCTCGGCGGCCTGGCGGATCATCTGCGCGCCCAGGTTCTCCGCGGCGTCTTCGAGCGCCATCTCCTTGGCGATCGTGACGCCGTCGTTGCAGACGATCGGACTGCCGAACTTGCGCTCGATCAGCACGCACTTCGACTTCGGGCCGAGCGTCACCCGCACCGCATCCGCCAGCGCGGCCACGCCGCGCAGCAGCTTCTCCCGTGCCTCGGATCGGAAGAGCACGTGTTTGTGGTTCATCGCGATCCTCCCCACCGGATGTCGTGCATGCCATTTGCCACGCCGAAACGCCGAAGACTCGCGATGTTGCGGCGTACTCGGGCGCCGCAACATTGCGGCGCCCATGCCCCACGGTGAGGCCCGCGGGCCTCACCGCGTCGTGGCGCGTCAGCGTAATTGCTGGTTGCGCATTGCGCCGAGGTCGGCATCGCCGATGCACAAGGGTTCGGGCATGATCGACCCGATTCGTGACCATTGGTTGATCGCGCTCGCCGTGATGGTCGTCAGCGCGCTCGGCGTCTGGCTCGTCGCCACGCGGCGCCGGTCGTAACGCGCGTCACTCCGACGGCTCACTCGCGCCCGACGAGTGTCGGAGCTTCGACGACCGGCACGACGACGTAGAAAATCCGCGCGCCACGCTGCAGGAGGACGGTCACCTCGGCCCCCGGCGTGAGGCGCTGTGTCGCGCGCTCGAACTCGGGCAGCGTCAGCACGCGCTGGCCGTCGATCTCGCGAACGATGTCGCCTTCCCACACTTCGGCCGCTGCGGCCCCGCTTCCCGGCCGGATCGCCACGACGACCAGGCCGGCTTCCGGTGTCAACGCATCTACGAGAAGGCCAAGCACGCGCGCAGCGCGGCGGCTCTTCTGGTAGGGCTCTGGCTCGTCGCCGAGCACGACCGCGACCGTGTCTTCCCGGCCGTGCCACCACAGGTGCACGCTGAGCCGCTGACCCGGCCTCGTCCGCGTCAGATGGGCCTCGATGTCGCCAGGCCCTCGCAGCATTCGGTCGTCGAGCGCCAGCAAGAGCGCGCCGCGCTGGATGCCCGCGCGCGCCGCCGGGCCGTCGTCGACCACGTCCGCGACGAGCACGCCGCGCGGCACCGGTGCGCCGAAGGCGGACCCCAGCTCCGGCGTGACAGCCTGCGACACGATGCCGAGCCAGCCACGCAGCACCTTGCCATGCGAGATGATCTCGTCGCTCACGCGGCGCACGACGTTGGCGGGAACAGCAAAGGCGATGCCGCTTCCGCGCGGCCCCGGCGTGACGGTGAGGCCGACGACCGCACCCTGCGCGTTGACGAGCGGACCACCGAGGCTTCCCGGGTTGACGGCGGCATCGGTCTGCAAGTTGTCGTCGTACTGGCCGGCGGGGCTCACCCGTGGCCGCGCGCTGATGATGCCAGCGCTCACGCTCGCCTCGAATCCATACGGCGATCCCACCGCCAGGACCCAGTCGCCCACCCGGACGTCGTCCGAGTTCGCGAGCGTTGCCGCAGTCAGACGGGCGGCGGTCGTCCGGACACGGAGCACCGCCACGTCCGTCCGTTCGTCGCGCCCGATGACGGTCGCCGCATGATGCTCTCCATCGACGGCCACCAGCTCCACGTCCGCGAGCCCGCGCACCAGGCGCGCGCTCGTGACCGCAACGCCCGACGGGTCGATCATGACTGCCGCGCCGAGCTTCCCTTCAGGCAATCCGCCGAACAGCTTCCGAAGAAATTCCGTGGCCGAAAGCGGCTCGGATTCTTCGTCTCTGCCGGCACTCGCCGGCACCTCGAGGCCGTACACGGCAGGCTTGATCGCGGTAGCGCCCGCCGCGAACGTCGCCGGAATCGATTTCGGCTGCGCCGCCACGTGAGCGGGCCACGCGCCGAGCAGAGCAAGCGCGAGCAGGCCCGAGACGAGGCTACGCATAGGCATCGTGGGCTCGGTTCCACAGTGCGCCGAACATCTGGCCGATCACGTACCCGACCGCGCCCGTGACGACGACGAGGCCGACCGCACGACCCACCGCGAACTCGCCGACGGTGTACGCCGGCTCGATGAAGTGCAGCCAGAACACGACGTTGATCACCGACTGCGCCCATCCCACCGCCACGAGCACTGCCCATACGGCGTGCCAGACGCCGACAACGCCCGCCATGACGATGCCGAGCTTGTGTGGATTGATCGTGTGGGGATTGATCGTGTGCGGGTCGACCCGGCGCTCTGTCGCGACGTTCAGCATGACATCCCTCCAACGCGTCACGACTCGGGTAGTGCAAGGCGCCGACCACATCGTTCGCAGGCGAAGACGGCGGATTGTCGCGCGATCCGCGATCCTCACCCGCACGGCGCTCAGGCGCCGGCGCCCCACTGGGGCGCGCCGAGGACAATGCGGCGCCACAGGTCACCGCGTACTCGCGCGGTTTTGCATGCGGTCGGCGTGGCAGTGCCATTGCAGCCGATAGACCCGATGCGGCGCCGGCGGTCGTGCGTTGCGGCGCCGCTCGGAGCGGAGGCGGGCATGAACGATATGAGGCGGATTCTCGTCGCGACGGACGGCTCGGAGGATGCGGACCGGGCGATCGAGTGGCTCGCGGACTTTCCGCTGCCGGCCGACGTGAGCATCGAAGTCGTGAACGCGCTACAGCTGCCGTTTCCGTTGGACGGGGTGGCCGTCCTGGGGTGGCAGGAATTCGTCGCGGAAAGCGACCGGCTCGTGGCCGGGGCGCGGACGCGCCTGCAGAAGCGCTGGTCCACGGTTACCGGTCGTGTCCTCGACGGCGACCCGCGCGAAGCCGTGATCGAGGCCGCGACGAAGGCCGGAACCGATCTCATCGTGCTCGGCGCCCGGGGGCTCGGCGCCGTCGCGTCGTTCCTGCTCGGCAGCGTTTCGCTCGGCATCACACGCCACGCGCCCTGTCCGGTCCTCGTGTGCCGCGGCACTCCGCGTCCGGTGCGCACGGTCACGATCGGCGTCGACGGCTCGCCCGACGCGCTGGCGGCGGTGGAGTACTTCAGCAGGCTGCCATTGCCGTCGGACCTTCGGGTCCGGCTCGTCGGCGTCGTGCAGACACCACGCTATCCGAGCTCGGCGCCCGGCTTCATCGGCGCGAGGCTTCGCGCGGCGATGCAGGACTTCGAGAACGAGGCTCGGCAGCAGCTGACGGCCGCGCTCGCCCCGCTGGCCGCCGCGCTACGTCCGCGCGCTCGCAGCATCGTCACGGTGACGCCGAGCGGGTCACCGGCCGAAACGATCCTTCGTGAGGCGCGGAGCAACGACAGCGATCTGATCGTGGTCGGCGCGCGGGGGCTCGGCGCGCTCGAGCGTGTGGCACTGGGCAGCGTGTCGGAGGCCGTGCTGCGCCACGCCACCTGTCCGGTGCTGATCGTGCGGCCGCGCGGCTGACGAGCTCGGACGCGCGGCCGCTTCACGCAGCGTGATTACAGGACTGCCGACGGCCCCTCTACGGCGCGTCGGCGACCGCGATGCTCATCGCCACGAGCGCGCTGCCGGCGCGCACGCACTCGGCGGTGACGGTGTCGCCGGGAATGAGCTGCGAGACGAACAGCGGGACCGCGGCAAAGTCGCCGGCATAGGCGCCTGCGGCGTTCGACCGTACAAACACCTTGAACTCGGTCAGACCTGTCACGTAGATACGATGGCGCGTCGTGCGCATGCGCTCCGTGGCGGGGTCCCAGGCTCCGATCTCGTCGATCGTCACGACGTCGCGAAGCCGGTCAATTGTCACGAGTGTTCCCGAATGTCGCTCGAGACCGTCCGCCGCGGCGGGCGACGCGGAAGGCAGCACCCCAGCACGGCCGACCGCGGCGATCAGCACCAACGCGAGAAGTCCGATCGTTTTCATCGCCGCCTCCAGTCCGCCCGAAAAGCCACCGCGATCGCATCACCAGAAGTAGTCGTCGGCGTCGCCGCGGATCGCGGGCAGCCGCTCCGCGAGCGCGCGCAGCACGTCGTGCTCCGTCAGAATGCCGACCAGCTTGCCGCGCTCGACAACGGGAAGGCATCCGAAACGGCCGTCGAGCATCAGCGCCGCCGCCTGAGCCAGGGACGCATCCGGCGCGGTGGTGACGCAATCCCACGTCATGACGTCGCGCACGCGCAAAGCCTCCCAGCGCTGCTGCAGCCGATCCATTCGGCGGCGCCAGCGACCGGGAAGCCGCTCGGCCAGCTCGGGCGCGATCGCGGCCGACCGAACGTCGCGATCGGTAAGCATCCCGACCAGCCGACCGGCGTCGTTCACGACCGGAAGGTGCCGCACCCCGCGCTCGATCATGACGGCCAGCGCGGTGCCCAGAGGCGCGTCCGGATCGATGGTGATCGGCCGGCGTCGCATCGACTCCGCGACAGTCGGAATCGCAAACGTCACGCGAGGCTCGTCGGCGGTCTTCATCGCCCTCCCGGAGGTGCATCACGTCTGCCAGATCTTCGGTCTTCGATTTCAATGCCTTCATCGCCGCCGTCGCCGGCCGCCTGATGCTGCGATGCCCCGGTGGGGTGTCGGCGCCACGCCGCGGCGTCAGACATGTTCGGTGAAGTTCGCGCATCGTCGACCATCGCGCATGGCACCGGCGATGCACCGTGCTCTGCGAGGCATGGTGCAGCCGATCATCGAGACCGAGGCGCTCACCAAGGACTATCCGGTCGGCGATCACGTCGTCCACGCGCTCCGCGATGTGTCAGTCAGGATCGACCGCGGCGAGATGGTCGCGATCATGGGTCCGTCGGGCTCGGGAAAATCGACGTTCATGGCCGTGCTCGGCTGTCTCGACGTCCCCACGAGCGGGCACTATCGCCTGGAGGGACGTGACGTTTCGTCGCTCGACGACGATGCGCTGGCCGGCGTGCGCAACGCAAAGATCGGCTTCGTCTTCCAGCAGTTCAACCTGCTGCCGCGCATGAGCGCGGTGATGAACGTCGAGCTGCCCCTGCTCTACGGTGACACACCGCCCGCCACGCGCCGCGCGCGCGCTGCCGCGCAGCTCGATGCGGTCGGATTGAGCGCGCGCGCCGACCATAGTCCCTCGCAGCTCTCGGGCGGCCAGCAGCAGCGCGTGGCGATCGCCCGCGCGCTGGTCAACGATCCGGTGTTGTTCCTGGCCGACGAGCCGACGGGCAACCTGGACACGCGCACGAGCATCGAGATCATGACGCTGCTGCGGGCGCTCAACGCCAGGGGCATCACCGTCGTCCTGGTCACCCACGAGCCCGACGTCGCGCGATTCGCGCGCCGGATCCTGCGATTCCGCGATGGCGAGCTGATCGACGACGAGCGCGTGGCCGAGGCCGCTGAGGCGCACGCGCCGGACGCTCCGCCGGTGCCGTCGCGCGTCGTCGTGCCGGCGGCGCTGGCGGTACCGGCATGACGACGCGCACGACCGCGCGGCTGGCGTTCGGTGCTCTCGCCGTGAACCGCGTACGGACGGCGCTCGCGATGCTGGGCGTGGTGATCGGCGTCGGGGCCGTGATCACGATGATGTCCGTGGGCGGCGGCGCTCAGGCGCGCGTGGAGGAACAGATCCGCAGCCTCGGCTCGAACCTCATCATCGTGTTGTCCGGCTCGATCACCGCGGGCGGTGTGCGGCTCGGCAGCGGCAGCCAGCTCACGGTCACCGAAGACGACGCGCGCGCTATCACCCACGAAATCGACGCCGTCCAGGTGGCCGCTCCCGCCGTGCGGGCGGGCGCGCAGATCATCGCCGGCAATGCGAACTGGTCCACGAGCGTGCTGGGCGTCACACCCGAGTTCCTCGATGCGCGCGAATGGGACGTGGGCGTCGGACGGCCGTTGATTCAGACCGACGTTGATGGCGCGACGAAGGTCGCGCTGCTCGGCGCCACCGTCGCCGACAATTTGTTCGGCGACGTCGACCCGGTCGGCCAGGAGATCCGCATCCACCGCGTGCCGCTGATCGTCGTCGGTGTGCTCGCCCGCAAGGGGCAGACGACACAGGGTCAGGACCAGGACGATGCCGTCGTCATTCCGATCAGCACGGCGAAGAAAAAAGTTCTCGGCACGGTCGCCGCGAACGTGCGCGCCGTGAACGTCATCATGGTCAAGGCGCGCGATCCGGCGAGCGTGCCGGCCGCACTCGAGCAGATCCGGACGCTGCTGCGCCAGCGCCATCACCTGTCAGCTGGACAGGACGACGACTTCACGCTGCGTAACCTCGCGGAGCTCGTGCAGAGCCAGGAGGCGGCCTCGCGCGTGCTGAGCCTGCTGCTCGCCGCCATCGCATCGGTGTCGCTCGTGGTCGGCGGCATCGGGATCATGAACATCATGCTCGTGTCGGTAACCGAGCGGACGCGCGAGATCGGCCTGCGGCGGGCGGTCGGGGCGCGCCGCAACGACATCCTCGCGCAGTTTCTGACGGAGGCGCTCACGATCTCGCTCGCCGGCGGCGTGATCGGTATGGCCGTCGGCGCGATCGGCTCCTGGGCGATCGGATACTTCGCCGGATGGCCGGCGCCAATCCAGGCGCGCGCGGTGTTGCCCGCGTTCGGCTTCGCCGCCGCCGTCGGCGTGTTCTTCGGCTTCTACCCCGCGCGCAAGGCGTCGCGGCTCAATCCCATCGACGCCCTGCGCTACGAATGAATCGAGGCATGTGACCATGGCACCGCGACCAATGCTCGTGTTGTTCGCCACCGATGGCTCCGAGGGCGCGGAGGCCGCCGCCACCTGGCTCGCGGCGTTTCCACTGCCGCCGACGGCCCGCGCTCTCGTCCTCGCCGTGCAGCAGCTGCCGCCGTCGGCGCTCGACATCCCGACCGTGCGTGACTTCGACCGCGCGCTCGTGGACGAGGCGCGGCGCGCGGCGGGGCGCGCTGCCGAAATCCTCAGAGCACGGTTCGCGACGATGGAGCTGCGCGTTCTGACCGGTGATCCGCGGCAAATCATCACCGACGTCGCGGCCGCGTCGGATGCCGACCTCGTGGTCGTCGGCGCGCGCGGCCTCGGCGCGATCGGGACGGCGCTGCTCGGCAGCGTGTCGCTGGCCGTCGCCCGGCACGCGCCGTGTCCCGTGCTCGTCGTGCGCCCGAGCGTGCGGCCGCTGCATTCGGTGGTCGTCGCCTTCGACGGCTCGCCCGCCGCGGAGGGTGCCGCGCGGTTCGTCGCGTCGCTGCCGATCGCGACGGAGACGAGCCTTCGCCTCGTCGGGGTCGTCGAGCCACCGCGCATCCCGAGCGCGGCGCCGGGCGGCCCCGCGGCTCTCGCCTCGGCCGCCGTGAAGATCACCGCCGCCAGACAGCAGGCGCTCGAGATGGCGATGGAGCAGACGGCGAAACGCCTGGACCGCGTGAGCTTCACACGTGAGCTCGAGGTCGGCGCGCCCGCGAGCATTCTCACGGGCCTCGACACCGACCTGATCGTGCTCGGCGCGCGCGGGCTCGGAACACTGAAGCGCCTGCTTCTGGGTAGTGTGTCCGAGCGCGTGCTGCGTCACGCCCACTGTCCGGTTCTGATCGTGCGCGGCGGCCTCATGAAGCGGATTGCGCGGCGGCGGCAGCGACGGCGTCGCGCCTCGTCCACGTCGTGAGCGGTCGCCGACGGTGACGGGCTGGCGCAGCTAACTGCTGCGTGACGGTGACGGGCCGGCGCAGCTAACTGCTGCGTGACGGTGACGGGCCGGCGCCGCTAACCGCTGCGCGGCCGCTTCGCGATCCGCGTCAGCACCTCGCCCAGGAACCAGCGCGGGCGCAGCCGCGGCCCGTACGTCAGTCCAAACTGTTCGAGCGCCGTCGCCGTCACGCGCTTCACCGCCATCTCCGGCGAGTCCGTCACGTCGATCCGCGCGGCGTCCGCGCTGTCGACGGTGCCGGCGGCGACGAGCGTGTCGCGGATGAACTCGAGGAGCGGACGCCAGAACTGCGAGCCGACGAGGACCAGTGGGAAGTCGCGGATTTTGCCCGTCTGCACGAGCGTCGCGGTCTCGAAGATCTCGTCGAGCGTGCCGAAGCCGCCGGGCAGCGCGATGAAGGCGTAGGAGTACTTGACGAGCATCACCTTGCGCACGAAGAAGTGTCGGAACGTGATCCAGCGGTCTAGATACAGATTCGGACGCTGGTCCACCGGCAGCTCGATGTTGCAGCCGAGCGACAGCCCGCCCGCCTCCCGCGCGCCGCGATTGGCCGCTTCCATCAGCCCGGGGCCACCGCCCGTCATGACCGCGAAGCCCGCCTCCGCCAGCCGCGCTCCGACCTCGCGAGCCAGGCCATAATAGGGATGGTCCTCACCGAACCGAGCGGAGCCGAACACGCTCACGCACGGCCCGACGAAGTGCAGCGCCCGAAATCCACGGAGCATCTCGAGCGCGATCCGGATCGCGCGGACGAGCTCGAAGCCGCGCGGCTGCGGGCCGAGGAGAAAGCGGCGAACCTCGGGGGGTCCCGGGCTTTCTCGCCACTGCCGCGTCGGTGCGGACACGGTCAGCGCGTCAGATCACTTTCCACGCACGGTCAGCACCGGACAGCGCGCGTGGCTCACGATGCCGTTGGCGACGCTGCCGACCATGAGACGCGCGAGCCCGGTGCGCCCGCGCGTGCCGATGACGATCATGTTGGCGTGCCTCGAGCGTGCGGCGCGCACGACCCGGTCCGCCGGTGCGCCCTCGAGCAGCAGCGCCCGAGCTCGCACGCCCGCATGCTTGGCACGCCTCACGAGCTGGTCGAGATGTGTCTGCCCGTACCGGCGCGCCGCCGCCTGCCTCTCGCGATACAACGCGGCGGACATGTAGCCGTCTTCAACGAGCGGCAGCTCCGGCGTCAGCACGTGCGTGATGACGAGCTCGGCACGGTTCGCCTTCGCCAGCGCGATCGCCTTCGCGAACGCGGGTCGCGATGCTGAGGAGAAATCGCTGGCGTGAAGAATCGGTCGGCTCATCGACGCACCCCCTGAGCTCGGTGCCGTGGTGCCGCGCGCGGTGTCGGCCGCCGCGAGGCCGCAGTATCGCCTGGCCGCACGATCACCACCGGGCACGCCGCCGTGCGGGCGACACGCTCGGCGACGCTGCCGAGCAGGAAGCGTCCGGCCCGGCCACGCCCGTGGCTGCCGATGACGATGTACGCCGCGTGCTCGTCCTGTGCGGCCTTGACGATCTGCTCGTGCGGGACGCCGACGCGCCGCCGCCACCCCGTCGGGACGCCTTGGCTCGCCAGACGCCGCGCGCGCTCGGCGAGCTGGCTCTCCGCCCATCGTGCCTCGTCCGCATACACGCGTTCGAGCTGCCGGCCACCTTCCGCGGTGTCGCCGTACGGTGGCGACTCGACGGCGACGTGCACCAGGATGAGCTCCGCGTTGAGCGCGCGGGACAGGCGGACCGCCTCGGCCTCGGCGGCCTCGGCCTCGCTCGAAAAGTCCGTGGCCAGAATGATTCTCGGCGGGCGGTCACGCGACCCGTCGGGCATACCAGTCTCCTTTTCCGTTCGCGCGCAGCGCGGACCGGATCGCGAGGAACTCGCCGACGTTGTCCGGCGTGAGCACGCCGACGAGCCGATCACCCTGCAGCACGGGCAGCGCCGGACACGCGGAACGGTCGAGACGCTCGAGCGCGCTCGGCAGCATCTCGGTGGCCTGGACGGTTTCGAAGTGCGACGTCATCGCCGAGCCGACCGGCGCATCCCCACCCTTGTCGGCCAGCCCCTTCATGAGGTCCGCGCGCGTCAGCACGCCGACCACGCGACCGGCTTCGACGACGGGAAAGTCGTGCTGGAAGCCGAACAGCGCGTGGTCCATCGCGCGCTGCAGCGGATCACCCGGTACCAGCGTCTCGAATCGTGTGATCATCACCCTGCTCACCGCGATATTACCGAGCGCGTGCTTCAGCTTCACCATCCCGGCCTCGGAAGTCGCGCCGACCCAGATGAACAGCGCGATAAAGACGAGCAGCGGATTGGCGAACAGTCCGACGAGTGCCAGCATCAACGCGAGTGCGTGGCCGACCCGCGCCGCGACCTCCGTCGCGCGCACGTAGTCCATCCGCATCGCCAGAATCGCGCGTAGCACGCGGCCGCCGTCCATCGGAAATGCGGGCAGCAGATTGAACACGGCCAGGCTCACGTTGACCCACGCGAGCTTGGCGAGGAAGCCGCCGCCGACGCGCTGAATCTCGCCTATCGGCGCAGGCGAGATCGCGGAGGGGGCCAGCACGAACAGCACCGCGGCCAGCACGACGTTCACCGCCGGCCCGGCAAACGCGACGAGCAGCTCCTGGCGCGGCTCGTCGGGCATGCGCTCGAGCCGGGCCACGCCGCCGATGGGCAGCAGGGTGATGTCGCGGGTCCGGATGCCGTAGTGCCGCGCGGTGAGCGCGTGGCCGAGCTCGTGCAGGACGACGAGGCCGAACAGCGCCAGGATGAAGCCGACGCCGGCGCCGGCGTCGGTCCAGCGATGGCGCTCGAGATAATGGCTGATGGCGATCCAGGCGACCAGGATCAGAAACGTCCCGTGCATGTACACGTCGACGCCGGCGACCCGGCCCAGCCGCCACGACCAGCCGCTCATCGATTGCCGACGTCGCAACCGGAATGCCATAGCCGTAGCCGCGGGAAATCGGGCGTTTAGCGTGGCGTCCGCGACCCAAGCGGCGTGGCGTCTTCGCCCCAACTCGGGCGACAGCACCCCACCCGCCCGCGCGCAACCTCGCGATTACCCGCGCGTTGGCTGTGGCCGATTGATTGCTGGAGGACACGCACCATGACTGATTCGGCAACCCGGACGCTCGTCGTGCACCAGCTGCGTGCGGAGAACTGCTTCGCCTACCTGATCGCGGATCCCGACACGCGGGAGGCGGCGCTCGTCGATCCCCGCGCCGATCGCGTGAGCGACTACACGCGCGAGCTCGAAGAGCGCGGGTTGCGGCTGCGCCTCGTGATCGAGACCCATACGCACGCCGATCACCTCTCGGGAGCGGCGGAGCTGCGTGCCCGCACCGGCGCAGAGGTCGCGCTCTCGGGACGCGGCAAATCGGACGTCGCCACGCGCTGGCTTCGCGACGGCGATCACCTCACGCTCGGCGGGCAGAAGATCGAGGTCCTCGCCAGCCCCGGACACACGGACGATTCCGTGAGCTTGCTCGTCGACGGCGCGCTGCTGACCGGTGATGCGCTTCTCATCGGTGGCGCCGGGCGGACGGACTTCCAGAACGGCAGCCCGGAGGCGCTCTACGAGACGCTGCATACACGGTTCGCGGGACTCCCGGGCGAGCTGACGGTCTACCCTGGGCACGACTATGCCGGACGCACGCACTCGACGCTCGCCCAGGAACGCCAGACGAACCCATTGCTGCGGCTGAGCGACCGCGAGCGCTTCGTGTCGACGCTGCGCGCGGCACGGCAGCCGAAGCCCGCCAACATGGATGCGATCGTCGCCGCCAACGTCAGCGGTGTGCGCCCTTCCACTCGGATCACCGTGGAGCAGCTCGCGCGCGCCCTCGGGTCGCCCGACGCGCCGCTCGTGGTGGACGTGCGGCTGCCGGCCGAATATCGCGCGGTGCATCTCGAGCCGAGCATGCTGCTGCCGCTCGACGAGCTCGCCCGGCGCCGGGCCGAGCTTCCCCGCGAGCGCGAGCTTGTGCTCGTGTGTCGCACCGGGGCTCGTGCGCGGCTCGCTGCCGCCGACTTGACCGGCTTCAGCACGCGCGTGCTCGAAGGCGGCCTCGTCGCGTGGCAGGAGGCCGGCCATCCCGTGGTCGAGGGCAAGGCGCACATCAGCCTCGAGCGACAGGTGCGGATGCTCGCCGGAGGGCTCGCGTGCATCGGCGGCATGCTGGCCGTGACCGTCAGCCCGTGGTTCGGCCTGCTACCCGCGTTCATCGGCGCCGGCCTCGTCTACGCGGGCGCCACCGACCGCTGCGGCATGGCGATGGTGCTCGCCAAACTGCCGTACAACCGCGGCGGAGCCGAGGGCATTGGCACGTGTGCGGCGCCGGTCGCGGAAGGCGGCGGAACGTGTGCCGCACCGGTCGCGGAAGGCGGCGGAACGTGTGCCGCACCGGTCGCGGAAGGCGGCGGAACGTGTGCGGCGCCGATCGAGCCTGATCGGCCAGCGGGTCGCTGAGTCAGCGGCGGCGTCTCGACCGGCGCGGCGTCGCGACTCGAAAAGCACGTCTACGGCAAGACGCCCCGCTCTCGCCAGAACCGTTCCGCGCCCGGGTGGAAGGCCATCGGAACGAGCTTCCGCTCGACGAAAAATCGCGTCTTGTCGGCGCTGAACTCCGCTCCGCCGGGATGCAGATCCTCGAGCGCCCGGTTGTGCTCGGCGATCGACTTCACGATGCGATAGATCAGCATCGAGTCGGCATGTTTGTGCGCCAGCAACACGGTGCGGCTGCCGGGCACCACGAGGTCGCTATGCTGACCGTGATAGGTCCGCGCTTTGATGCGGACCGCCGTCCAGTCCGGCCCGGCCTCGAACGTCGTCGCCTTCGCGGTGTCGAGACCGATGATGCGGATCGCCGTGTCGGAGGCCAGATCGGCCACGTCGGCGTTGTAGGGGCTTACGGGAAGAAACCCCGCATCGATCGCGTGCTCTCTCAAGGCGTCGATCTGCTCGGCGTAATTCATGACCCTGAGATGAACGTCGCGCTCCTCGAGGCCGTAAGCCTTCAGCGCGGCCACGAGCAGAACAGCCGAGGCCGGCGTGTTCGTGCCGATCCGAAGCCCCTTGAGGTCCGCGTACGTCCTGATGCCCGAATCTGCCCCAGTGACCACCGTCTGACCCGCGTCCATGGCCGCCATGACAAACGCGACGTCGCCGTACTTCTTGTCGAACGGCGCTTGCCCTCGCGCACCCGCATGCGCGGTGGCGAGCGTGACAATCGCGAGCGTCAGCTCACCCGTCTGCAAGAGCTCCAGCGCGTGCGCGGATCCTTCGACGGCCACGGCCGTGGCCTCGATGTTCGGGACGTACCGATTGAGAATCGTGGCAAGCCCGCTTCCGACGGGAAAGAACACGCCGCTCCAGGGGCCGGTGCCGATGCTTACGCGCGTTGCACCGATCGCTGCCGACGAGACGACGAGCATGGCCACAAGTCCCACAGTGAGCGCACGTTTCATCCTCATGGCGATTTTGGCTTTGCATTGGCCCTGCCAGGACACCGCCGAACAGAATCGGCGCTTTCAACGACACGACCTGCGAGCACGCCGACAGCCGCGCGCCGGAGGTGGGGCAGCAGAGCCGCACGAGACGCTCGATGCGTCGCCTGCACGCGGCCCGTCGATGAGTCAGCGCGAGACGTCGGACGGCGGCAACGGTCCGAACCGGTAGCCGAGAATCATCTTGATGATCAGGCGGTCGGTGCCGGGTGTGAGCCCGGCTCCGATTCCGAAGTTGAACTCCCAGCGCGGGCCGAGATCGACGTCGATCACCGGAAAGATCAGGTGCTGCTGCTTGCGTGGCGGATCGATGTGCGAGATCGGGCCGATGTCGCCGTAGTACTCGAGACCTGCCGCGACCCGTGACGTCACGTCGTAGCTGACCTTGGCGGCCGGGGTGAACCCGAAGCCCTTATCCGAATTGTCGCCCTTCAACGATTTCTCGATCGCCGGATTGACCGCCCAGTAAAAGCGACCGAGCTTCTGGTCCACGATCGGCCGCAGCTCCCACGTCCACGTGTCGGTCGAGAATTCGCGACGCTGGTAGCCGAGTTCGGTCGACAGACTGACGCCGACGGGCCAGTTCCACGACTCCGGCACGCTCACGCGCGGCCGGATGTGATTGCCGACCCATTCCCAGCCGGAGTCCGGCTGGATGCTGGTGAAGAGGTAGAAGCCGGTCTCGAACCACGGCGTGAAGCCGTGCGTGATCTCCAGTGTCTCGTGCGCCGCGCCTTGGGTGCGCACGACGCCGTCCTCGGTGCGCGTCGTGCCCTCCACCGCGGTGTTGCTGTGCACCTCGACCATCGTCTGTCCTGGCGCCGTCAGCTCGCTGCCATAGACCTGGACCTCGAAGTTGCCCTGCGCACCCGCCCGCGTGGCGACCAACGGCAGAAACAGCGCGAGCACGATCACGGCGGCACCAACTCGGCTGTCCGGCGGCGTCATGGCGTCGGTCAGCGCGTGCGCATGAGGGTTTGCAGGTAGGCGACGAGGTCGGCCATCTCGGTCGCATTCAACGGCGCCCAGGCAATGCCTTTATCCTTCTGCTCGAGCTGCATACGGAACGCGTGATTCCACATCTGCGCCACGATCACCCACGGGGAGTCGAACCCTTTGATATCGGCGAAGCTGCCCCCAGGCTTGCCGCTCGCGGGCGCCGAGGTCGAGTGACACTCGAGACAGCGCTTGTCGGCCACGAGCTGCCGTCCGCGCGCGGGATCGCCGGGCGTGCCGAGCAGATGTGCTTCCGTCACCGGCGCGCCGTCACGAGCACGCGCATCGAGAAATGCGACCAGGTCGCGCATCTCGCCGGAGGTCAGATACGGCCGCCCGCGATCCGACGCGCGGATGTGTTCCGCCATACGCGGAAAGTGATTCCACATCGCGGCGGCGAGCGTAAAGAGCGGCTGCGGGTGCTGCTGCAACTGTGCCACGTCGGCCGCGTGACACTCGAGGCAGCCCCGGGCCCGGAACAGCTGCTCGCCGGCCACGGCATTCCCGAGAGCGGGCGGCGACTGAGCAGGGACTGCACCGGGTGCCGCGAGCGCCGCGAGGGCAACCACCGCGATCACGGCGTAGCGTCGCGTCACGGCGCGACCTCCGATCTGCGGCATCTCACGCGTGGACGGTCAGTACGGGACAGGGGGCGACCGCTACGACCCGCGCAGCGACGCTTCCGAGCAGGGCGCGGCGCAGTCCCGTCCGGCCGTGCGTGCCCATCACGATCACATCGGCACGCCGCGACCGGGCCAGACGCGCGATCCGGTCGGCAGGCACACCGAAATCGAGAAGGAACGAACGCGTGCGTACGCCCGCCGCTTTCGCCTCGCGGACGAGCCGGTCGAGCTGCTTCTGCGCGCCCATACGCTGCCCGCGAAGCAGCTCGTTGTACGTGCTGGCCGCGACGTACGCATCCGGCAGGAGCGGCAGCACCGGAAGCACGTGTACGAGCAGCAGCTCGGCGCGATTCGTCTTCGCGAGCTCCAGGGCCTTGCGAAACGCGGGACGCGATGCGGCTGAGAAGTCCGAAGGATGGAGAATTCGTCGAAAGGCTCGACTCGACCGCCGTGTGGCCATCGGCCCTCCCTGGCTCGTGAACGCCTCACATGGGGCGCATCCGCCCCAGCGCCCGTTCCGACACCGTACTGCAGGTCGCGCATAAACGCTTAGAACTTCTGCGGCGCTCTGGGGCATGGTCGATGCACCCGCTCTGGGCATGGTCGATGCACGGAGTCGGCCGTGAGTTGCCGCGTAAGTGCGCTCGTCGTCTTCGTGCTCGGCGTTCTCGCCGTCGCGCCCGGTTTCGCGCTGAGCGGTGGCGCGACGGAGGCGTTGCGCCGGGCGATCGACCGCGTCGTTCACATCCTCGCCGATCAGACCCTGCGGGGCGCCCCGCACGCGCCCGAGCGCCGCGCCGCGATCCACGATGTCATGGCGGCGATCATCGATTTCCCCGACGCGGCGCGCCGCGCACTCGGCGTCCACTGGCAGGGACGCACCGAGAAGGAGCGCGACGAGTTCGTCGGCCTCTTCCGCGAGCTCGTCAGCTACTCCTACATCGTCACGATGGAGGGCTATAGCGGCCAGACCATCGCGTTCGTCGGCGAGAGCGAGCGCGACGACACCGTCATCGTGCTGACGAGGATGCAGGGTCGGCAGGGGCCGCCCGTGCCGATCGACTATCGCATGCATGAGCGCAATGGCCGCTGGCTCGTCTACGACGTCGTCGTCGAAGGCGTCAGTCTCGTGTCGAATTACCGCGATCAGTTCAATTCGATCGTTCGCACGACCTCATACGCCGAGCTCGTCACTCGCATGCGGACCCGCGTGGCCGAGCTGAAGGGGGGCGTCCGGCCGGTGGCCCTGACCGACATACGTGTCGTGGACCCGCTCGCAGGAGACTCACGATGATGGAACTGTTCACGCTCGGTCTGGAGGTGAATCATCGGATCGGCGATCACACGTGCCCGTCGTGCGAAGACGAGTATCCCGAGCCATGCCGCTGCGGCGGCCTGGTGCACGCGGCGGCGACCGCGGACGAGGACGCCGAGGGCAACCCCGTCGTCATCACGGCATGTGATAGCTGCGGCCGCTCGGAAGATCAGCTCGCCGACGAGGCTTGATCCGCGGCGATCTCCACACGCGGTGGTGCGAGCATCGTCCCTCGTCAGTTCTCGGCGAACGCGCTCAGCCCGTGGCCGCGGGGCGCCCGCCGCAGCTTCCCAAGCGCGATGAGCTCGATCTGCCGGATGCGCTCTCGCGTGAGCTTGAACTGCGCGCCGATCTGTTCCAGCGTGCGGCCCTCGACGTCGCCGATTCCGAATCGCATCCGGAGGACGTCGCGCTCGCGCGGGGTCAGGCGCGACAGCGCCAGTTCGACCTGGGCGGACAGATCCTGTCGAAAGACGCCCGCCGCCGGCGACGGCGCCGACGTGTCCTCGAGGAAGTCGGCGAGATGCGCGTCATCCCCGACCGGCGCCTCGAGCGACACCGGCGTCCGCGCCGCGTCCAACACGGCACGGATCTTTGCGGCGCGTAGATGGGTGCGCCGCGCCACCTCCTCGGGCGTGGGCTGTCGCCCCAGCTCGCTCGTCATCGCGCGCGTGGCATGCGAGATCTTGTTGAGCGTTTCCACCACGTGCACGGGCATGCGGATGGTTCGGCCGCGGTCCGCGATCCCGCGCGTGATCGCCTGCCGGATCCACCACGTGGCGTACGTCGAGAACTTGAAGCCACGGCGGTACTGGAAGCGGTCCACCGCACGCATGAGACCGAGATTGCCGTCCTGGATCAGGTCCATGAGCGGAACCCCGCTGCGCATGTAGCGCTTGGCCACCGACACCACGAGCCGGAGGTTCGACTCCGTGAAGCGCCGCTTGGCCTGGCGAATCGCGTCGGCTTGGACCTCGATGTGTGCGAGCAATGGACGCAGCTGGCCGACGGGAAGACCGATCTCACGCTGGATGCGCCGGACCTCGAGCGCGGCAACCGCGCTTGGCCCGCGCGCCGCCGCCGCGAGCGCGGCTTCGAGACGCTCGGCGGCCATGCGCACGTCATGCACCAGCTCGTGGATCAGCTCGCCCCGCAGCGGCACCGCGGCCAGGATCTTCTGGATCGCCTTGACGTTGCGGTCGCGCCGATACCGCGTCAGACGAGTGAGCGCGCGCACGGTGCGTTTGACCTCCGCCTCCGACAGCTCGCCCTCGGGTGCGGCCAGGATCTCGTGAGCCGCGGCCTCTCTACGGCGGAGGCGTTCACCGACCCCCTGTAGCGCGACGATCGCCATCGGGATCTCGGCGAGCGCGCGGAGCACCTCGAGCTGGGCGGTCTCGATGCGCCGGCCCAGCTCGATTTCATCCTTCGCCATCAACAGACGGATCTTGCCGATCTCGCCGAGGTACGTCCGCACGATATCCGGACTCTCGGAGCTCGCGCCCGCCTCGCTCGCCTCGCCGGACGGTGCGAACGCTTCGTCTTCGTCGAGCACGACGTCCCGGGCGTCAGCCAGTTGGTTCATACCGTTACCGACACCCTCCGAGCGCCACCGAGTCCGCCGCCGGGCTCAGCATACGCGGTGCTCGCCGCGGAGCAGCCTCTCGCGGAAGCCGGGCAATTCCGCGATCTCACTTTCCAGACCCTCGCGGATCGCCGGCTCGACGTCGGCCAGCGCGAGCCCGGGCGGCAGGACGACCTGCACCGCCGCCCACGGTCGATCGACCGGGTCGCCGATGCGCGCCATGAGATTCACGTACACCTCGCGTAGCGCCGGACAGCGCGCGTGCACGGCGGCTGCAAGATGCTGGCTGAAGACGCCGTACACCTTGCCGGCGTGCGCCACGGCGTTCTTACCCGCCGCCGCTTCGCCGCTCGTGGGGCGCGCGTGCGCGATGAGCCCGCCCACGCGGTTGCCCCGGCCGACCTGACCGGAGTCGGCGTCCTCCGCCGACGTCCCCGTCACGGTGAGATACGTACCGTCGGCACCGCGCCCGCGTGCGTCGAGATTGTTGAGCCGCCAATCGACGCTCACCGGCGCGTCGCGAAAGCGCGCGGCCAGCGCTGCGAGGATGTCGTCCTTGCGGGCAAAGTAACGCGACTCCGATGCAATGTCGGCGACGAACAGCGGCATCGCGATAGTCATCGTCACGCGCTCGTCGGCGCGCACACCGAAGACCTTGACGTCCTGACCGGAGTCGCAAAAGCGCGCCTTGAACTCCGCGCCGTTCAGGAACTGCTCGACGTCCAGCACGAGCTGCTCGGTGGGCGACAGCGGCGCCCATCCGCACGCCCCCGACGTGTCGTTAGACACAGGCGCCGCGGCCGCCGCGAAGATGCCGCGCAGCTCCGCCGAGCCCGCGGCCAGCGCGCTCTGCACCGTGAGGTCCTTGCCCGGGCGCACACGCGGCAGATACGCACCCACCCAGGCGTCCACCGCCTCTCGCATGATGTCCTCGACGGGCAGCGTCATACCGTCGAGCTGGAGCGTCGCGCGATCACCGACGATGAGCCGCATCGGTCGCGTCACGCTGCCCCAGCCGAAGTCCTTCACGCACTGCCCGGCGACGAGAAGCGCCTTGTCGATGTTGTAGTGGAGGATCGTGCCGGCGCGCTCGCGATAGAGCTGGTTCAGCGCGACGGCAATCGCCTCGACGAGCGAATCGCAGATGGTATCGGGATGCCCGAGCCCCTTGCGCTCGACCAGCTCGACGCGGCGCTCCGCGGCGGGCGTCTGATGCAGCGCCTCGATCACAGCCGTCACCACGCCGTCCTCCGCTCCGGCCAGCCCTCCGCGCCGATCAGGGGCACGAACGCGACGGGATCGAGGGCTTCGCGCCGGTAATTGGCGTCGCCCATGCGCACGATGCGGACGAGCTGCTCGTCGTAGGTGTCCGGGCCCACGGGGATCACCAGACGACCGCCAATCGCCAGCTGGCGCAGAAGCGACGGTGGGACGTCGGGCGCGCCGGCCGTGACGACGATCGCGCCGTACGGCGCGTGCTCGGGCCAGCCGAGCGTCCCGTCGCCGATGAGCACGTGCACATTGCCGTAGCCCAGGGCGGCCAACCGGTCCCGCGCCGCGTTGGCGAGCGACGCGACTCGTTCGACGCTGTACACCTCGCCCGCGATCTCGGCGAGCACGGCCGCGGAGTATCCGGACCCGGTCCCGATCTCGAGCACACGATCGGCGCTGCTGAGCCTCAGCATCTGGGCCATCACCGCGACGACGTAGGGCTGCGAGATCGTCTGTCCCTCGCCGATCGGCAAGGGCCCGTCCGTGTACGCGAACGGCGCCTGGCTCGCCGACACGAATTTTTCCCGCGGCACCTTGGCCATCGCCGCCAGCACCAGCGGATCGTGAATCCCACGGGCGGCGAGCTGGCGCTCGACCATGTCGCGACGCGCCGCTTCGAAGTCGATGGTCTTCATCCGCATCATCGCCGACCGGCGCGGTCCTCGTGGTGCTTGTGCTCGATCGCCTCGGCGCGGATGCGCGCACGACACGGCTCGCAGACCAGATCGCGGCTCGGCGTCGCGCAGACGAGGCATCGTGACGCAGGGGAGCCGTTCACATCGTCATCCGCGTCGACCGAGGACGACACCGACATCGCGAGCGACGCGCGCAGGTGTGAGGTCGGCACCACGAGCACGGGACACGCGGCGCCCCGAATGACACGCTCGGCCACGCTGCCGAGGAGCACGCGGCTCACGCCGGTGCGCCCGTGCGTGCCCACCACGATGAGATCGATCGATTCCGCGTCGGCATATCGCAAGATCTGCTCGGCGGGATCACCGGTCTTGCCAATGAACCTGACCGGCACGTCGCCACCGATCGTTGCCGCGACGTCCGCGAGCGGGCGCGCGACATCCGTGCCCGCGGCGGCGGAGATGTGCAAGAGATCGAGTTGCGCGGAAAGAGCGCGCGCGTACCGACCGGCGATGCCGAGCGCGGCGTCGGCACCGGCGGAGAAGTCGGTCGCCACGAGGATGCGGCGAACGGGCTGCTCGGCGACGGCCACGGCCCCGCTCGGCTCAGACCGCTCGCGGCGGCCGGTACAGCAGCACACCGATGCCCGCGCGCCGCAGCAGCGCCTCGCCCACGCTGCCGAGCAGCGCGCGCTTCACGGAGCTGCGCGTGCCCGTCGTGACGAGGATGGTGTCCGCTGCGAACGCCTCGGCCTCGGCGAGGATTTCGGGGACGCGGTCCCCGAAGCGCACGACGTGATCCACGCTCGTGGCGTCGAGGCGCGCCAGCGCGGGCTCGAGCGCATCCGACCATGCGGCGACGATGGATGCCATCTGCTGGCCGGCGTACGTGATGGTCACACCCTCGGGTGTCACGACGTTGTCCTGCACTGGAGCGACGTGAACGAAGCGAATCGTCGCGCCCGTCGCCATCAGCGCGTCAACCAGCGCGAGCGTGTCTTCCGCCGCATCCGGCTTGTCGAGTGGCACGAGGACGCGCTTGATCATGGTAGTGCTCCGATCTGTGGATCGATCGGCGGCAACGCTTCCGTCACCGTGACCTTGAGGGCGATCAGACGCTTGCCCACGTGAAGGCAATCCACGGTGACGTAGTCGTCGACGTAGAGACCTTCGCGATCGATCCCCAGCTCCACGAAGTCACCGAGGAATCCGCCCGCGATGCCCTCCGCGCGGCCGACGATGGCCAATCGCGTGTCTGGCGTGATCGTGATGGTGCGATACGTGAAAACCGTCGCCCCATTGCGCGTCTGCCACGGCCCGACTTCCGCGAGCACGAGCTTCGAGCCGTCCTTCGCGATCGACACGATCGTTCCGGAGTGCTTCATGCGCTCGACGGCGGTTGCCGGGGCGGTGAGCCCGATGACGATCGCGACGAGAACGACGGCGATCCGGTGAACACGCGGAGATCTCATGTGAGCCTCCTGCACGGATGTTTCGCAACCCGGGTGCCACAAGGAACCGCTGCGAAATCAGGCCGTTGGACACGCGGCTCGCGCTCCCGACGTGGCCGGGACGCCTCAGCGGGGCGGTGTTGCCCCACGGCTCCGCGTGTCAGCCACCATCACGCAAGACGACTGACAATTCTTGTCGTACCGCCGGTCGTTTCGAAGCCGACGCGGCGCGCTTGGCTCCCGCGACACGTAGCCTCAACTTCCCGTTATTGCACGTACGGAACACTGCGCCGCGGGTACGGCACGTGTTCTGCACTCGCTGCGGGGCATGCGACCAACTCTTGGACGACCTAACCGGGGTTCGAGGCAACAGAAACTCGGCGATCAGCGTGGCTTCACGCTGATCGAGCTCCTGATCGTCGTGGCGATCATCGGCATCCTGGCGGCCATCGCCATTCCGCTCTACGCCAACGTGCAGCAGCGCGCGCGCATTGCGAAGGCGCAGGCCGACGCGCGCGCGGTCGGCTCGGCCGTGGCGATCTATGCGGCGCACATGGGCGTGCTGCCGACGGCGCTGACCGATCTCACGGGCCAGGTCACGAATGGTCAGAACCAGGTGGCGGGTCCGTTCATGGCGGCCCTCCCGACACCGCCGTCGGGCTGGTCGAGCGCGTACAGCTACGGTGCGACCACCGCCAGCGGCGTGTTCAACATCTCCGCGAGTGGTGACGGCACGACCGTCAGCCTGCCGTAACGTCGTCGTCTGACGCGCGATCTGCGAGCCGTGGCGTCCCCCGCGGCTCGAGGCGTTCGTAAATCCTGTCGTGGTCGATGTCATGCCGCGCCTCATCCTACGCATCCGGTGACCATGAGCGTCGGGCGGGAATCGTACGTATTGCTGGGTGGGGGCCGCACTCGCTAGACTCGACGAACTCCGCTCGTCTCGAGAGGTCACGCATGAGAGCGACCCCCCGCGCATTGGTGTCGATAGCAATCGTTGCCGCCGCGATTTGGCCCAGCCGCGCGGCCGCGGACGACTTTCTTCCGCATGCCGTCTGTTATCTCTGGGACCGTTCGTTACTCGCGGTGCACGCCGTCTCGGATTTCCTCATCGGGGCCGCCTACGTGACGATTTCGGCGACGCTCGCGTATCTGGTCTATCGGGCGAGGCGCGAGATTCCATTCCACTCGATCGTGCTCGCGTTCGGCGTGTTCATCGTCGCCTGCGGGGCGACCCATTTCATGGAATTGTGGACGCTCTGGCAGCCGCGCTATTGGCTCGCGGGCGGCGTCAAAGTCGTCACCGCGATGGCGTCCGTCGCCACCGCCCTGGTTCTTCCGCCGCTCATCCCGAAGGCGCTCGCGCTCGTACGCGCGGCGGGCCTCGCCAGGGAGCAGGAGCGCATCCTGCGACTCAGCGAATCGCGGTTTCGCGCTCTTCTCGAGTCGGCACCGGACGGGATCGTGATTGCCGATCGCGACGGCCGGATCACGATCGTCAACCGCCAGGCTGAGCTGCTGTTCGGGTACGAGCGTGAGGAGCTGCACGGCCGTGGCATCGAGATGTTGCTGCCCGAAAGCGCGCGGCGGCGGCACGTCGAACACCGCGAGCACTACGTCGCGGCGCCCGCCGTGCGGCCGATGGGACGCGGGCTCGCGCTCAGTGGCCGGCGCAAGGACGGAAGCGAGTTTCCCGCGGAGATCAGCCTCAGCCCGCTGCAGACCGAGGAGGGCCTGCTCGTGACGGCGGTCGTCCGGGACGTGACCGAGCGGCGGCGCGCCGAAGCGCAGCAGCTCGAGCTTGTCCGCGCACAGGCGGCGCGGGCAGAAGCCGAAGCGGCGAACCGCAGCAAAGATCAATTCCTGGCGACGCTGTCGCACGAGCTGCGGACGCCACTCAACGCGGTTTACGGGTGGGCGAGGATGCTCGGCGCGGGCAGCCTCGACGCGGCGGGCGCCACGCGCGCCGTGGAAGTGATCGAACGCAGCGCACGAGTACAGGTCCAGATGATCGACGACCTGCTCGACACGTCACGCATCATCGCGGGGAAGATGAAACTGGACGTGCGGCTGGTCGATCCGCGCACGGTGATCGAAGGCGCGCTCGACGTGGTCGCGCCGGCGGCCGCCGCAAAGCAGATCAGAGTGCAGCCGGTGCTCGACCCGCGTGCCGGTCCGATCATGGGCGACGCCGAGCGGCTGCAGCAGGTCGTCTGGAATCTGGTCTCGAACTCGGTGAAGTTCACGCCGAAGGGCGGCCGCGTCCAGGTGCACCTGCGGCGCATCAATTCGCATATCGAGATCGAGGTCGCGGACAGCGGCGAAGGCATCGACGCCACGCTCTTGCCGTTCGTCTTCGACCGCTTCCGCCAAGGCGTCGGCGAGCGGCGAGGCGGCCTCGGGATCGGTCTTTCGCTCGTCCGTCACCTCGTCGAGCTCCATGGTGGCGAAGTGCATGCGCACAGCGACGGCCCGGGCCGGGGCGCCGTCTTCATCGTGAAACTTCCGGTCACGATCTCGAAACCTCCGGACATCAGCGACACCCATCCGACGGTGAGCCTGGATCGACCCGCCGTGACACGCGACACCTTGCGCGGCATCCACGTGCTCGCGGTAGAGGACGACGCCGACTCGCTGGAGCTTCTTCGCACGGTCCTCGTTTCACAGGGTGCGCGCGTCACGACCGCGATGTCGGCCAAGGACGCGATGGCGACCCTTGGCCGCGAGATCCCCGACATCATTCTCTCGGACATCGAGATGCCGGACGGAGACGGCTACACCCTGGTACGCGGGCTGCGCAGCGCCCCGTATGCTCCGTGGCGAAGCGTGCCGATCGTGGCGGTGACGGCGTACAGTCGCGTCGAGGACCGTATCCGGCTTCTCTCGTCCGGCTTCAACATGCACCTGCCGAAGCCCGTCGACCCGTCGGAGCTCGCCGCGGTGATCACGAGCCTCACGCGTCGCGGCGAGGAATAGCGGGCGGCGTTCTCAGTGGCCAGCACCCCAGCGGTACTGCCAGGCCAGGCCGACCGTGTCGAAGTTGCCCCCAACGCGTGAGATGGCGCCCGTGCTGCCATGGATCTTGAGCGAGTTGCGCCGGTCGAGTGGAATCGCGATCGTGACCCCGAAACGGAGGTTCTCCAACGGCTCACCGCGCTGGCCATCGATCGTCGTACGTCCGCCGGAGTAGTAGGTCGTGTCCACGGCGGCCCACACGCCCCAGCGCGTCTGGTAGATCGCATGTCCTTGCACGGCGTAGACGGGGTCTCTCTTCAGCGTCCGGCCCCCGAAGAAGTCGTCGTTCGGCGTATAGAACGTGACGCTGGTGTCGAGCTCCAGCGTGAAGGCGCCCAGCGTCTTCGAGATACCGACTTCCGGCTTCACGGACCAGCGATTGGTCCCAAGGTTCATTAGCTTGTCGGAGTCGTACTGAC
>JBKOUQ010000165.1:0-13150 GCA_046723475.1 Candidatus Methylomirabilota bacterium
TAGGCGACGAGCGAGATGCCGAGCTCGCGCAACGTCGGCAGCGTCTGCTCGGCCTCCACGCGGTAGAGCAGTGAGTACTCCATCTGCACCGCGGCGATCGGATGCGTCTTGTGCGCACGACGAATCGTCGCGGGGGCGGCCTCCGAGAGTCCGAGGTAACGCACCTTGCCCGCCTCGACCAGGCGCGCCATCGCCCCGACCGTGTCCTCGATCGGCACCTTGGGATCGACGCGATGCTGATAGTAGAGGTCGATCACGTCGACCCCGAGCCGCTTGAGGCTGGCGTCGCACGCCTGGGGGACGTACTCGGGCCGCCCGTCTACGCCGGGCGTGCCGTCGGGCTTGCGCATGTTGCCGAACTTCGTCGTGAGGACGACGCCCTCACGGCGACCGCGCAGCGCCTGTCCGAGCAGCGTCTCGTTGTGACCCCAGCCGTACATATCGGAGGAGTCGAGAAAGTTCACGCCGAGATCGAGCGCGCGTTGAACGACGCCGGTGGACTGCGCGTCATCGCCGGGACCGTACGCGCCCGACATCGACATGCATCCGAGCCCGATCGCGCTGACCTCGAGCGTGCTCCCACCCAGCCGCCGTCGCTCGATCATGATTCGCCCTCCATTGGCGTGCGTGTGCCGGGGATGGTAACACGCCGTCGAGAGCGGCCCGGTCTATCGCCTGCCTTCCTCCTCGTTGAAAAAGCGCCACCGTATTCCCTGCAGTCGTCCGGCGGCGACGATCAGCGTGATCTGCTCTGTCTGCTCGTCTTGCGGATACCGGTACACGAGCGCGGTTTCACTGCGGCTACTCGGCTGCCCCATCCGCGCAATCACAGCGCTGACCGGCATCCCCCGTTTCAGTCCACACGGAAGCCCGCGAAAATCGAACAGCGTCAGCTCGGAAATGTCCGACCGCGGCGAGCATGATGCACACTCGCGAAGCGTCGCCGACCCGATCTTCGCGCGAAGTCTCGTCCACGTGATCAGCTCGTTGGCCTGGTGACGGTTCTCTGTCTGCCACGTTTTCTTTTCGAGAATGCGACCGAGGTCGACCTCGTCGAACTCCGCGCCGTAGTCGAAGACGTTCTTCAGGCAGTCGGCCGACGCCGCCACTGGCCTTCCGCATGTGACAACGATGAACGCGGACAGCACGACGAGCCGCATCCTTGCCATGGCGTTAGACTAGCAACACCGGGGCGCGCTCTCGTGCGTCGCTTGCCCGAGCTTTGGCCGTATAGTGTGCCCATGCTGGAGCTGCGCCCGAGCTGCGAGCTGTGCGATCGCGACCTGCCGCCCGAGTCCACCGACGCCATGATCTGCTCGTTCGAGTGCACGTTCTGCGCGCGGTGCGTGCGCGAAACGCTGTACAACGTGTGTCCGAACTGCGGCGGCGGCCTGTCTCCGCGGCCCGTCCGTCCTCGCGACCGGCTGGCGAAGTATCCGCCGTCGCCGACGCGGGTGGTGAAGCCGTTGGACTCGGCCCGGCACGCCGCGCTGCTCGCGCGTTATCGTGGCGCGCCGGCGGAGACGCGCTGATGGCCTCGCACGGCCGTCACGGCAACCCATCGGATTTGCGCCGCCTCATGCGGCGACAGCTCGCACCGAGTCGCGCGCGATGGCAGCGGCCGGCGCGCGTGCTCCGCGTGCTTGGCGTGCGGCGCGGCGCCGTCGTCGCGGACGTCGGCTCGGGCCCCGGGTACTTCACGACGCGGCTGGCGCGTGCGGTCGGCCCACGCGGGCGCGTGTACGCCGTGGACCCCGAGCCCGAGGTGTTGAGCATGCTCGTCGAGCGGCTCGACGGAGCGGGCAACGTGACGCCCGTGCTGAGCCGAGACGACGACCCGATGCTTCCGCCGGCGTCGTGTGACCTCGCCGTTTTCATCAACGCCTACCACCACGTCGCGAAGGGCCCCGCGTTCGTTCGCCGCCTCGCGCGCTGTCTCAAGCGCGGCGGGCGGTTGGCGCTGATCGACTGGGCGTATCGCGAGACGCCCAAGGGGCCGCCGATGCACCGCCGGATTCCGCCGGACAAGGTCGTCGGCATCGCGCGCCGGGCGGGCCTCGTCCCCGTCGCGCGACACGAGTTCCTGCCCTATCAGTACTTCATCGTGCTCGCGCGGCGCCGGTAGGATCGCGCGCTCACCCGCCACACGGAGGACCGCATGGCCCGCAAGTCGCCGCCGCCGATCGCTCGAGCCGTCAGCGCCGAAGACGTCGACCCACGGCACCGCTGGGATCGGCCGCTGCAGGCGCCCGGCCACATGCAGGTGGATTTCGAAGAGCGCGTGGACTTCAAGCGCCTGCATGCCTATCGGCTGGGCCGCGCGCGGCAGGCGCTGGCGAAGTCGGGTCTCGGCGCCGTCCTCGTCTTCGATCAGTACAACATCCGTTATCTCTCGGGGACGGTGATCGGCGAGTGGGCGCGCGACAAGCTCACGCGGTGGTGCTTGCTGACCGGGACCGGCGAGCCGTGGGTCTGGGACTTCGGCTCCGCCGCACGTCATCATCGTCTGTATGCGCCGCAGATCCCCGAGCGTCAGTCGCTCGCCGGAATGGTCGGCATGCGCGGCGCCGTATCACCCAAGGCGGGCCTCTTCAAGCGCGCGGCGGAAGAGATCCGTGACATCCTTCGCGCCGAGGGGGTGGCGGGCATGCCGCTCGGCATCGACCTCGTCGAGCCGCCGTTCCTCTTCGCGCTGCAGGAGCTCGGCCTTCAGATCCGTGACGGCCAGCAGGTGATGCTCGAGGCTCGCATGCTCAAAAGCCAGGACGAGCTCACCCTGCTCAACATGGCCGCCGCCATGGTCGATGGCGTGTACCAGGACATCTTCGAGGCGCTCAAGCCGGGCGCGCGCGAGAACGAGATCGTCGCCCTCGCCAACAAGCGCCTCTACGAGATGGGCTCGGACAACGTCGAGGCGATCAACGCGATCTCCGGCGAGCGCTGCAGCCCACACCCGCACAATTTCACCGACCGCATCATCCGCCCCGGCGATCAGGCGTTCTTCGACATCATCATGTCGTTCATCGGCTACCGCACGTGCTACTACCGCACGTTCAGCGTCGGGCGCGCCACGAAGCCGCAGCTGGTCGCCTACAAGAAGGCACGCGAATGGATGGACGAGGCCATCGCCCTGATCAAGCCCGGCGTCACGACCGACAAGATCGCGCGGGCGTTTCCCAAAGCACAGGAGATCGGGTTCGAGAGCGAGATGGCGGCGTTCGGTCTGAACTTCTGCCACGGCATCGGCCTCGGCCTGCACGAGCGCCCGATCATCAGCCGGCTGAACTCGTTCGACGATCCGATGGAGCTGCAAGCCGGCATGATGTTCGCCGTCGAGACATACTGTCCCGCCACCGACGGGACGTCCGCGGCGCGGATCGAAGAGGAAGTCATCGTCACGCCGGCCGGGGCGCAGATCATCACGCTGTTCCCGGCGGACGAGCTGCCCATCGCGAACAAGTACTGATGCGTGACGACTGCATGCTGTGTCGCGCCGAGCGGATCACGCCCTGGTACCACGAAGACGAGATCTGCTGGATCGCCGAGTGCGAGATCTGTGAGACCCCGATGGTCGTGTGGCGGCAGCACGGCGTAAACCCATCGGACGAGCATCTCTCCCACATGCTTGGCCATCTCAAGAACGTGGCACAGCGGCAGATCGGCGATCATTGGCTCGACCGGCACATGCGGAACATCCCGGACCACTGGCACGCGCACGCGCGACCCGCGGGTGGCTTCTTCGGGCGTTAGAATCGATCCTATGGCGACGAACAATACGACCGAAAGAATCGTTCGCGGGCGCACCGGCTCCACCGACCTGGGGGCCGCCATCGCCGGCGACATCGCGGGCGTCCCATTCCGGACGGACCTCTCGCTGAAGCCGGTCATCGATTTCTGGACCCGCATGGCGGGCAAGGACTCGGCCAAGGGCGCCGTCGCGCGCGTCATCACCGAAGAGGTCGCGAAAGCCCCCGAATTACTGGCGCCGCTGACCGATTGCGCGATCGTCGAGCGTCACGAGGACCTGCTGGATCTGCTGATGGCCGCCGCGTTTCCGCCCGCCGGGCGTGAGCATGGGTATGGCGCCGCGATGGTGCCGTTCCAGCTGCACGGCTTCTACGCGACACCTTCGATGGAGCGGCTCCTCATGACCGAGGACTGGCACCTCAAGGGTCGCATCAATCTCAACGCGGACCTGGTCGGCGCCATGCGCCGTGCCTATGCGTACGCGCTCGTGCTGCAGCGGCTCTACGGCATCGAGCTCGAGCTGGACCATCCGCTCATCCTGACCGTGCCCGACCCGGACACACGCCTCGACCGACACTTCCGCCTGCTGTTCGACTGGACGTTCGTCGAGGTTGAGGCCACGGGGCCGCTTCCCGAGCTGCCGCCCGACGTGGGCCGCCGGCTGCAGGCGGACCTGCTGAACGCCGAGGGCCTGAGCGACCTGCTGCCGTCGGACCGTTTCGTGCTGCGCGGCTTCACGATCCTCAAGGCCCTCGAGGTCACCGATCAAGAAGTGCTGTCCGCGCTCAAGCGTGACCTGATCGATCGCGAGTCCATCGTGTCCAAGGAACGCTTCTGCGGCGTCGAGGCACGACTGCGCACGCTCTTCCGCCGCCCGAACCTCAAGCTCGGCATCGGCGCAATCGACGGCGAGCGCGTGCTCATCCTGAACGACTTCTCGTCTCACGAGCACTCGTGCATCTTCGCCGACTCGGCGCACCACAAGGTTTCCGAGTTCGCCGGGACAATCTACGCGCGCGTGGTGCAGTCGGGCGAGCCGACGATCATCGAGGACCTTGCCGCGATGCCCAACCGCACGCGGGTGGAGGATTCGGTGCTCGCGTCGGGCGTCCGCACGCTGCTGGTCGCGCCGCTGCACTACCAGAACCGTGTCATCGGCACCCTCGAGCTCGGCTCGCCCGAGCCCGACGAGCTCGACGGCACGCACCTGCCGAAGCTGCACGAGGTGCTGCCGCTCTTCGCGATGGCCGTCCGGCGCAGCATGGACGAGTTCAACGCGCGCGTGCAGACCGAGATCAAAGAGCGGTTCACGGCGATTCATCCGGTGGTGGAGTGGCGCTTCCGCAAGGCCGTCCTCGACGGGCTCGAGCGCACCGGCGACCCGGCCGGCGCGGAGCTGCAGCCGATCGTCTTCGAAAACGTGCACCCGCTCTATGCGCTGGCCGACATCCGCGGCTCGTCGGTGCAGCGTGAGCGCGCCATCCAGGCCGACTTGCTCGCGCAGCTGGCACTCGCACGCGAGGTCGCGGACGTCGCCTACAAAGCGCGACGGCTGCCGGCGCTCGATCAGCTCCGCTACCGCATCGAGCGGCACGCCGAGCAAATCCGTACCGGCGTCGCCGCGGGCGACGAGAGCGGCATCGTGGCGTTCCTCCGCGCCGAGGTGGAGTCGCTCTTCGATCATCTCAGCACGTTCGGCGAGGCCGTGCGGGGGGCGATCGAGGCCTACCGAAGCGCGCTCGATCCGCGGCTGGGCGCGGTCTACGGCCAGCGCCGAGTCTTCGAGGAAAGCGTGACGCGTATCGCGGACACGATCTCGTCGTATCTCGATCTCGAGGAGGAGGCGGCGCAGGACATCTACCCGCACTACTTCGAGAAGCAAAAAACGGACGGCGTCGACCATCAAATGTACGTCGGCGCTTCGCTCCTCGAAGACGGACGCTTTGATCCGCTCTATCTCAAGAGCCTGCGCATCTGGCAGCTGATGGTCAGCTGTGGCGTCGCGGCCCGTGCGGATCGGCTGACGGCCGAGCTGCCGGTGCCGCTGCAGACGACACACCTCGTGCTCGTGCAGCACGCGCCGCTGTCGATTCGCTTCCGCTTCGACGAGAAGCGCTTTGACGTCGACGGTGCGTACGACATCCGGTACGAGATCGTCAAGAAGCGGATCGATAAAGCGCTCGTCAAAGGCACGACCGAGCGGATCACGCAGCCGGGCCAGTTGGTCATCGTCTACGGCCAGGGCTCGGAGGCGGCGGAGTATCGCGGCTACCTCGAGTACCTGCGACATCTCGGCTACGTCAGCGGGGAGATCGAGGACCTGGAGCTCGAAGAGCTCCAGGGGGTCCACGGTCTGCGCGCGCTGCGCGTCGATATCGCGCTGCGCGAAGTCCCGGCCGAGCCGTTCGCCGCCCAGGCGTTTCGCACCGTCGGCCGCTGAGGCCGGTGGCGCGGATCGCGGGCGTCCTCTTCGACATCGGCGGCGTCATCCAGGACTCGCCACTGCACGCGATCGCCCGCTACGAGCGCGACCATGGGTTGGTGGCGGGAACCATCAATCGGGCCGTCGTGGCCTCCGGCGACACCGGCGCCTGGTCGCGGCTCGAGCGAGGCGAGCTCACCGTGACGGCGTGGTGCGCACCGTTCGAGGCCGACTGTCGCGCGCACGGCGTGGTCGTCGATGCGCGCCGGCTCATGCACTACATCGTTGCCGCCGGACGCGAGCGGCCGCAGATGCTGCGTGCGGTGGCGCGGCTTCGCGAGCACGGTGTGCGCGTCGGCGCGCTCACCAACAATTGGGTGCGCGAAGACGCCGCCGGCACCCCGCACCGGCTCCGGCCGCACTTCGACGTCGTCATCGAGTCGCAGGCCGTGCGTCTCCGCAAGCCGGACCCGCGGATCTACCACCTGGCGTGTCGCGAGCTCGGCGTGGCGCCGGCGGAAACCGCGTTTCTCGACGACATCGGGATGAACCTCAAGCCGGCCCGGGCGCTCGGCATGCAGACGATCAAGGTGGACGATCCCGACGTCGCGTTGCGCGAGCTGTCCGCCCTCGTCGGGCTCGACCTGCTGACCTGACGCGCTGGCTCGGACCCGCTGACCTCACGCGCCGCCCCTCGACACCGCTCAGGCCGGCCGTATCATCTCCGCATGGCGAACGACCGTGGCCGACTGCCCAAGGCGCGCCGAGAAGCGCTGAGCGATCACTTGCAGCGCATGCTCGACCGCTGGTACACGAACGCGTACAAGGACGACAACCTCTTCCTCACGATGGCGCGTCGGCCGGGCCTGCTCGACGCGACGTGGGGCTTCATCCGCTACATCTATGGCGGCGGGTCGAGCATCGAGCCGGAGCTGTTCGAGCTCGTGCGCATCAAACTCGCGTGGAACAACCGCTGCGTGCACTGAAGCCTCGCGCGATCGTCCTCGGCCGTGAGCCGGGGCGCGACGGAAGCGCTGGTCGCCAAGCTGGCCGACTACGAGGACTCGGACCTGCCCGAGCGGACGAAGATGGCGCTCCGGCTCGCCGACCGTCTCACGGGTGAGCGCCCGAGCATCGACGACACCTTCTACGCCGAGCTGCGGCGGTGCTTCTCCGACGACGAGATCCTCGACCTCGGGATGACGTTGGCGTTCGCGAGCGGCTGGCAGCGGTTCATCGAAGCATTCGGGATCGTGCCCGACCGCTGGCATGACGGCGCGCCACCACCTTGGCGTCGATAGCCTGCTACCCCTCTCGCGTGACGCCGGCGTCGATCAGCGCGGCGATCGCCGCGGCGTCGAAGCCGAGCTCGTCGAGGATGGCGCGCGTCACTGACCCGAACGGCGGCGTCGGCGCACCAGGCTGAAAGCCGTCGCCGTCGAGCCGCACTGGCGGCGCGAGCACGCGCACCAGACCCAGCACGGGATGCGGCAGATCGTGGAAGAAGCCGTTGGCGCGCGCCTGTTCGTCGTCGAAGAGCTCGACGGAAAAGCGCACGGGCGCGCCCGGGATGCCGTGCTGATCGAAGATCACCTTCCACTCGGCGGCGGTGCGCGACGCCATCACCTTCTCGCAGCGGCGACCGAGCTCGGCATAGTAGCGCTCGTTCGCGTCACGGTCGGCCCCGCGCGGTCCGTCGTCGGTGAGCCCGAGGACCTTCATGAATGTCCGCTGCAATCCCGGGCTCACGCACGCGATGCCGACAACGTCGTCCTTCGTCGCGAACGTGCGGTAGTAGACGTCGAGCATGGACGGCGTCCGCGCCGACACGACGAGCTTCGCCTGCTCCTGGAACGTCTCGCCCTTCACCCGCATCTCGGCCAGCCGTTCGCGGACGCGCGCGTGGACCGGTCCATCCACCGACTCCACGCGGACCATGGAATTGTTCTGCGCGACCAGCGCCGCCATCATCAGCGCCGCGCTGACCTCGCCGCCGCGCCCGGTTCGCTCACGACGGAGCAGCGCGGACGACACGCCGAAAGCCATGGAGAGGGCGCAGATGTAATCCGCGACGGGCGCCTCACCGGTGGCCGGCACGCCGTCCTCCACGCGGCCGAGCGACGCCATGAGGCCGGTACGCGCCTGGACCACCAGATCCATCCCCGCGAGCTGCGCGTCCGGCCCGCGCCGTCCGAAGGCGCTCACGTTGCCGACGATGAGCCGCGGAAAGCGCGGCGCGAGCGAGGCGTAGTCGAGCCCGAACTCTTCCGCGAGCCCGGGACGGAAGTTCGTCAGGACGACGTCCGCCCGAGAGAGGAGCCGGTCGATGACCTCGTGCACGCGCGGGTGGCGCAGATCCAGCGGCAGCGAGCGCTTGCCGCGATTGCGCGACAGAAAATGCCGCGTATCGCCGCCCGGCAGGGGCGCGAGCTGGCGAACGGGATCGCCCTGGAGCGCCTCGATCTTCGTGACGCGCGCGCCGCCCTCCGCGAACAGCTGAGCGCAGAACGGAACGGCGATGAACTGGCCGAACTCGACGACATCGATGCCAGCGAACGGGCGAGCCGCGTTGTCCATGGCCCGCCAGCGTAGCACGCGGGTCCGTCTGCTATTCTCTGGGGCCATGAGCTCCGGACTCGACGAGCGCTTTGCCACCCTGCACGAGATCGTCCGCGCCGCGAAGAATCGCCTGCCCGCCGGCGAATGGGACTACCTGGTGGGCGGCACCGAGACCGAGACGACGCTGCGCCGCAACCGGCTGGCGCTCGATTCGATCGCGTTCCGTCCTCGCGTGCTACGCGACGTGTCGAAGGTCGACGCGACGTCGACGTTCCTTGGCCGCCCCGTGCGCATTCCCGTGATGTTCGCGCCGATCGGCTCCGTGGAGTCGTTCACGCCCGGAGGCGGCGCGACGGCGGCGCAGGCGTCGGCCGAATTCGGGGTGCCCCAGATGCTCTCGAGCGTCTGCAACCCGGGCCTCGAGGCGGTCGCGAAGGCCGCCGACAACTTCCGCATCTTCCAGCTCTACGTCCGCGGCGACAACGCGTTCGTCGACGACTGGGTGCGGCGCGCGGTGGATCACGGCTACGCCGCGTTCGCCATCACCGTGGACACCGCCAGCTACAGCCGACGCGAGCGTGACCTCGCGCGCCGGTTCGTCAAGCCGTGGCGGCAGCGCGCCACCGGCCACGACTTTCAGGCCGCGTTCTCGTGGGAGCACATCAAGCGCTTCAAGGACAAGCACACGATTCCGCTGATCCTCAAAGGCATCGCGACGGCAGAGGACGCCGCGCTGGCGTGTGAGCACGGCGTCGACGTCGTCTATGTCTCCAATCACGGAGGCCGCCAGCTCGACCATGGCCGCGGCTCGACCGACGTGCTCCCCGAGGTCGTGCAGGCGGTCGCGGGACGCGCGCGCGTGATCGTGGACGGCGCGTTCCAGCGCGGGAGCGATGTCGTGAAAGCGATGGCGCTCGGAGCCGACCTGGTCGGCATGGGCCGCCTGCCGTGCATCGGTCTCGCGGCGGCCGCCGCGCCGGGATGCGTGCGCGTGATGGAGCTGATCGAGGACGAGATTCGTATCGCGCTCGCGCTGCTGGGCGTGTCGGGCTGGAAGGAGCTCGACGGCTCGTATCTGCATCCCAGCGCCCCCGTCGTCACCGTGCCGCGAGTCACGAGCGCGTTTCCGCTTCTCGACGAGCCGGGCTACTGAGCGTCTACCAGGCCAGAATCTCCGGCCGGTAGTCCTCGATGCGCTCCTTCACGACGAGCACCGGCTCGATGCCGTAGAGCCGTCGCGCGTTCTCGCCGAGAAGCTTCTTCTGCACCGGCTCCGGCACCCCGAACTTCGCCATGGCCTCGAGCGCCTCCCACACGTCCTCGGCGTCGTGATGCGGATAATCCGATGACCAGATGCCGACGTTCTCGTAGAGATCCCACATCCGGTAGACCGGCACCTCGTCGCTCTCGAACGCGATGAAGCAGCGGCGGTAGAACGTCTCGTAAGGGTCGGCGATCGGGCGGTCCGGGCTCCGCTGAAACGCATAGAGGTCGAGAAAGTTCCGGCTGCGCCCCAGTACCATCGGCAGCCACGTCGCATTCGATTCGAGCACGGCACACTTCAGGCGCGGAAACTTCTCCAGCCACCCCGTCATGAGCACGGTGGTCAGCCACGTCATCGCCTCCATGATGAAGCCCAGCGATTCGCTGGCATCGATCGTCGGCTCCATCGCGAACACGACGTTGCTGATGAACTGGCCCGGGGAATAGACGACGGCCTCGTCGGTGAAGAGCAGCCCCGTTCCCGCGCCGCGCGTCTGGGCGATGCGCTGCGCCCACTCCGGCGTCAGGGCCTCACGCGACGGGAAGGTGTGCATAGCCAGGACGACGCCGAGCTCCTCGAACTCGCGCCACAGCGGATCGAATTCCGCCAGCGTGGGATACCGGCCGTTCCAGAAACACGGCCGCACCGCCGCCGCCTTGAAGCCTTTCTTCGCAACGCGGCGCAGCTCCGCGATCGAGTGCTCGACGCTCTGGATCGGCAGCACCGCGCACGGAAACAGCCGGCGACGATCGACCGCCGCATAGTCGTCGACCCAGTCGTTGTAGGCGATGGCGAGGACGCGGGCCGCCTCGGGATCGCGCACGAGCGCGAGCCGCACGAACCACGACGGAAACAGCATGACCTGGTCCGTCCCGAGCGCGTCCATGTCGCGCAGTCGCGCGTGCGGATCGCGGCAGCCCTTCACGCGTCCGAAGCGCGCCTTCCATTCCTCGGTGCCCGGGGTCAGACGGCCGAGGTCCTTCTTGTTCCAGCGCGGCCAGCCGACCTCCGCGGCGTTCGCGCGCTCACGCGATGCGGGGACGGCGCGACCGTTGATGAGGAGCGTGTCGGTGTCCGTGTGAAAGCAGAACTGCGTCTTGGCCCAGGTACGCACGCGCGCAGGGACGTACTCGTCCCAGATCGCGGGAGGCTCGACGATATGGCTGTCGCAGTCGAACACGGAGAACGATTTGGTCACCATCGGCGCCCTCCTGAGGTCGCTACGGTACACTTGCGGGGCGGAGGCTACCATGAGCACGAGCGTCTCGCCTCGAGGCCACGCCGTCGTCGTCCAGCCCGATGAAGGACCGTCGTACTGGCAGCCGGTGCCCGCAAACGGGCACGCCGATCCAAAGCTCACGCCCGAGCTCACACGGTTTCCCGCGTTGTCCATGGGCTATCAGACGATCGCGCCGGGCGGCCGCGTGCGCGAGCACTCGCACGGCGAGCAGATCGAGCTGCAGATCTGCTTTCGTGGGCACGGGCACGTGATCGTCGACGGCGCGAAGCACTCACTTGTACCGGGCACCGCGTGCTTCCTCGGTTACGACGTGAAGCACGAGATCGTGAACGACGGCACCGACGATCTCGTCATGATGTGGCTGATCACGCCACACGGTTTGGAGGAGTTCTTCGCAACGATCGGGCGCCCGCGAACGCCGGGTCAGCCGGCGCCGCCGCCGTTCTCGCGGCCGCAGGACGTCATCGCCGTGGAGCGCGCGATGGGCATGAACGACACACGCGCGTAGACGCCGCGATGCCGACCGTCTCGATCGGCGACGCCGACATTCACTACGAGGAAAAGGGCGACGGCCCGCCGCTGCTCCTCGTCCCTGGTCTGGCGGGGACAGGCGCGTTCTTCATGTCGCAGATCCCTGACTTCTCCCGCGACTTCCGCACGATCGTCCACGACCATCGTGGCGCGGGTCGCAGCACCCATTCACGCATCGCATACTCGGTCGAGCAAATGGCCGACGACACGCTGCGACTCATGGACGCGCTCGGCATCGCCGCGGCTCACCTCGTCGGCCACTCCACCGGCGGCGCCATCGGGCAGGTGATCGCCACCGAGCATGCCGATCGGCTGATCAGCCTCGTGCTCAGTGCGACGTGGGCGGGACCGGACCCGTATTTCCGGCGTCTCTTCGAGAGCCGCAAGCAGATCCTGCTCGATTCGGGCGTCGAGGCCTATCTCAAAGCGTCGTCGCTGGTGCAAACGACACCGCGCTGGGTGAGCGAGAACGACGAGTTCCTCACCGAGCTGCACCAGGTCACCGCCGCCAGCGCTCCGCCGGTCGACGTGATGGCCAATCGTATCGATGCCGTCCTCGGACACGACCGGCGACGGCAACTGCTCCGCATCCATGTCCCCACGCTCGTGATCGTCGCGCGCGACGACATGATCACGCCGGTGTTCTATTCGGAGGAGCTCGCCTCGGCCATCCCGGGCGCCAAGCTCGTCGTGCTCGACGGCGGCGGCCACTTCGCGCCTGCGATCCATTCGGGACCGTACAACGCGGCGGTCGGCGGCTTTTTGCGTTCGGTGCGTTGACCGCGGACGGTGCTCAGCGCAGCGCCGCAGCGACGTCCCGCGCCAGCCGCGGCAGCTCCGGATCACGCGCACCCATGAGCAGCACCGTGTCGCCGGGACGCGCCTCGGCCGCCACCCAGCGGATGACGGCCGCGTGGTCTCCCGCGTACGCGGCGCCGATGTCCGCGGCCAGATCACGACTCGACAGATCGCGTGCGACCGTGCCGCCCGCATAGTAGATCTCCGCATAGCACAAGCGGTCGGTCGCGCGCAGCAGCCCCGGAAGCAGCTCGCGCAGCTCGCCCCGCAGGAAGCGCGCCGGGCCGAATCCGTGTGGCTGGAACACGGCGACGACGCGCGGCGCGCCGGCCTGGGCGGTCGTCAGCGCGGCGCGGATCTTTTCGGCATTGTGCGCAAAATCGTCGATCACGCGAATGCCGGCGCGCGTGACGCCGATCAGCTCGAACCGGCGGGCGACGCCGGGAAAGCGCGGGAGAAGCCGCTCGACGTCCGCGGCGGCAACGCCGAGCTCCAGCGCGATCAAGGTGGCGGCGGCCGCGTTCTCGAGATTGTGCAGCCCCGGCTGCGGCACCTCGAGCCGGACGTCGCGCCCGCGCCAGCGCAGCAC